>JBJXFY010000089.1:0-25229 GCA_046155815.1 Limisphaerales bacterium | reverse complement strand
CGAAGTCCGGGATGCAGTTCTTGCAGCAGAACTTCACTTCCTGGCCGTCCACGACCTTGACGACCGGATCGCCCATGCTGCCGAGCTTCTCATCGGACACGATGCAGACGTCGAGCGGGTAGGGTTTAATGGCCGCCGTCGTGGCGCCTGCGCCGGCGGCGGGCGTTTCAGTGGTGGCCGACTGCTCGGCGCAGCCGGTGAGGAAGGCCGCCGCGGCGAGCGCCGCGAGGCCGGTGACAATGCTGGATTTCATGGGGATGATGTGTTGGTTGCTGCGACGTGGTTGTGGGTTCCCGCGCCGTCGTCGCGGCCGGGCGGGAAAGGGATCATGGCCGGACCTCCGTGCCGCAGTCGAGCATGGCGGCGCCGTACCAGGGGTTGCGGATGGGCGCGCCGGTCTGGAACCAGCGGGCCCGGGGCGGCGCCTGGTCGAAGGCGCGGGCGGTCATGGGGCATTCATACACCTTCCACGCGGCCGGGGCCGCGCCGGCGCGGCGGGCGGCCAGCGCGAGGTCGGCCAGACGCTCGCTCAGGGGATGAAATGACGCCCGCGCGCCTCGCAGGTCGGCCGCCGCCCCGGGCGGCGTGACGACCGCCACCGCCGCGGCCAAGGCTTGCCAGTCCTCCGCCGGCAACTGCGCCGGCAGCACGGCGAGGGCGGCCCGGGCCGCGGGCAGCGCCGCGGTGAAGGCCGGCAGGTCGTCCGCCGCAAGCGCGGCGCGCAGGGCGTCGGCGGCCACAAGCGCCGCGACGAGCGCCAGCCGGGCCTCCTCGGACAAGGGCGCGAGGGCGGGGGCGCCCGTGGTCGTCGCGCCGCCGCCGTGGACGGCCTGGTTGAGCTGGGCCTGGGCGTCAATGAGCAGGTTCCCGCGCAGCACCACGCGCTCGCCTTCCGCCAGCCCGGCGAGCACCTCGACGGCGTCGTCGCCAATGCGGCCGAGCTGCAACGCGCGCTGCTCATAGGTGCCGGGCGCGGCCTCGACGTAGGCGACCGGCTCGCCGCCGGGGTTGAGGACGGCGCTGCGAGGCACGAGCAGCGCTTCGGGCGCCTCGACGCGGACGCGGCCCTCGGCCCAGGGACGGTGCGCGAGCAGCCGGCGGGTGCCGTTCGTGGCGCCCACGGGCGGGTTGTCCAGCTCGACGCGGACCTTCGTGACGCGGGTCATCTCGTTGACATTCGGGTCAATGAATACAATCGGCGCGCGCAGGACGCGGCCGGGAACCGACGGTGCCGTCACCTCGACTTCCTGCCCGGCCTGAAGCCACGGCAGGTCGCGCTCGTACGCCTCGAACTGGAACCACATGCGCGAAAAGTCGGCGAGTTCGAGGAGCTTCTCGCCCTCGGCGACGTACTGCCCCTCGTACACGAACCGGGCAACCACGGTGCCGGACATCGGGGCGAGGATCTCCGCGAAAGCGTTGGTTGGCGACTTCTCCGGCAGGGCGGCGATCTGGGCATCCATGAGGCCGAGCAGCCGCAGGCGCTGGCGGGCGGCATCGAGAAGCTGGGTTCGTTCCGCGCCACCGTCCGCCACCGTCGCCTGCCGGTGCAGCGCGAGATACTGTCGCTCCGCCTCGAGAATCTGCGGGCTGTAGAGCAGCGCGAGCGGCTGGCCGGCGGCGACTTCCGCGCCGACGTAGTTCACGAATAGCCGTTCGATCCGCCCGCCGGCGTAGGCGGAAAGGAACCGGTGACGTGAGTCGTCGTCGTCTATCGTGCCGGCAACCCGCAGTGTCCGCACCAGCGGGCCCCGTCGCACCGTGGCCGTCTGCACGTCCAGCACGGTGACCGACGAGGCCGGCAGCGTGACGAGGTCGGCGGCGGTCTCCTGCGCCGCCTCGCCCTCGTACACCGGAGTGAGGTCCATCCCGCAGATGGTGCATTTGCCAGGCTGGTCGGACTTGATCCACGGGTGCATGGCCGACTGGTAGAACAGCACGCGCCGACCAGAGGACGCAGCATCGGGTGACGAATCCCCCGTGTGGAGCCGGCGTGCGGCGAACCAGCCGCCGGCCGCGGCGGCGGCCACGAGGGCGACCAGCAGGAGTGGCTTGAGGGCCCTGTTCATGGGGTGGTGGTCGGTGGAGTTTCCGTGACCGGAGAAGGGGGCGGGTCGCCCGGGACGGCGGCAAGCATGTCGTAAAGTTCCTCCTCGCCAACGCCGCAGCAGGTGATGAGTTCGGCGATCATTGCGTGCTGCTCGGCGATGGCGCGGGCCAGCATGAGCCGCGCCTCGGTGAGCATCCGGCGGGCGTCGAGCACGTCGAGGAAGCCGCCGCGGCCGGCGGCCCAAGTGGCCAGCGCGCTCTCCACCGCGCGCGCCGAGCGCGGGATGATGCTGTCGCGATACAGCAGCGCCTCGCGGCGGGACGCGTCAATCCGGCTCCAGACGCGGAACAGCTCACGGTCCACCTCGAGCCGGTAGTCCGCCGTCTCGTCCTCCGCCGCGCCGGCGAGCGCGAGGTCACGCTCCAGTTCGGCGCGGTACGCGCGGCCGTTGAACCATGGGAGGTTCAGGCTGACGCCGAAGTAGCCCTCGCGGAAGGCGCCGCTGCCGGTCCACTGCCGGCCGTCCACGCCGAGGATCACGTCGGGCCGGCGGTTGCGGCGCGTGCGCTCCGCCTCGGCGGCGGCCAGGCCGGCCTGTTCCCGCAACACCTGCAGCCGCGGCTCGAAGCGCCGGACCATTTCGTAAAGCTGGCCGGTCAGCGGGATTTCCGGCGCCACGGGCGGCAGGGCGAACGCGGGCGGCGCGTTCGTGGGGGGGCGCGCGAGCTGGCGGTTCAGCGTCGCGCGCTCGAAGTCGCGGCCCAGCCGGTCGGTCACCTGCTGCTGCGCGCGCCGCTGGCGCTCGTTCTCGAGGCGGAGGAAGTCGAGCTCCGCGTTCAGCCCGGCGGCCTGGCGCTCGCGCACGGAGGCGACCATCCGGTCGAGCAGGACCAGGTCCTGTTCGCCGACGGCCAGCGTCTCTTCGGCCAGCGCCAGCCGGTACGCGGCCTGCGCCACGTCGCGGCGGAGGTACACGTCGCGCAGGCCGGCGTCCGCGCCGGCCAGGGTGCGCGCGGCCGCGGCGGCGCGGCGTTCGGCGGCGGCCTTGCCGAAGAGGGGCAGCGGCTGCTCCACGCCGTACT
Source organism: Limisphaerales bacterium (assembly GCA_046155815.1). Classification (GTDB taxonomy): domain Bacteria; phylum Verrucomicrobiota; class Verrucomicrobiia; order Limisphaerales; family CAIMTB01; genus JBJXFY01. Next base: position 22,097 of record JBJXFY010000089.1, on the reverse strand, counting down.
GGAGATCGCCTTCCTCCTCGAGGTCGGGACCGGGATCGCCGGCCACGAAGCCGCCGAAGCGGAAGGTGGGATCGCCCCAGGTACGCACGGCGTCCACGGCCTGGCTGGCGGCGCGCTCGCGGGCGGCGGCGGCGCGGAGGGCGGGATGGTTCGTGCGTGCCTCGGCGATGAGGTCAGCGAGACGGGCGGCGGTCAGGACCACCGGCGGCAGGGCGGGATCGGCGCACGCGCCGCAGCTCCCGAGCAGGAGCACGGCGGTCGCACAGCGGCGGAAAATGGACATGGAAAGGCACGGTTGGGATCGGGAAAGGCGCCTTTAGCAACGCATGGCGCGCCGGCGCGGGGCACACCACGACCTTCGAGCCGTGCCGGCTCAGCGCAGCAGGCCGCCGCCGCTCAGGAAAAGCGGCACCGCGGGGGCGCGGGGGGCGGCCGAAACCGCAGGAGGAAGGGGAGGGGGAGCCGGCGCATCCAGCGTCGGCGCCGCATGGGAAAGCACCGCCAGCCACGCGGCATCATCGGCGACCGAGGTTCGCGCGGGCGCCGTGGGGGAACGTTCCGGCGCGGAGGCCGGCGCCGGGCAGCAGCTCACCATGGAGCAGCCGGAGCAGCAGCCGCACGAAGCGGCCGGCGCCGGAGCTGGCAGGCACACGCCGCCGCGCCCGCCGTTCTTCCCGGTGACCGAGAATACGAGCAGCAGGCTCAGGAAGAAGAATGCCACGCGGCGAAACATGACAGGTGCAGGATAAGGACCGCACCAGCGGTCGCCAGTCGAAAAATGGATGCCGCGGCGGGCAGGGCATATCTGGACCTTGCCCCGGAATTTTTCGGTGACTTCGGCGGCCGGCCTGAACCGGGCCGCGCCACCGGCGGCTTGGGCTGCGCGCCGGGCCGGTGGCCCGGCCCACAACTGAGTCGGCTCCCTGCCCTGCAGTTCCGGCTGGCGACCCGTAACCTCACCACCGCAGCACGGTCAGCGGCGAATCAAACCACAGGCCATTGAACTCGAGCTGGATCTGCCCGGCCTCGATGGAACCTCCAAACCAGTGCAGCGTGTCCCGGCCCCCGACCAATCCCACGATCTCCTGGAGCATCGCCTCGTCCAGCCCGACGAGGCCGTAGCGCCCACGGCGGAACTCGTCGCGCTCCATCTGCTGCAGAAGCTTCTGCGCCTCGGCCGGCGAGCGTTTCACGACCCAGATTTCCGCCTCGGGCGCCTTCACGGCGAGCTTGTGCAGCTTGTTGAGGCTGCACTCACCACACTCGATCCAGAGCTTCGGCCGGAGCTCATAGTCGAGGAGGATCAAGTCCGGCTCGAATGGAATGTGGTCGGTGGGCAGGCGGGCCTCGATCTGGAGCCGCTCATCGTAGAACAGGACGTACGCGAGGAGCTTGAGCAGGACATGGGTGAGGCTCTCGGTCTCATCCTGGGCGATGAGCACCTTGCCGGGCAGCGCGCGTCGGGCCTCGTCGCTGGAGAGCTTGAAGACGTGCCGGGCGCTCATGGCTCGACGAGGACGGGGAGGCCGGCCCAGACGAGCTTCACAAGGTGCTCCGCGTTCCAGTTTGCGAGGCGGAAGCAGCCGTGCGATTCCGTACGGCCGACCTGCTCGGGCAGCGGCGTGCCGTGGATGCCATAGCCGGGCCGGTCGAGGCTGATCCACGCGGTGCCCACCGGGTTGTTGGGCCCGGGCGGCAGGGTCAGCTTGCGGCCGATGGCACGGGCCTCGGGCGATTCAGGGAAGATTGCCGGGTTGAAGAGGTACTCGGGACCCAACGCGAAGCGGGTCACGGCAAGCCGGCCGACGGGGCGCTTCTCGACCTTGCGCGCGATGCTGCAGGGGGCGTGAAAAAGCAGGTTCGACGAGGCGTCCCACGCCTGAAGCGTCTTCTCCGCCAGCGAAATGCGGAGGAGTGCGGCCCGCCCGCGGGGCGAAGGCAACGACGCAGCCGGCACCGTGACGCCCGTTCCGGGGCCCGCATAGGCCCAGTCCAGCTTCGGGTTCAGGCGCAGCACCAGCGTGGGCGACGTGCCGGCGCGCTCGGCGATCAGCTCGAGGAGGGTTTCATAGTCCAGCCGGGAGGCCTGCGACTTGCCCAGCCAGGTGGCCGGCACGGGCTTCAACCGCTGCATTTCGTCCGCGGTGACGACATGCCGGGTGAGCAGTGGCGGCTCGGGCGAAAGCCGGCGCCGCGTCTCGGCGTCCGGATGACCCGTGGTGGGCAGGCCGGCCGCCTGCTGGAAGGTGCGCAGCGCGGTACGTGTCTGCCCACCAAACACGCCGTCCAGCGGGCCGCTGGAAATGCCGCGCCGCGCGAGGCCGATCTGGAGGGCCAGCACGTCCATCAGGTCCGCGGGCGGGGGCGGGGCCGCGTTGGTCACCGCCACGGCTGCAGGCGGCGGATTGGTCACGACGGTGGACGGGGGGGGGTGCACCGCGATCCGCGGTGCGGTCACGAGGCCCGTGACCAGAAGCGCGGCGTTCGGCGGGTTTGTCAGCAGCGGCGCCGGGGCCGCGGCCCGCCGCGGCGCGGGCGGACTGGTTTCCTGCACCACCTCAGTCAAGTCTCGGCCGCCCTGCCACCAGAGCCACATGACGAGGCCGGCCGCACCGAACGTGAGCAACCAAAGCGTCGCCCCGCGCCAGAAACTGGCGCCGGTCCGGGAGCGTCGCGCGGGCCGCGGCATGGGCCGGGACTTCTAGGGGACCGCGGTGCGGGTGTCGAATGGGCACCTCGCTGGGCGCCTCCATTATCTTGAACCTTCATCTTCCTCCAAATCGGGATCGGAGATGGCCATGGGGAGGGGCGTGAAGCGAAGGACAATCATGACGCCCGCGGGGTCACGCCCTCGACCAAGGCGGGCTGGAACGCCGCGCCAGCCCGGCCAAACAAAACCGAATTTGCACGTATGCGTATCGTCTCTAGCCTCTTGAGGGCCGCATGAACAAACTCCTGATGATTCTGATCCTCGCCGCCGGGGCGGGTGGCGCGTGGTGGTATCTCCGGCAGCGCCCGGCTTCCGGCGGTGCAGCCGCCGCCAGCCCGCCCGCCCGCCAGACGGAGGCGGTGGTCGGCCGGCGCGACATCAATTTCTCCGTCGGCGTCGCCGGCGAAATCGGCCCCGCCGAGCAGGTGTCGGTGCGCCCCGAGGTCAACGGTCGCATCAACGAGCTGCCGGTGGACGTCGGCGATCGCGTGACGAAGGGCAGCCTGCTCTTCGCGCTCGATGACAAGGACCTCCGTCTCGAGCTCGAGACGCAGCAGAAGCAGGTCGAGAGCGCCAAGCTCCAGCTTGAGAAGGCCCGCATTGCCATGGTGCAGGCGGAACGCGACTACGAGCGCGACCGGAGGCTCTTTGAGGAAAAGCTCGTCGCCGAGCAGGTCTTCGAGACCACCCGCCAGCGGTGGGATTCCTCAAAGCAGGACTTCGAGCTCGCGAAGAATTCCATCGAACGCGCGGAAAAGCAGTTCGCGCTGTCGGAGGAAAAGCTGTCCCGAACCCGCATCGTGGCTCCGTTCGACTGCACCATCCTCACCCGCCCCGTTTCCATCGGCCAAGCCGTGTCCGGCTCCGGCGGCTTTAACAGCGGCACCGAGGTGCTGACCATCGCCGACCTGAACGCACTGGTGATCAATGCCCACGTCAACCAGGCCGATGTCACCCGCCTCAAGCAGGGCATGGAAGTCAGCGTGGCGGTGGACGCCATCCCGGGACTCTCCATCACCGGCCTCGTCGAGCGCATCGCTCCTCAGGCCACTGTTCGGAACAACATCAAGGGCTTCGGCACCCGCATCCTCCTCAAGACGCCCGACGCCCGAATCCAGCCGGGCATGACGGCCAACATCTCCATCCCCGTCGCCGCGACGGCGGGCGCACTGGCCGTCCCCCTTTCCGCTGTCTTCACCGAGCAGGGTCGGCGATACGTGTACGTGAGGCGCAACGGCGGCTGGCAGCGCCAGGACGTGACCATTGGTGCCTCGGACTATTTCCACGCCGAAGTGAAGGAAGGCCTCGCGGAGGGGGACATCGTCACGCTCGAGAAACCCCAGGACGCCGCGGCCGCCCCACCGGCCCCGGCGCTTGCCGCCGGCCAGTCCCGTCGGCCCGGTGGAACGTGAGCGTGGCCGTCCCTTTCCCGACCACCTTCCTGCGTACGATGGCCCTCGTCGAACTCCGCAACGTCAGCAAGATCTATTCCCTCGGCGGCGAGGAAATCCGCGCCTTGGACGACGTCTCCCTGGACATCGCGCCGGCGGAGTTCATCTCCATCATCGGCCCGAGCGGCAGCGGCAAGAGCACCCTGATGCACATCCTCGGCTGCCTCGACTCGCCCACCCTTGGGACCATCCGGTTGGACGGCACCGAAATCCAAGGCGCCACGGCCCGCGAACTGGCCCAGATCCGCAATCGAAAGATCGGCTTCGTCTTCCAGTTCTTCAATCTCCTTCCCAAGCTCACCGTGCTGCAAAATGTCGAGCTGCCGATGATCTATGCTGGCGCCTCCGCCCGCGAGCGCCACGAGCGCGCGATGTCGGCGCTCAACCTGGTCGGCCTCGACAATCGCTCCAAGCACCGTCCGTCGCAGCTTTCAGGCGGCCAGCAGCAGCGCGTCGCCATTGCCCGCGCCCTGGTGAACGACCCCCGCCTCATCTTCGCCGACGAGCCCACCGGCAACCTTGACTCGCACACCGGCGAAATGATTCTCGAAACCTTCCGCAAGCTCCACGCCGAGGGCCGCACCATCATCCTCGTCACGCACGATCCCGAGATCGCAGCAGTCACCCCGCGCAAGATCGAGATCCGCGACGGCAAGATTGCCGCCAAGGTGGACCCAAAACTGGCCGGTTTGCAGCTGAACTGACGCCCCGGCTCAGTGCCGCCCGTCCGAAGCCGGGCGACCATTCGTTGGTGAATCGCCGGCGCGAACCCCGTCCGCCTCAGCGGCCGGGAGACCCGCCGGGTTCCTCCTGCCGTCCGCCGACCGCCCGCAGCATCCGGCTTGCACCCGCCGCGATGCCCCACGAGGCCGCCACGCCGGCCCGGCGCCCCTGCTGGCGCGTGATAATCGGCAGCAACACCAGCGTGGCCACGCTTTGCAGCAGCGCCGTGAACGCGCCGAAACGTTCCATCCGCTCGCGCCGGGCGGGCGGGTTCAGGGCGGCGTCACCGGCGGCAGTTCGCGGAGTTTTCATGGGAGGAAGGGTTTTTCGTGGTGCCCACCACCGCGCATTGCACGGGCAGGCCGAGGGCTGCGGCCAGCCGGTGGCGACGCCGGGCGATGAAGCGGTAGCCGGCCTCCGCGAGCTGCCGCAGGCCGGGCGTGCGCGTCGCCAGCCAAAGCGGCCAGCCCCAGATGAACGGCCGGTGCAGCGCCGCCACCGCGTGGATGCCGCCCAGCGTCCGCCCGTCCGGCAGCACCAGCTTCATCTCGCCCGGCACCTCGCCGGGCGCGAGGCCGAGCACGCCGCGCGCGGCCTCGGACTGCATCGGTACGAAAGCGAAGCCGCGCGCCCGGAGCCGCGGCGACCAGCGGTCCACCCAGGCCCGGCAGAAGCCGCAGTCGCCGTCGAAATAGACGGTGCCGGCGGAAGGCGTGGGGGGGGCGGCGGGTTTCACGGGCGTCAGGCGACGAGCTTGCGCAGCTTGTCGCCGAGGCGGACGAACTTGATCACGGCGGGCGTCGGCAGCTCGTCAATGCGGTCGTACCAGCCGCTCATCGTCTCGAAGAAGCCGGCCATCGCCTCGATGCGCTCGCGCGTGTACGCCTCGCGGGGGCCGGCCTTCTCCGCCTCGGCGGCGCATTCGCGGAGCACCTCGACGGTCGGGTCCATCTCGCGCTGCTTGCGCACGGCCAGCACCTGCCGGAACAGCTCCCAGACGTCCTTCGTGGTGTCGAAGTGGTCGCGCCGGTCGCCGGGCAGGTGGACCACGCGCACGACACCCCAGTTCTGCAGCTCGCGGAGGCTGTTGCTGACGTTCGAGCGGGCCACGCCCAGCGTCTCGCAGATCACGTCGGCCGACAGCGGCGCCTCGCTGAGGTAGAGCAGCGCGTGGACCTGCGCGACGGTGCGGTTGAGACCCCAGCGGGCGCCCATCTCGCCCCAGTGGAGCACGAAGCGCTGCTGGACGGGTGAGAGATTTTGCATGGGCGTCGGTAATTTCTGTTGTGGCAGAAATAACTGACGGCAAGGGCATCGTCAAGGCCGGGAAGCGGGCAGGACGCAGCCATCCCGGGAGCGCACGCCTCGGCGTGCGGTGCCGGGCGTCGCGCCCGGCACGACGTTCCCTCCACCTCTTCTCACCGGGAACAACGGGGACGGAAATGGTGGGACGAGGTTTTCGGCGCGACGCCGAAAAAGACACGCCGGAGGCGTGCGCTTCCCGCTGCCGTCCTGCTCTGCCTGACCCGTCCCTCCTCAACCTTCCGCGTCCACCGCCGGCAGTTCCCGCGCGATCTCCGCCAGCCGATATCCGAAGCCCGGCCCGCGCAGCGTGGCCAGGTTCACCGTCCCCGCCCGCCGCCGGAAGCAGCCCGGATGCACTGCCGCCTCGGGCGCCGAGGCTTCGGGGTAGAATTGCATCGCGTTGGTCTCCACGCCGTGGATCGTGCCGGCGTGCGCGGCGAGCAGGAGATGCGGGAGCTGCGCGAGCATCGGGTTGGTCAGGTCCTGCACCATCAGCGCCATCCCGTGCGCCCGCGCCCAGCACAGGCTGAGCAGCGCGCCGCCCTGCGTCTTGCAGGTCTTGAGCGCGACGCCGGTCCAGCCCAGCCGCCGGCCCAGCCGCACGAGGCGCCAGTCATGGGCGCTCTCATCGAGGAAAAGCGCCCGGCGCGCGGACACTTCCCGCACGTCGAGCGGATGGGCCTCGAGGTCGTACGGAAACGGCTGCTCGACGTAGAGCAGCATCGCGAAGAGCCCCGGATGCGCGGCGCGCAGGCGGTCGAGGATGGCGCTCACGTAGGCCGGTTCCTGCACCGTGCAATTGAAGTCGGCCGTGAGCCACGCCACGCCATGCGCGGTGCCAATCTCCCCGACGCGGACCAGGCGGGCGAGGTCCCATGCGGCGGCGTTGCCGCGCAGCTTGACCTTGAGGCACGTCAGCCCGTCGCGCCGGATCCAGTCCGCGAGCAGCACCGGATGCCCGTCCGCCGGCTCGTCGCCGCGCAGTTCCGACGCGTCGAGCGGATCCAGCCCCCCGACGAGGTGCCACGCGGGCAGTTCATCCCGCCGCGGGCACAGAAAGTCGGCGGGAAAGCGGCCCCGGAACTCCGCCGCCGCATCCGGCTCAGACTCCAGGAAGGCCGCGAGGTCGCGGTTCAGGAACTGGCCGGTGTACGTCGCGTAGGTCGGCCGCCCGAGGAGGTTGCCGAAGGCGTCGTGCAGCGCGAGGTCGAAGGCGGACGCACAGATCAGCGCAGCGAGATGCGGCATCGGCCCGCGGCTGCGCCCGGCATTCAGTTCCGCGACCAGCGCCGGCAGCCGGTGCTCGACGAAATCCCAGCCGAGCTCGAGCGGATGACCCGCCTCGCCGAAGGCCGGCCAGGCCCGCGTGAGCCGGCGGCACAGCGCGATCATCGCCTCGAAACGTTCGGCATACGGCAACGACGAAGGCCACCCCCACTGCACGCTGAGCGGCGTCTCGCCCCAGCCCTCCGCCGTGTGGCCGGCGCGGTCCGCCACGGTGAGCCGGACGCGGGCGCAGGTGACGTGCGTGAGCGTCTCCGCGCCGAACTTCAGCGGCACGCGCGTCCGCACGGGCAGCAGGTGCAGGCGGGCGCCAACGACGCGGATATCCGTGGGCTTCGGCACGGGCCGACGTTACGGAGAAGTCACCGCCCGGCGGAAGAATTGAGCGGCGCACACCGCGGGCGGCCGCCAAGCTGCCCGCATGCGCCGACTGATCCTATTCGCGCTGCTGCTCGCCGTTCCCGCCCTGGCCGCCGGGCCCGTTCCCCTGCCCCGCGCCCATGCTCACAACGACTACGAGCATCCCCGCCCGCTGCTCGACGCGCTGGACCAGGGCTTCGCCAGCGTCGAGGCCGACATCTTCCTCGTGGACGGCCAACTGCTCGTGGCCCACGACCGCTGGCGCGTGAAGCCGGAGCGCACGCTGGAGGCCCTGTACCTCGATCCGCTGCGCGGCCGCGTGAAGGCCCACGGCGGCCGGGTTTTTCCGGACGGCCCAACGCTGACGCTGCTCGTGGACCTCAAGGCGGACGGGGCCGCGACCTACGCCCGCCTCCGCGACGTGCTCGCCGGGTACCGCGACATGCTGACCGTCTTCCACCGCGACCGCATCGAGACCAACGCCGTGACCGTCATCCTCTCCGGCGACCGCCCGCGCGCCATGCTCGAGGCTGAGGACGTACGCCTCGCCGCACTGGACGGACGACCGGAGGACTTGACAACGAACCCGCCCGCGACGCTCGTCCCGCTGGTCAGCGACTCATGGCGCAACCACTTCATCTGGGGCGGCAGCGGCGAAATGCCTCCGGGAGAAATGGCGAAGCTGAAGGAGATCATCACCACGGCCCACGCCCAGGGCCGCCGCATCCGCTTCTGGGCGTCGCCGGACCTGCCCGCCTCGTGGCAGGGGCAATGGGAAGCCGGTGCCGACCTGATCAACACCGACAGGCTGCGGGAACTGAGGGAATGGATGGCGCCGCGGCTGACGGGCGGCGCGGCAAAGTAGCCTGGAGTCTCACAGGCGTAGGAGACGAGGTGTCGAGTCTCCATCTGCCCGGGGAAGTTTGAGCCTCCTCGCGTCGCCTCCTACGTCCGCGGCCGCCACCGCACAGCCGGCTGCCAGCCTGCGCTACGGCCGCGTGGTCGCGACGAAGCCTGCTGCCTTCAGCACGCCGTCGCGCCGGGAAAAAAGCGCGCGTAGGCCGCCATCGCGAAGCGGTCCGTCATGCCCGCGAGGTAGTCGCACACGGCGCGGTGCGCACCGTCGGTGCGGATGCGGGCACGGGTGGCCTCGCCGAGCTCGCGCGGATGCGCCAGGTAGTGGGCGAACAGCTCCTTCAGCATCAAGCCGGCGCGTTCGTTGGGGCCCTTGACCTCCGGGTTGTAATAGAGATTCCGGTAAAGATACTTCCGCAGCGCGACGTTCAGGCGGCGGCGCTCCGCGCTGTAAGTGACCAGCGGGCGGGCTTGGGCGCGGACTTCATCGGCGCTGCGCACCTTGGCGGCACGCAGACGCGCCTCGGTGGTGAGCACCACGTCCTTCACCTGCTCGTCAATGATCGTGCGGATGATGAAGTAACGGCGGCACTCGTCCGGGAGCGCGCCGTGCTCGCGCCGCACGAGCCGGGTGGCGTGACGCCAGGCCTCGACGTCGCGGGTGAGCTGGCGCTCGCTGAGCAGGCCGGAGTCGAGGCCGTCATCGAGGTCGTGGCTGTAGTAGGTGACCTCGTCGGCGAGGTTGGCGATCTGCGCCTCCAGCGAGGGCTGGCGATGCTGGAACTCGGCGCCGCCGGGCGGCACGTCGAAGCCGGTCTGGTGCTTCGCCAGGCCCTCGCGGACCTCCCACGAGAGGTTCAGGCCGCGGAAGCCGGGATACTTCTGCTCGAGCAGCTCCACGACGCGGAGGCTCTGGCGGTTGTGCTCGAAGCCACCGTGGCCGCGCATCAGGCGGTCCAGCGCCGCCTCGCCCGTGTGCCCGAAGGGCGAGTGCCCGAGGTCATGCGCGAGGGCGATGGTCTCGGCGAGATCCTCGTTGAGGCGCAGCGCGCGGGCGATGTTCCGCGAGATGGCGGCCACCTCCATCGTGTGCGTGAGACGGGTGCGGAGGTGGTCGCCGGTGCCGTTGAGGAAGACCTGGGTCTTGTACTCAAGCCGGCGGAAGGCGCGGCTGTGGATGACGCGATCGCGGTCACGCTGGAACTGCGTGCGCCACTCGGGCGGGGCCTCGGCGTGGACGCGGCCGCGGGTATCGCCGCTGAACTGGGCGTAGGGCGCGAGCGTCGCGCGCTCGCGGGCCTCGAGGTCGGTGCGGGTGACGGGCATGGAATCGGGCGGCTAAGCTTGCAGGACGAAGGCAAGATAAACTTGGACTACTGATAGTAGAACGTGATTCCGATTTCCCGTGACGCGCCGCCCGTACGCCTGACCAGCTTTTCAGGCCAAGGCTCAAACGGCGCAGCCTCCGAGACGGCGCGAACAGCCAGATCAACACCCCATGGTTGAATGGTGGAATCGGTGATGGTCGGCGAATCAATAGTACCGTCAGCATGGAGCTGGAAGCTAACCTTCACTATTCCTACACCCAGTGATTCCTTAACCTCTTCGAGGAGACTGAACCACTTTGCCTGAATCGTCCTGATCAGTTCCTTATCGTATTCGGACATCGGCCCTTTGCCGTTCCACCAGACCCCTGCAGGCAAGTTGGATGCATGGCTGGCGGTGGTCGAACAACCGGTTCCGGCCCCCGAAAGCAACAGCACGACACACACGGCCATCGCGGCGTAGGCGGCGAACTTCATGATAAATCCAATACAACCAGCCTAGTTCGCCACCGCATCCGGCCTTGGCAGCCCCTTCAGCTCGAACAGCCGCTCGATGACTTCCTCGATCAGGTTGTTCGGGCAGCTCGCGCCGGCGGTGATGCCCACCGTCACTTCCGGCCGGCCGGGGAACCAGTCGCGCGTCTCCACCTCCTCGCTGATGTGCTGGTTCCAGTGCCGGATGAGCGCGGCGGATTCCATCATCTCCGCGTTCTTGATGAAGTATGTGGGCAGCACCTTCTCGCCCATCTCGGCGAGGTGCGAGGTGTTCGACGAGTTGTAGCCGCCCACCACGATCAGCAGGTCCATCGGCTCGCGCAGCATTTTCTCGAGCGCGTCCTGCCGGTCCTGCGTGGCGCCGCAGATGGTGTCGAAGAAGCGGAAGTGCCGGTCCAGGTCCGCCGCGCCGTGCTTCTGCTCCATCGCGCGGCGGAAACGGCGCTGCACCTCCTCGGTCTCGCCGCGGAGCATGGTGGTCTGGTTGGCCACGCCCACCGCAACGAGGTGCTGGTCGGGGTCGAAACCCGGCGAGCAGGCGCCCTTGAACTTCTCCAGAAACTCCGCCTTGTCGCCGCCCTTCAGGATGTAGTCGCAGACGTAGTCGGTCTCATCGAGCGTGAACACGACGAGGTAGTGGCCGCTGCCGTTGGCGGTGGCTTGGGAGGTGGTGGCCTTGGTCTCCTCGTGCCGGGCCTTGCCGTGGATGATGCTCGTCACGGCGTCCTTCGAGTACTGCCGCACGCGCTTCCAGACGCTCATCACGTCGCCGCAGGTCGTGTCCACGATCTGGCAGCCGAGGGCCTCGATCTTGCGACGCGTGGCCACCTCGGTGCCGAAGGCGGGGACAATCACGACGTCGTCCGCAGTGAGTGACGCCAGCTCGTCGTCGGTCGGCTTGGGCGAGATGCTGACGATACCCATCCGGCGGATCTGGTCGTTGACCTCGGGGTTGTGGATGATCTCGCCGAGGAGGAGGACGCGCTTGTCCGCGGGGAAGAACCGGCGCGCGGCGTAGGCCAGGTCAATGGCCCGCTCGACGCCATAGCAGAAGCCGAACTCCTTCGCGAGCTTGATGGTCAGGCCCGGCGCGCGGAGCACCCCGCCGTCCGCGCGGATGCGCTCGACGAGCGGGCTGCGGTAGTGCGCGACCACCTGCGCCTGCACGGCCTCCATCACGTCGGGGCGGCGGAGGTTGACCTTCTTCGGCGCCGGGTCCGGCGCAGGTGTCATCATGGGCGGAAAGGCTAGCGGCACATCGCCCGCCCGGAAAGACCCGCCGCACCCGGCCGACCGGGCCCGGTCAGGCACGCAGCTTCCGCACGAACTCCGCAAATCCCGCCGCCTGCGCGTGCAGGCGGTGGCGCAGTTCCGCATCCTTGAGCCGGCCCGCGTCGTCGAGCAGCTCGTGGATGCGCGGCAGGAAGACGCGGTCGGGAAAGACGTGCGCGCTGCGGTAGGCGAAGATGGCCTGGAGCTGCTCCACCGGCCGCAGCGCGCCCCACATGCCCGCGGCCACGCCGGTGAAGGCGACCGGCCGGCCTTCGAAGCTCTCGGGGAACTTCAGCAGGTCTATGAAGTGCTTCAGCACGCCGGGCATCCCGCCGTTGTACTCGGGGGTCACGACGTGGACGCCGCCGGCACGCTGCACGGTGTCGGCGAAGGGCGCGAAGGACGCCGGCTTCTCCGCGTACGCGCCGGGCAGGAAGGCATCCAGCGGCAGACGCGCGAGGTCGAGCACCTCGTGGGGCACGCCCAGCGCGGCGTAGGCTTCCTCGAGCTCGCGGACGATGCAGCGCGTACGGCTGCCCGGACGGCTGGTGCCGGAAAGGATCACGATCATGCGTCCCGAACTTGCAGCCGGCGGGCGCGCCGGCCAGCGAGATTCCGGCTGAACCCGCCCGCCGCGTCCCCTACCCTGCCCGCATGAGCACGGTGCCCCCGCCCCCGGCCGGCGGTCCTGACGAGTCCGCGCGGCTGACTGCGGTCCGCGGCTGCTTCCCCGCCGGCGCGGCGCCCGACCCGGCGTTTGACGAACTGGTGCGGCTGGCGGCCCTGGTCACCGGCCGGACCGCCGCGGCGCTGTGCGTGCTCGAGACGGAGACGGCGATGATCGTGGCCGGGCTGGGCGTGAACCCCGGCCCGCTGCCGCGGGCGGACGCGCTGTGCCATCTCGCGGCGGCGGCCGGCGACCTGTTCGTGCTGGAGGACGCCTCCCGCGATCCCCGCGCGGCGCATCTGCCGGCGGTGGGCGAGGCGGGCCATGTCCGCTTCTACGCCGCGGCCCCGCTGCGGACCCTTGCCGGACACGTGCTCGGCGCCCTCTCGGTCTGGGACCGCACGCCCGGCCGGCTGACGCCCGGGCAGGGGGAATCGCTCCGCGCCCTCGGCCGGCTGGCCGTGGCCTCGCTTGAGCAGCGCCGCCAGCGGCTCGAACTCGAGCAGCTCGAGGCCCAGCATCACGCCGCGGAGGCGGCCCTGCGCGCCGCCGAGGCCAAGTACCGCGGCATCTTCGAGAACACCGTCGAGGGCATCTACCAGACCTCGCCCGAAGGCCTCTACCTCTCCGCCAACCCCATGCTGGCGCGCATCTACGGCTACGCCACGCCGGAGGAGCTGACGGCCAGCGTACGCGACATCACCCGACAGCTCTACGTGGACCCGAACCGCCGCGCGGACTTCGCGCGCGCGCTCGAGGCGACGGACACGGTCACGGACTTCGAGGCGCAGATCTACCGCAAGGACGGCTCAGTCATCTGGATCTCCGAAAACGCCCGCGCCGTGCGCGGCCCCGCCGGCCGCCTGCTCCTCTACGAGGGCACCGTGCAGGACATCACCCGGCGCAAGCAGATGGAGTTCAAGCTGCGCGACTCCGAGCTGCTCTACCACTCGCTGGTCGAGATGCTGCCCCAGAACATCTTCCGCAAGGGCCTCGACGAGCGCTTCACCTTCGCCAACTCCCGCTTCTGCGAGACCATCGGCCGGCCGCTGGACCAGATCATCGGCCGGTCGGATTTCGACCTCTTCCCGGAGCAGCTCGCCCGGCAGTACCAGCAGGACGACCAGCGGGTGATCCAGTCCCGCCTGCCGGTCGAGGTGACCGAGGCCAACGTCACCCCGGACGGCCGCAAGCGCTGGGTGCAGGTCATCAAGACGCCGCTGGTGGACGCCGACGGCCGCGTCATCGGCATCCAGGGCATCTTCTGGGACGTGACCGAACGCCGGCAGCTCGAGGACCAGCTCGCCTACGAGCGCAACCTGCTGGTCGCGCTCATGGACAACAGCCCCGACACCATCTTCTTCAAGGACCGGGAATCGCGCTTCCTCAAGGTGAGCCGCGCCTTTTCGCTGCGCTTCCGGCTGGCCGGCCCCGAGGAGGCCGTGGGCCGGACGGACTTCGACTATTTCCCGCCGGAGCTCGCGCGGGAGTACTTCGAGGACGAGCAGCGCATCTTCCGCACTGGCAAGCCGCTCATCGGCAAGATCGAGCGCCAGACGGACGCCGAGGGCCGCGCGTGCTGGTTCTCCGTGACCAAGGTGCCGGTGTACTCGAAGAGCGGTGAGCTGGCCGGCCTTGTCGGCGCCGCACGCGACGTGACCGTGAGTTTCGAGGCCGAGGCCGCCCTGCGCGGCGCCGAGGAGAAGTACCGCGCCATCTTCGAGAACTCCGTCGAGGGCATCTACCAGACCACGCCCGACGGCCGCTTCCTCAGCGTGAACCCCGCGCTGGCCCGCATCTACGGCTACGCCTCGCCGCAGGAGCTGATGCAGCACCTGACCGACGTGAAGACGCAGGTGTACGTGGAGCCCGGCCGCCGCGAGGACTTCGTCAAGGCCGTGTTCGAACACGGCAACATCACGGGCTTCGAATCCGAGATCTACCGCAGCGACGGCGTGCGCATCTGGGTCTCCGAGAGCGGCCGGGCCGTGCGGGACGCCGCCGGCGACGTGCTCTTCTTTGAGGGCGCGATCGAGGACATCACCGCCCGCCGCCAGGCCGAGGTCGAGAAGGAGAAAGCCCGCGAGGCCGCCCTCGAGTCCGCCCGCCTCAAGTCCGAGTTTGTGGCCAATGTCAGCCACGAGATCCGGACGCCCATGAATGCCATCACCGGCATGGCCGGCCTGCTGCTCGAGACCAGCCTCACCCGCGAGCAGCGCGACTTCGCCGAGACCATCGCCGCCAGCGCCGACAACCTCCTCACCATCGTCAACGACATCCTCGACTTCTCCAAGATCGAGGCCGGCAAGCTCACCGTCGAGCGCATCCCCTTGGACCTCTTTGAGGTGGTCGAGGACACCACGCAGATCCTCGCCGAACGCGCCCGCGCCAAATCCGTCGAACTCATCTCCTGGGTCCGCGGCGAAGTGCCCCGCCACCTCGAGGGCGATCCCGGCCGGCTCCGCCAGGTGCTCACCAACCTCGTCGGCAACGCCGTCAAGTTCACCGACCAGGGCGAGGTCTTCATCGAGGTCACGCGCGAACCCGCCGGCGGCGAGGACGGGGTCCTCCTCCGCGTCGCCGTGCGCGACACGGGCATCGGCATCGCCGAGGAGTCCAAGCCGAAGATCTTCGAGTCCTTCACCCAGGCCGACGGCTCGATGACCCGCCGCTACGGCGGCACCGGCCTCGGCCTCGCCATTGCGCGGCAGCTCGTGACGATGATGGGCGGGGAGATCGGCTTCGACAGCCGGGTGGGCGAAGGCACCACCTTCTGGTTCACCGCCCGGCTCCAGCTCCAGCCCCAGCCGCCCTCGGGCGCGGACTTCAAGCTGCCCCGCCCGCTCCAGACGCGGCGCGTGCTCGTCGTCGAGGACAACGTCACCCTGCGCCGCGTCATCGCCGGCGAACTGGGCGAGCTTGGCCTCACCGACCTCGCCGCGGCGGACAGCCTGCCCGCCGCGCTCACCACCCTGCACGCCGCCGCCGAGGCCGGCCGGCCCTTCGAGGTCGTGCTCTTCGACGTCGACCTGCCCGGCACCGACGGCCTCGAGATGGCCCGCGCGATCAAGGCTGATCCCGCCATTGCCCCGCTCCAGATGATCGTGCTCGTCCCCGTGGGCGCGCTCGGCGCTGCGCGCACCATGCGCGAGCAGGGCATCAGCGGCGCCCTCAGCAAGCCCATTCGCCAGTCCCGCCTGGCCGCCGACCTCCGCGCCATCCTCACCGGCCACGGCTTCGACACGGCCGTCCACGAGCCCGCTGGTCCCGACGCCGGCGCCCAGGCCGCCCTTGGCCTCCGCGTACTCCTCGCCGAGGACAACCCGGTCAACCAGAAGCTCGCCCTCAAGCAGCTCCGCAACCTCGGCTGCGAGGCCGACGCCGTGGCCAACGGCCGCGAGGCCCTCGAGGCCCTCGAGGCCCTCCGCGGCCGGCGCTATGACGTCGCCCTCCTCGATTGCCAGATGCCCGAACTCGACGGCTACGAGACCGCCCGCGCCATCCGCCGCCTCGAGGCCGAGCAGGCGGCCGGCGGCGCCCCCGCCACGCGCCTGCCCATCATCGCGCTCACCGCCAACGCCCTCATGGGCGACCGCGAAAAAGCCCTCGCCTTCGGCATGGACGACTATCTGACCAAGCCCGTCCGCACGCCCGAACTCGAGCGTCAGCTCCGCCGCCTCGCCGCCCAGAAATCTGCCCGCCGCCTCGCCGCCCTCGACGACGGACCACCCGCTGGGTCCGCGTCCCCTGCCCCGGCCAAGGTGCCCGACCCCTCGATCCTCCATCCCGTGCTCGACACCGAGGCCGTGGCCGCGATGCGTGCGCTGAACGGCCCGGACGAGCCCGACGGCTTCCTCGAAATGGCCTCCCTTTACCGCGCCGACGCCAAGGACCGCGTGGCCCGGCTTTCAGCCGCCGTGGCCGCCAAGGATCATTCCACCGCGCGGTCACTGGCCCACAGCCTCAGGGGCAGCAGCAGCAACCTCGGGGCGAAGCGCCTGGCCGCCGTGTGCGGCCAGCTCGAGAACGAACTCGGAACCGGCGACGACGCGGAGGCGTCCGCCCACGTCGCGCGCATTGCGAGGGAGTTTCAGGAGGTCGAGGCCGCCATCGCCGCACACGAGCAAGGCCCCTAGCATCGACCAAAGCCCGCTCGTTCGGACTTGGCACTCAACGCGGCCGACGCCCCGCTCGGGGCGAAACGTTTCCAAGGTCACGAGCGCAGCCTCAAGGCGGCCGGCCAGCGTCGCCCAATCGAATGGAGGACCGGTTGCCGAACCCTCCCACACCAGCGTCGGAAGACGGTTGCGCGGCAAAATGCCGCCAAAAAGCGGCAAGCGGGCGACAGGCCGCGGGCTGGCCTGACGCGGCAAGCCTCTGCATCTTGGTGGAAGACTATGCTGCGTTGCCTGATCCTGCTCCTCGCCACCCTCGCGCCCCTCGCGCGCGGCGGCACCAACGGTTTCACCGTCCCGGCCTTCCGCGGCCAGCCCGGCACGACCTTCGCGGGCTGGGAACTCTTCACCGTCCCCACCAACAACGGCACCGGCAACGCACCGGACCTGCCGGCCAGCACCGCGGCGGGCGCCCGGCTGATCCAGTTCGAGCCCAACGCCGTCATCACGGGCGGCGGCAACATCTACAACATGCCCTCCGCGTCGGTCTTCGAGCTGCGCTACACGGCGGCGGCACCGGTCGAGACGCTGGTGTTCCACGCGCGGACCGTCGGCTTCGAGCTGGACTATCCCAACGTGCGGCTGACCTACGACCTGGGCGGCGGGGAGCAGACCCTGACGACCAGCCGCACCGAGCTGCTGCGCACGCCTGGCGGGCTGGGCGACTCCGTGTCCAGCCTCTGGACCTGGGATCTCACGGCGCATCCGGGCGTGACGGAGGTCACGCTGAAGTTCGCCGCCGCCGCCCCGAGCCTCAGCTTCGACTCGGCCACGCTGGATGTGCAGTCCGTGCCCGAGCCGGGCGCCGTCACGCTGCTGGCGGCCGGCTTGGCCGCGCTGGGCCTGCGCCGCTGGACGTTTCGGCGGAGGTAGGACACTGTGACAGGCATGACGTGCCGGTGGTTTTGCCTCGGCGCGGCCCTCCTCTGGACGGCCGCGCTTTCGCTTTGCGGACAGCCCTTCACGCTGCAGTTCACCGCGCCCGCGCTGGACCGCTGGGTGTACTTCGCCGGCGACCTTGACGGCGCCCGACCGGCGGCCTCGACGTGGGGCTCGTTCGACCCGCGTTTCGACACGCGCGACGGGCAGTTCCTGCTCGGCTGGGACACGGCCACGCTGGTGCCGACCAACGCCGGCCCCGCCCGCTACCTCCTGCGCCGCGCCCGGCTCACGCTGACGGTCACGCAGGCCGACAAGTTCGCCTACGACCCCACGCACGACGGGTTTGAGACGTACTCGACGAACACGCCGGCGTACCGGCCCGACGACGATCCCGGCCGGCCGGTGGAGCTGTTCGGCGCCGGCTTCCGCGGCGGGTACACGGCAGCGAGCTTCCTTGAGGATTCGCCTTACGGGCAGGTGAACCCGTTCACGTCCTCGAACATCACCATCGCGACGCGCCACGCCTACGCGGCCGCGTTCGACACGAACGGCGCGCTCGTGGACATCAGCAACCATGTGGGCCAGCGCAACGCGGGGTGGACGCAGCCGGAGTTTGAGGTGCGCCCGTGGGCGGTCGGGCAGACCACGAACGCCGCGCCCGGCGAACTCGTGCCGGACGACGCACGGTTCACCTTCGAGGTGGACCTCGCGGACCCGCTGGTCGCGGGCGCCCTCCAGCGTGCCCTGCACGAAGGACGGCTCCGGCTGGTGGTGTCATCGCTGCATCCGGCGGGCCAGGTCGGCGGGCCGGTCGGCGGCGGCGGCCAAGGCAGCTTCCCGCTCTGGGCCACGAAGGAGAACCTGGTGTACGACCCGCCCCACTTGGAGCTGGACGGCCGCGTCATGCGCGACACGGATACCGACGGCGACGGCCTGCCGGACGACTGGGAGGACTTTCATTTCGGCGATCTCGCGGACGGCGCGACGGACGACTACGATCAGGACGGTGCGGGCAACGGCGAGGAGTTCCGCGCCGGCACAAATCCCGACGACGCGGCCAGCCGGTTTATGATCACGCGGCAGGCCCGGGCAGAGGGCTTGCTGACCGTGGAGTTCACCACCGCGCCGTCGCGGGTCTATTCCCTGCGTGCGAGCCCGGACCTGGAGACGTGGCGGGCGGTGACGGCCACGCTGACTTTCCCGCAGGCGGGCGTGGGACGGTTCACGGCGGCGGATGCCGTCCTGCCGGCGACGGTGTTCCTGGCGGTGGAGGCGGAACCGGTGCCGTAGCCGGGTGGCACGGGGGGCCGGCGGACTCCTGCGAGCCGGCGTGGTCCGGCTTGGGGCCGGTGGTTCGCATGCCGGGCTGAACCAGCGGGCTCAGTTCCGGCGCTGCAGCGTCCAGTCCGGGCGGTCGGCGAGGTTCGCCCAGCGGCGCATGTCCTGAAGCTGCTGCTTGTCGAGCGACTGCGTGTGGCCGTCGGCCATCGCGGCCACGGCGCGACCATCGAATCGCGGGTGAACATGGCCCCACGCCTCCGGGCCGTCGGCCGCGTTGAAATCCACGGCCCAGCGGCGGGCCATGAGGTAAGGTGGCTTCACCGCGTAGAAGCCGTTCACGATCTTCCCCTCGAACGGCCCGCGCGCCGAATTGAAGACCATCAGTTCGGCCGGCCGCTCGATCTCGGTGGTCTTCAGCACGCAGAAGTTGCCGAACCGCTCGAACGCCCGTGGCTCAGGAGGCAGCTCGAGGTCGTCGCCCCCCACGAACACGGAGTTGACGCCAAGCGACGGGAACACGCTGGCCGCATACACCGCGAGGCCGGGGTCATCCATCCGGCGAAAGCCGTCGAGCAAGGGGCGGTTCTCGTTGGCGTACATCACGTCGAAGTTGTTTGCGAGGTACGGGGCCAGCCGCCACGGGTAGCGGGCGTTGATGGGGTGGCGGATGGGGTTGCCGGCGGGATCCTTCGCCTCGAAGCCGTAGCGGTAGCCGGGCAGGACACGTTCGGCGTGGTCATCCGCATAGAGCTGCCAGGCCAGCATGACCTGCCGGGCGGAGTGGCTCTCGTTGACCTTGCGGGCCTGGCCCTTGGCCTTGCCCAAGGCGGGCAGGAGCAGGCTGCCGAGCAGCGCGATGATCGCGATCACGACGAGCAGCTCAATCAATGTGAAGCCCCGGCCGGTGCCGGTGCGACGGGCAGGTTTCCTCATCTGCGGCGCCGTAACTTTCCGCGAAGGCGACCCGGGAGCCAACCCGTGCTTGCGATTTCCTGTCGCAATCTTGACAAGGCCGCCATGGGCGTCGCGCCCCGAACCCGGCAGTCGGGATCAAATCGTGGCAAGCCGACCGCGCGCCCGTCCGTTTGCCAAGCCGCCCCCCCCTGCCGACACTCCGGGCCGAATGGCGACTCCTGCTCCCGCGGCCACCGGCTCTCCGCCGCCCGTCCGCGCCCCCGGCTCCGCCGCCCCCGTCGTCGTCATCCGCGGCCTGTCGAAGATTTACCGCCAGGGCGACATCCAGGTGACCGCGCTGAACAACGTCTCGCTCGACATCTCGGCCGGGGAGTTTCTGGTGCTCATGGGGCCGTCCGGCTCCGGCAAGTCCACCCTGCTCCACATCATCGCCGGCATTGACCGGCCAACGAGCGGCGAGGTGCGGGTGCAGGGTGTGGACGTGGCGCGGCTGAACGAGTCGCAGCTCGCCGACTGGCGGAATCAGAACGTCGGCTTCGTTTTCCAGAGCTTCAACCTGATCCCCGTCCTCACCGCCTACGAAAACGTCGAACTGCCGCTGCTGCTCACGCGTCTCGGCCGCGGTGAACGCCGACGCCTCGTGACCACCGCCTTGGAACTCGTGGGCCTCGCCGACCGCCGGCATCACCTCCCGCGGCAGATGTCCGGCGGCCAGGAGCAGCGCGTCGCCATCGCCCGTTCGCTCGTCACCGACCCGAGCCTGATCGTCGCCGACGAACCCACCGGCAACCTCGACTCGCACTCCGCGAACGAGGCCCTTTCCATTCTCCAGGCCCTCAGCCGTGACCACGGCAAGACCGTGATCATGGTCACCCACGACCCGAAGGCCGCGTCGTTCGGCAGCCGGCAGATTCACCTGGAGAAGGGGGAGCTGCTCAAGGAGCTGGCATGAGCATCCTCCTCCTTCCCTTCCGCTGGCTGGTCGCCGGCATCGGCTGGCTGCTGACGCTGTTGAATCCAGTCACCTGGATTGACTGGCTGGGCCGCCTGTGGGTCCGCTGGTTTGGCCTGAGCACCGGGGCGTTCGTGATCATCAACGCCACCCGCAACCGCCGCCGGGCGACCCTTTCCGCGCTCAGCGTCGCCGTCAGCCTCTTCCTGCTCGTCGCGCTCCAGACGATGCTGCGGGAGTTCACCCTGCCGCCGGAGGACGTCGGCTCCTCCCTGCGCATCGCCGTGCGCAACAAGGTCTCCCTCGCCATGCCCCTGCCCGCCCGGCAGCGCCCGGCCATCGAGAAGATTCCCGGCATCGCCGCCGTGATGCCGCTCTCGTGGTTCGGCGGCCAGTTCCGCGACGAGAAGTTCACCACCTTCGCCCAGTTCGCCGTGGACCCGACGGTGTTCACGAACATCTTCGTCGAGGCAAAGCTCCCGCCGGACCAGTACGCCGCATGGCTGGCCGACCGCGGGTCGTGCATCCTGGGAGCGGACACCCTGAAGCGCTACGGGCTGAAAGTCGGCGACAAGATGAAGCTCGTCGGCACCATCTACCCGGTGGACCTCGACCTGAAGATCGTGGGCAGCTTCGCTTCGCCGGTGGACGCGATGTCGCTCTTCTTCCATCACAAGCACCTGGACGAGATGCTGAACAACCCCGGCACCGTCGGCACCTGGTGGGTGCGCGCGTCCTCGGCGGAGACGGCGCCCGGGGTGATCGAGGCGATCAACGCCGCCTTCGCCAACTCCTCGGCCGAGGTGCGCGCGGAGACGGAGCGCGCGTTCCAGATGGGCTTCGTCTCGATGTGGGGCAACATCAGGCTGCTCATCAGCGCCATCTCCGGCGCGGTGGTGGTCACGCTGCTGCTCGTGACCGTGAGCACCATGAGCATGGCCATCCGCGAGCGGTTTCGGGAGCTGGCGGTGCTGAAGGCGCTGGGCTTCCGGCGACGCGAACTGTTCGCCTTCGTCCTCGCCGAGAGCTTCGGCCTCGCGATGCTGGGCGCGCTGATCGGCGCGGGCGGCGCGTGGGCGCTGTTCCGCGTGCTGCCGATCCAGCAGATCACCAACGGCATGATCCCCTTCTTCGAGGTGACGCCGTGGATGCTCGGCTTCGCCTTCGCCGTGGCCGCGGGCCTGGGCATCCTCGCCTCCATCCCGCCGCTCATTGCCATCAACCGGACGAGCGTCGTCGAAGGTCTCAGAACGCTGGACTGACATGGAGAATCCGGCCCCAGCTCTTATCCTGAAGTGGCTGATTCAAGGCACGTTCCTCGCCTTCTTTGGAGGGATCGTGTGCTTCATGGTCTTTGCCTTTTGCACAGGGCCGGCGCATTTCGGCTACAATATCCGCAACGTCATCGTCCGCTGGCGCTCGACGCTGGCGACCATCCTCGGCGT
>JBJXFY010000079.1:0-2642 GCA_046155815.1 Limisphaerales bacterium | reverse complement strand
TCCAGCGTGACCTCGCGCCCGGCTACGGACTCGGCGGCGGCCACGGCTTCCAGCGCGGCTAGCACGGCCTCGCGGTCCGGGCCGTCCCCGCCGGTGACGGCCTCGCCCAGCCCAACGCGCAGCGCATGGAGCACGTCGCCGACGGTGATGGCGGCGAGCGGGCGGGCGGGCAGGTAGCCGGTCTCGGGGCCGGCGGCCTCGGTGAGGAGCCGGTTCTTCACCAGCGTTTCGAGGAGCGGGGCGAGGAGCGGGGCGGGCAGGCCGAGGCCGGCGGCAAGCCGGCCCAGCGTGGGCGCGGGCCGGCCCTGGGCGAAGGCGAGGCCGGCGGTCGCCAGCAAGCGCAGCGCCACCAGTTCGCGGCCCTGCTGGTGGACGCGGCCGGCCCGGCGCGCGAGCAGGTAGCCGTGCCGGTGCTGGTAGGTGTAGGCCACCTGGGCGCCGAACAGCAGCAGCATCCAGAAGAAGTAGAGCCCGACCATGAAGATCGGGATGATGCCGAGGCTGCCGTAGATGGCGCTGTTGCGCGTGGCCTGGGACACGAAGAGCACGCCGAGGGTGTTGTTCAGGTGCCAGAGCAGGCCGGCCACGAGGCCGCCGACGAGCGCGGCCTGCCACTTCACCTTCGTGTTCGGCATCATGAAGTAGAAAAGGCCGCACGTGATGGCAAGCAGCGGCACGGGCAGGAGCTTCAGCAGCGTGGTGCCGAGGATCGGGAGCTGGCCCACGAAGTCCTGCGTGGCCCGGAGGTTCAGGCTGGTGGTCAGGCCGAGGGCGGTGACGGCGAGGATGGGGCCCAGGGTGATGGCTCCCCAGTAGTTCAGCACGCGCGCGGGCCACGAACGTCCGCGGGCGACACCCCAGATGTCGTTGAAGGTCTCCTCGATGCGCGCGAGCATGAAGAGGATGATCGCCAGCAGCGCGAGCATGCCCGTGGTGCCCAACGTGCCGCTGTGCACGCGCGCGATCATCTCGTCCACCTTCTCCATGAAGGTGTCCAGCGTGCCGCCGAACTCCGCACTGTCCTTGAGCTGCGGCGCGACCTGGACGATGGCGTCGTCAATCCAACCGCGCAGCCGGTCGGCGTCGCCCTTGAGCACGCTGGTCGAGATGCCGAGCACGACGGCGAGCAGGGGGATGAAGGCCAGCAGGGACGAGTAGGCAAGCGCGGAGGCGCGCACGGGGCAGCGGTTGCGGGCGAAGGATTGCCCGGCGAGCAGGAAGAACTGGAGGAAGTCGTGCAGCCGCGTCCGCGGCGCGGCCTCGACGGCGGCGGTGTCGAAGCCGTCGGCCAGCGAGCGGGCGTGGCCGGTCAGGCGGCGTAGGAGGCTGGCTGGCTTCGGGTCCACGGCCGGAGGATAGCGGAACGCCCCGCCGGGCGCAGCGGAGTTTGTGGGCCGCCTCCTTTTGGGAACCGACCGGCAAGCGTGCCGTGAACGAGTTCCCCGCCCCGCGGCCACTTGCCCCTTGGAAGCCCCGTGCCGCCTGCCTAGCGTCCGGTCATGGCACGGCAGGAGCAGCGCGCGGAGGCGGATCGCGGCGGTCGGAACGAGTTCCTCGGGGTGGTCCTCGCGGGGCTGGGCGCGCTGCTGCTCATTGCGCTCTTCTCCTACGACAACGGCGACATCAACGCCCGCCCGCGCAACGACCCCGCCCGCAACTGGGCCGGCCCCATCGGAGCATGGACGGCCTTCGTCCTCATGTTCACCCTGGGCGTCGGCGCCCACCTGCTCGCCCTCGGGCTGGGCGGCGTGGGCCTGGGCTGCCTCTTTGACCGCCTGTCGCTCTTCCGCCGCCGCTGGCCGTGGCTCGTCCTGCTGCTGGTGTCCACCGCCGGCTCCCTCGAGCTGCTCAGGCGCTCCATCGGCTGGTGGAGCCGCTCCGCGTTTCCCGCCGGCCCCGGCGGCCTGCTGGGCACCCTGCTCAACGACTACGGTGTCCGCTTCATCGGCACCGCGGGCGGGCTCACCTTCTTCCTGACGCTCTATGTGGTGAGCCTGCTCGGCCTCACGGACTTCCAGCTCTTCCAATGGCTGCGGGCCTGGTGGCTGCGCCGCCAGGAGGCCCGCGAGGCTGCGCTCGGCGAGGAGGCGAAGCTTGCCCGCCGCGCCCGTGAACTGGAGAAGGAGGCCCGCCGCCTCCAGGAAGTCGCCGACCGCAACGCCGCCAAGACCGCCCGCGTGGCGCGTCCCGAGCCGGACGCCGCGGACGCCGCCAGCCTTGGTGCCGACCTCCGGCCCGTGCCGGAGCCCACGGTCCGCGACCTGTCCGTACCCCAGCCCGGGGCGCGCAGGCCCGCCCCCCCAACGCCGGCCGCGCCTCCGGGGCCTGAGCCGGCTGAACCGGCCGAGCCCGAACCGGCCGAGGAGCCGGAGGAACTCGTCGTCTCCGCCGGCGAGATCGCCGCCGCGCCCGCGACGGCCGAAGCGATCCTCGGCCGGCCCGACGCCGCCAAGGCCGAGGCCGACGGCGCGCCCGCTGCGCCCATGGTCAATCTTCCGCCGAAGCCGAAGCCCCGGAAGAAGCCCGTCTCGGTCGCCGCCGCCCCCGCCATCGGCAACTACCGCCTGCCGCCGCTGGACCTCCTGCAGTCGCCCGACCTCACGGTGAAGCCCACCGAGACCAAGGAGGAGCTCATGGCCAAC
>JBJXFY010000072.1:0-6480 GCA_046155815.1 Limisphaerales bacterium | reverse complement strand
ACGCCGATCCCGCGGTCCATCTCTCGACGAACTGGGTCCGCACGGATGAGAAGCGCGGCTTCCTCGCGAACCGCGCCACGGAGCAGACCCGTGGCGTGGAGGCCACGCGCTGGCAGGTCGAGAAGCTTCTCGCCCGTGGCTTCGGCCTCGTGACCGCGTATTACGGCGACCTTGAGCCGGACCATGCCGAGGGCTGGCGCGAGGGCGTGCGCGCGGTGTTCCCGGTGGACGGCCGTCGCCACGCCCGCCCCGCCGCCGCGCCGGTCACGGAGTTCGCGCCGGACGACTGGGGCGCCATCGCCGCGTGGGCGTGGGGCCTGAGCCGGGCGATGGATTTCCTGGAGAAGGAACCGCTCGTGGACGCGCGCCGGGTCGCGCTGATCGGCCACTCGCGGCTGGGCAAGACCGCCCTCTGGGCCGGCG
This sequence comes from Limisphaerales bacterium, assembly GCA_046155815.1. Lineage (GTDB taxonomy): Bacteria > Verrucomicrobiota > Verrucomicrobiia > Limisphaerales > CAIMTB01 > JBJXFY01. The sequence continues at coordinate 6,057 of JBJXFY010000072.1, read as the reverse complement.
CGGAGGACGAGCGGTTCGCCTTGGTGATCTCGAACGAATCCGGCTGCGGCGGCGCGGCGCTGAGCAAGCGGGCCTTTGGCGAAACGGTGGGGCGCATCAACACGGCATTCCCGCACTGGTTCAACGCGAACTTCAAGCGCTACAACGAGCGCGAGGCCGACCTGCCGCTGGACCAGCACCAGCTCATTGCGCTGAGCGCGCCGCGGCCGGTGTACGTGGCCAGCGCGGAGGAGGACCGCTGGGCCGACCCGAGAGGCGAGTTCCTCGGCGCGCTCCACGCGGAGCCGGTGTACCGCCTGCTTGGCCGGCCCGGCCTCGGCGTCGCGGAGATGCCGCCGGTGGACAGACCCGTCGGCGACACCATTGGCTACCACGCCCGCCGCGGGCCGCACGACGTGCTGGAATACGACTGGGAGCAGTACCTCGCCTTTGCCGGGCGGCACTTCCGGAACGGCCAGACCGGGCGCTGACCGTGGCGAACCGGCCTGTCGCGGATTTTTGCGGACGGTTGCAGCACCCAGCCGGTCGCCTACCTTGCCCCGGATTCGATCCAGCAGAGCCACATGCCCGACGACGGAACCCCCGGGAAGATCATCGAAGAGGCCGATCGCACCGTCATCGGCATGGCCGGCACCGATGGCCCGACCACCTCGGACCAGGTCCACCTTCTGGTGCGGCAGGAAGGAGACGGCGGCCGGCAGCACATCGAGCTGGGTGAACAGCCCGTTACTCTCGGTCGTTCCCCGGCCGCCGACGTGCTCCTGCAGGACACGCAGGTGTCCAAGCTCCACTGCCAGGTCCGGCTCGTCGGACGCGAGGCCTGCGTCACCGACCTGGGCTCGACCAATGGCACGTTGATCGAGGGACGGCGGTTGGCGGGCGAGGCCCTCCTGCCCGTCGGGGCGCGGCTGCGGGTAGGCGGTTTTACCTTCGTCCATGAACTGCGTTTCCGGCGGGAGGTCGCCAAGGCGCGGGAACTTGAGAACGACCTGCGGAAGGCCCGCGAATACGTGGAGGCGCTCCTGCCGCCGCCGCGCCGCGAGCCGCCGATGCGCACCCACTGGTGCTTCGTCCCCTGCTCCATCCTCGGCGGCGACGCCTTCGGCTACCATCGCCTCGATGACGACCGGCACGCGATCTACCTGCTGGACGTCTGCGGGCACGGGGCCGGGGCGGCCATGCACTCGGTCGCGGCGATCAACGTCTTGCGGCAGCACGGGCTGCCCGGCGTGGACTTCAGCCGGCCGGACGAGGTGCTGGGCGCGTTGAACAAGGCCTACGACATGGACCAGCACGGCGGCATGTACTTCACCGCCTGGTATGGCGTGTACGACCGGGCGGCACGGCGGCTGACCTATGCCTCCGCCGGGCATCCGCCGGCCCTGCTGGTGGGGCCGGACCACCGGGAGGCCCGGCCGCTCCAGACCCGCAGCCTGCCGGTCGGCACGGCGCCCGGGCTGCGCTACACGACGCTCGAGACCCCGGTCGCGCCAGGCAGCCGGCTCTACCTGTTCAGCGACGGCGTGTACGAGATCGTCACCCGCGAGGGGCGCGAGTGGAGCCTCGCCGGCTTCCAAGAGATCATCCTGCGCGGAAGCCCGGACGCCGGCGGTGACGAGGCCGCGAGGCTGCGGCGCGCCGTCGAGGACGTTTCTGGCTCGACGGAGTTTGCGGACGACTTTTCACTGCTCGTCGCGGAACTCGACTAACCCAGGACCCCCATGGAACTCCAGATTCTGGAACACGGAGACACGCTCACCCGCGTGGCTCTCGCCGGCCGGCTCGATTCGGCCGGCGTCGGGCAGGTCGAGCTCAAGTTCAGCGCCGCCACCGCCACGCGGCGCAAGGACACCATCGTGGACCTTTCAGGCGTGACCTTCCTGTCGTCCCTCGGCATCCGCATGCTGCTGACGGTGGCGCGGACGCTCCACCGCGCGGAGGCCCGGATGATCCTCCTGGCGCCGCCGGAGGCGGTGCTCGAGTCCATCCGCCACGCCGCCCTGGACCAGCTCATCCCGGTGGCCGCGGACAGGGCCGCGGCGCAGGAACTCCTGGGGCGCTAGCCCGGCCGCGGGCCGTCGCCACGCAATCCCGGCATGCCGGCCCGTCTCCAGCTGCGCGTCCCGGCCGAGCCTCCCGCCGCGTTTTCCGAAGCCTCCGGCCAACTGCGCGGGCATCTCGAGGTCCACGGCGTGGCCGGCCGCACACTTTACGCGGCCGACCTCGCCTTCGAGGAACTGGGCACCAACATCCTCACGCACGCGCTGGCCGGCCGCCCGGCGGCCGCCTTCGATGTCCAGGTCAACGTCGAAACGGACCGCGTCCGGCTCGTCTTCGAGGACGACGGCCCGGCTTTCGATCCCTCCGCCGCGAGCCCGCCGCAACGTCCGGCATCCCTCGCCGAGGCCCGCATCGGCGGGCTTGGCCTGGAGATGGTCCGGAACGCGGGCGGCAGGCTCGACTACTCACGCGCCGGCGGGAAAAACCGCCTTGAGGTGACCATCCACCGCGATGGCGGCGCGGGAACCGGAGGCCCGCCCGCCGCGCCTTCCGGCTTCTAGGCAGCCGCCCGCCGCACCAGACTCCGCCCGTGATTCAACGCTACTCGCGCCCCGGAATGCGTGCCGTCTGGACCGACGAAAACAAGCTCCGCCTCTGGCTTCAGATCGAGCTGCTCGCCGGCGAGGCGCTGGTGCGGGAAGGCATCGTGCCCGCCACGGACTTCGCCAAGGTCCGCGCCGGCTGCGACGCCTGGGCCGCCGACCTGCCCGGCCTCGTCGCCCGCCAGCGCGAGCTGGAGAAGACCCTCAACCACGACGTCATCGCCTTCACCACCGCCGTCGCGGAGAAGATCGGCGACGCCGCCAGCCGCTGGTTCCACTTCGGCCTCACCAGCAGCGACGTGGGCGACACCTGCTACGCCGTGCAGATGGTCCAGTCCGCCGACCTCCTCATCGCCGGCGTGGAGAAGCTGCTGCCCGTCATCGCGCGCCGGGCGAACGAGCACAGGCTCGCCCCCTGCATCGGCCGCAGCCACGGCATCCACGCCGAGCCAACCACGTTCGGCCTGAAGCTTGCGCTGATGCACGACGAGTTCGGCCGCGCGCTGGGCCGCCTCCACCGCGCCCGCGAGGTCGTGGCCGTGGGCAAGATTTCCGGCGCGGTGGGCACGAGCGCGCACCTGTCTCCGCGCGTCGAGGCCTTCGTCTGCGAAAGGCTCGGCCTGCGCCCTGCGCCCATCGCCACGCAGGTCGTGCAACGGGACATCCACGCCGAGTTCCAGACCACGATGGCGCTCGTGGGCGCGAGCATCGAGCGCTGGGCCGTCGAGTTCCGCCACCTCCAGCGCACCGAGGTGCTCGAGGCTGAGGAGCCGTTCACCCCGGGCCAGAAGGGCAGCAGCGCCATGCCGCACAAGCGCAACCCCATCACCTGGGAGCGCCTCACCGGCCTCGCGCGCGTTCTGCGCGGCAACGCCGTCGCCGCCCTGGAGAACGTCGCCCTCTGGCACGAGCGCGACATCAGCCACAGCAGCGTCGAGCGCATCATCTTCCCCGATTCGTGCACGCTGCTCGACTACATGTTTGGCCTGCTCACGCGCCTGATGGACGGCCTCGTCGTCTATCCGGCGAACATGAGGAAGAACCTCGGCCTGAGCCTGGGGATGTGGAACAGCCAGACCGTGCTCCTCGCGCTCATCCGCAAGGGCCTGACCCGCGAGGCGGCCTACCAGCTCGTGCAGGACGCCGCGATGAAGACCTGGGAAACGAAGCACGCCGGCCGCGACGACGCGGATTTCCTGGAACAGCTCAAGGCCGACCCCGAGGTCGCGCGGCATTTTGCGGTGGGAGAACTGGAGCAGCTCTGCTCGCTGGACTTCCATTTCAAGGAAGTGGATGAGCGGTTCAGGAAACTGGGCCTTTGAGGCGGCGGTCAGTACGCTTTTCCCCGCCGGCTAACCCAGCGTCCCCTCGCTCCGTTCCAGTTCCTTCAGGAACGGGGCCTTCTGCGCCGCCGGCAGCAGCGCCAGCTCCCAGCCGTTCTTCACGACCTGGATCACCTCGCGCCGGGTGAAGCCGACGCCCTCCACCAGCGCCGTGTAATCCTCCGTGAGCGAGTTGCCGAAGAAGAAGGGGTCGTCCGAGTTCACCGTGACGCGCACGCCGGCGTCGAAGAACCGGCGGACGGGATGCTCCCGCAGCGAGCGCAGCCCGCGGGCCTGGAGCTTCAGGTTGCTGATCGGGCACATGTCCAGGCCGATGCCCTCGCGCACGAGGCGCGCGACGAGCGCGGGGTCTTCGGCGGCGGCGTTGCCGTGCTGGAGGCGCGTGACCTTCAGCGCGTCGAGCGTCCGGGCCACGTACTCCGCGGGCATGAACTCGCCCGCGTGCGCCTTGTTGAACTTCCCCGCCGCCCGCGCCCGCGCCCAGACCTCCGCCGTCCACGGCTCGAGCGGGAGGTCCTCCCAGCCGTGCAGGTCCAGGCCGGCCAGCTCCGGCCACGCCACGGCGTCGTCAATCACCTCGCGGACCGCGCCCGTGTAGTCGTTGTGGCACATGCCGGCGAAGACGCGGACCTCGAGGCCGGGCGGCGCGGCGCCGAGGATCGCGCGGCAGATGTCGCGGCCCGGCGTGCCCGTCCACGCCGCCACCGGCAGGTGGAAGCTGGTCTCGACGTAGCGGACGTTCTGCCGCGCGCAGTTGGCCAGGACCACGCGGGCGCACTCGTGGTAGCGCTCCGCGGAGACGAAGTAGTCCGCGCACCATGCGGCGAAGAGCTCCATGAAGTGGTTGAAGCTCGGGAAGCGGAAGTCGTCGGCCCACGAGGGCGGCGGTGCGGGGAAGCGGCCGGGCAGCGCCCGCTGCAGCAGGTCGAAGGGCAGCGCGCCCTCGAGGTGCAGGTGCGTCTCCGTCTTGGGCAGCGACTGGAGGAACGCGGCGAGCTCGGGGCCGGGCGTGTACGGCATGGGGAATTTTCACGCTGAAACTCCACCTTCGTCCAGTGCCGGCAGCGGCGGCGTGGCCCGCTCCCCGCCCGCCTTCAGCTCCACCGTGAAGACGTCGTCGCGCTCCAGCGTCATGGCCGCACCCGGCGGCTCGGAGGTGACCCGCACCGCCGCCAGCTCCCGCCGCTGGCGTCCACGTTGAAGCGTTCGCCCATCCCGTCCCAGCGCACGAACAGGTGGCTTCGCGTGGCCACGAGCCGCAGCGGGTAGCCGAGCCGCCGGCCCACCGCCACGTACAGGACCGGCAGGGAGCTGCACGTGCCCCGGCGCGGGCTGCCGGCCCGTCCCGGCACCATGCCCTCCGCCGCGAGCAGGCCGGGCAGCAGGACGTGGCGCGCCTCGCGGAAGAACCCGTCGCGCCAGCCGGCCGTGCCGGGGGCCAGGCGCAGGCCGCGGTGGTAGGCCACGCCGAAATCCTCGGCCAACATCACCGCCAGCATCAGGAGGCGGAAGAAGCCCTCGCTGCGCTCGAATTTCTCCGGGCGCGCCCGGAAGCGGCCCCGGTGGCGTTCGGTCTCCGCGCGGACGCGGGCGGCCATCGCGTCCAGCGTGGCCAGCCCGTCCGCGAGCGTGGGCACGGTCCGGGCGGTGTACTGGTTGAGCCGGTTGCGCGTGTAGCTGGCGGTGCGGTTGCCGATGTCGTCGTGCGCGTAGGTGAACTGCTGGCCCGCGACGGGTGTCCCGTCAGACCAGTATTTCCTCCCGCCCTTGAACTGCCCGAGGGCGTCGTATTCGTACACCCAGTGGTTGCCGTCGGCGTCGGTCGCGCGCACGCGCTGGTTGGCGTCGTTGTAGAGGTAGTTGACCCCGAGCGGGCTCGCGGAGCTCGCCCCTCCGGCCACATTGGCGATGGACTGCAGGCGGTTCAGGCGGTCGAAGGCGCGCGTGGTGGTCAGGCGGTTGGTCGCGCCCTGCTTGAAGGTGAGCGTCTGCCACAGGGGCGATTTGGGGAGGTAGCCGTAAGTGGCCGCGGCCCCGGTGTCCGCCGTCACGCCGCCGAGGCGGCCGGCGGTGTCGTAGGCGTGGGTGGCGGTGCGCTGGGCCACGCCCCC
>JBJXFY010000055.1:0-20185 GCA_046155815.1 Limisphaerales bacterium | reverse complement strand
CACGCACGTTGTTGGACTCCGCAGAACTATCTAGTTAGCAGGAAAGTTTTCCGTGCTATCAGGTATTGACGGCCAAAGCGGTAACGGGCCGGCTAGGTGCATTCGGCTGTCCTCGATGCACAAGATGGTTCATGATCCAACCGGGCTGTCAAGCGCCGCGGCTGATGGGCAGCGGTCCAGTTCCAGTGACAGTCGGGTGCGGAGCCTTGTCGCCGACGGACAGCCGATCGCAAATTGGCGGCAACATGGACCCCTCGGCGTCTCCTGCGCTACCCATCCGCTTCGGCACCGACGGCTGGCGGGCCGTGATCGCGCGGGACTTCACCTTCGCCAACGTCGCCCGCGTCGCCCGCGCCACGGCGGCCCACTGGACGGCGGAGCCGCCCGCCGGCACGCGCCGCCGCGTGGTGATCGGCTTTGACCGCCGCTTCCTCTCGGACCAGTTCGCCGCCGCCGCCGCGGAGGAGTTCGCCGCCGCCGGCTTCGAGGTGCTGCTGGCGGACCAGCCCACGCCCACGCCGGCCGTCTCCCTCGCCGTCCTCCGCCACCGCGCCGCGGGCGGGGTGATGATCACGGCCAGCCACAACCCGCCCGAATTCAACGGCTACAAGCTCAAGCTCGCCACCGGCGCGCCCGCCGGCCCGGACGTGTGCGCGGCGGTGGAGGCGCTGGTGGAGCAGGAGGCGCTCGACTCCGCGCGGCGGGGCACCGCGGGCACCCTCGGCGACGGGGCGTCGCCGCCACACGCCGCCGTGGCTGCGGCGCCCGCGCCGCAGAAGGTGTCCGCCGCGCCTCGCGGCGGCGGCCCTCGCGGCCAAATCCGCCGCCTCGACCTCCGCACGCCCCACCTCCGCCGCGTGCGCGAGCTGGTGGACCTGGCCGCCCTCCGCCGCGCCCGGCTGCGCGTGGCGCACGACGCGATGCATGGCGTGGGCGCGGGCTGCTTCGAGGTTTTGCTGGCCGGCACGGGCGTCCGCCTGACGTCGCTGCGCGCGTCGCATGACTGCCTGTTTGGCGGCGTCGCGCCCGAGCCCATCGCGAAGAACTACGCCGCCACCTCCGCCTGGCTGGCGAAGCATCCGCACAACCTCTGCCTCGTGACCGACGGGGACGCCGACCGCCTCGGCGCGATGGACGGCCGCGGCCAGCCCCTGAGCACGCACCAGGTCATCGCCCTGCTGCTCGACCACCTCGTGCGGAACCGCGGCCAGCGCGGCCGGGTCGTCACCGCGCTCACCACCACCTCGATGATCCCCAAGCTCTGCGCGGAGTTCGGTCTGCCGCACACGGAGGTCAGCGTCGGCTTCAAGCACACCGCCGCCGAACTGGCCAAGGGCGACGTGCTGCTCGGCGCGGAGGAGAGCGGCGGCATCGGCTTCGCCGGCCACATCCCGGAGCGGGACGGATTGCTGGCGGGGATGATCCTGCTGGAAGCGGTGGCTGCCGCGGGCGTTTCGATCAACCGGATGATCGCGGCGCTCGAGCGGCGTTTCGGCCCACACCGCTACGCGCGGCTGGATGCGCGCTTCCCGCTCGAACACCGCGCGGTACTCATGGCCCGCCTCGCCGGCGCCCCGCCCGCGCGCCTGCTGCGCTCGCCGTTGGAACGGGTGCAGACGTTCGACGGCGTGAAGTACACCGCGCGCGACGGGAGCTGGCTGGCCTTCCGCGGCTCCGGCACCGAGCCGGTGCTGCGCATCTACGCCGAGGCGGACAGCGACGGGAAGGCGGCGCGGCTGCTGAAGGCGGGGCAAAGGCTGGCCGCGGGGGTGGCGCCGGTGGGCTGAGGCCAGGGCCGGCCATTCTCCGTCCGGTAACGAACGAGCCGGAGCCGGGTATGAGGTAGATGATGCCGTTGCCCATCCAGCCCCCATCATGATGAACTTCCTCCCCTCTTCCGCCGCCATCCTCCGCCGGGCGCTGCCCGGCCTGCTGGCCCTCGTGGCCGGGCCGCTGCACGCCGCCGTGCTGATCCAGGTGGACGTGTCGAACCCGGCGAACGTCACCTTCACCGCCACCGGCGCGGCGGCTGGCGTGGACGACGCCAGCACCTTCACGTACGACGGCGCAACCCTGCTGGGGTTTTTCCCGGCCGCGGCCGACCCCGGCCTGGACCTCGACGTGGGGGGCAACCTCACGCCGAACGGGACCACGCAGCGCTACGACGCCTCCTTTCCCGACGACGTTTCGGGCAGCAGCGTGGACCTCAATCTCCGCGCCTTCAGCGGCCTGGACGACCAGGCGTTTTCCACCTCGGCACCGGCTTTCACCGGGGTGGGCACCGTGGACTTCACCAGCTTGGCCGGGCCGCTGCCTGAGCCGGGGATGACCGGCCAGATCATGGCCGGCTGGTCCGGGGAGCCGGGCCAGGTCATCGGCGAATGGGCGGTTGTGCCGGAGGTGGCGCCCGTCGCGCAGGCGGGCGTCATGGGACTGGCCGTGCTGGGTTTCGTCGCCATCCGCCGCGGCCGGGCGGCCCGCCGCCGGAGCTGAGGGCGGGTTCCGGTTCTCCACCCGGTCACCCGCGGGCGGGCGCGGCGGCGGCGATGGGATTGACACGCCGTGGAGCAGCCCCGGCCCGTCGAGAGGCGGCGGCGTCCACGCCGGCGGGCGTGAAGGGCCTGGCCGGGTGGCGGGACGGACCACGATTTTCAGGATGGACGACGCGGGTCCGGCGGGCGTACTCCCATAACGTCACCTCAGGACTCCCATGAATGCCAACCTTGCCTTCATCGGTGCCGGCGAACTGGCGGTGTTTGTCCTCGCCCTGCTCATCGCGGCGACCTTCGGCACGTTCATCCACCGGCTGCTCAGGAACCGCGAAATGCCGACCGAGGCCGACCTCGCCGAGCCGCACCTCCACGCGCATCACTGACGCGGGGGGCGGTCCCGGCGCCCAGTCAGCCACGTCACGCTGGCGGCAGGCTCGCCGCAGCCACCGCTTGGCCGTGGCGTTTCGATGTCTCGTCGGGGGTGTGAAAGCGCACGCGGGCGGCCAGTTCCGGGAACTCCACCCGCAGCACCTCGCCGGCTCGGTCCAGGATCACCGCGCCGCCTTCGCCCGTGAGCACGCGGCCCAGCACCAGCACGTGGTCGAAGTCGTAGAAGTCCGCATAGTGCGCGACCGCGTAGCCGAAGCAGACGCCGATCGTCTCGTAGATCCGCCGCGCGCGTCCGTCGCCCGCGGCCATGAGCGACTGGACGTGCTTGAGCTGTTCGGGCAGCGGCAGGCCGGTCTCCACCGCGATCCCCGCGGCCGTGATCAGCCGGGCCACGCCCTGCTGGGAAAAGAACTGCACGCCGCAGCCGCGGTCACCGCTCCATTCGTCGGCCGGACCGTCGGGCCGCAGGTCCACCGGGGCAAAGGCCAGCTCGTTCAGCCACGAGGTGATGCCCCCGTCGCGGGTCACGTAGCCCGCCGCGGTGCTGGTGCCCATCGCGATGCCCAGCACGGCGTTCGCGCCCAGCGCCATGGCGCCCGCCAGCGCGGTGACCTCGCCATCATTGGCGACCTCGAAGGGCACGCCGCCCCACGCCGCCTTCAGCTCGTGAAAAAGTCCCTTAACGCGCGAGGCAAACAGCTCCGGGGGTACGGCGCGGAAGAGCGAGGCCACCCGCGGCTCGTTGTTCACGTACACGCCCGCCGCGCTGCCGCCGATGGCCTCCACCCGCGGCAGATGCACCGCCGCGCGACGGAGCGAGTCCATGATGCCGTCGAAGTGATACTGAGGGTCGGCCTGCTTGATGGGGTCCCACACCGTCTCCTCCGTGAAGACCGGATTGCCGTCCACCACGGCCGCGACTTTGCGGTCGGAGCCGCCGAGGTCGAATCCGATGCGGCAACCGCGCCAGTGCCGACCTAGCGGAGCGGTGACGGCGCGGGCGGGTGGCAGCTCCGCGGCGTCCATCACCTCAAGGCGGTGGCCGTAGATCCGCCGGCCGATGATCTCGTCGTCGAACTGCCCGACCGCCGTCTCCGCGTAATGGCGGCGGAGATGTGCGGCCAGGTCGGGCCGGCCGGCGACGTGGATGCGCCAGCCGCCGCGTGCCCAGAGCAGGAACTTCACGAGGCGTTCCGCCAGCACGGCGTTGGCCGCGGCGGCGTTGGGGGATTCCGCCAGCAGCGGATGCGCGGCGTGCGAGACCGAGCCATCGGCCTGCTCGAGGGCCACCCGCAGGGTCGTTGCGCCCGCCGTGCCGGCGACGTGGCGGCGGACCAGGACGGCGGGTCGGAAGCCCGGGTCAAGCGGCGGGGTCACTTGGGGAACGACCAGCAGCGGTTCAGGCAGGCGGCTCATGCGTCGCGACAGCATCTTCACGCCGCCCGTCCGGGGCCAACTTGAATTCGGGGCGGCGCGGCACGCAGTTTCGTCGGGCGGGGGCTTGAGCCGCGCTTTTCCGCCCCCTTACCCTGTCCGCCGATGGCGTTGCCGGCCGACTATCACATGCACACCCGCCTCTGCCGGCATGCCGAAGGCGAGCCGGTGGACATGGCGCGGGCGGCCGTGGCCCGCGGGCTGACGGAGATCGGCCTCTCGGACCACAACCCGATGGCACGCGACGACTTCGACAACTGGCGCATGGCGCTGGGGCAGCTCGACGAGTACTGGGAGGGCATCGGGCGGGCCCGGGCGGAGTTCCCGGGCCTCACCATCCGCGCGGCGCTCGAGGTGGACTACCTGCCCGGCGGCGAGGACTGGGTGCGCGACCTCGCGGCGCGTCGGCCGTGGGACTACTTCATCGGGTCCGTACATTACCTCTCGGACGGCTGGGACATCGACAACCCGCAGAAGCTCGACCGGTGGCGGGAGCGGGATGCCTGGGAGGTCTGGGAGGCCTACTTCGAGCGCCTGACGGCCGCGGCGTCCTCCGGGCTGTTCGAGATCATCGGCCACCCGGACCTGCCGAAAAAGTTCGGGTTTGTCCCGCGGCGGGACTGCACACCCTTGTTCATGCGCTTCCTCCGCGCCGCCGCCGGCGCCGGGGTGGCCGTCGAGATCAACACCGCGGGTCTTCGCAAGGAATGCCGCGAAATGTACCCCTCGCCCGCGTTCCTCGCGCTGGCGGCGCGCGAGCGCGTGCCGCTCACGTTCGGTTCGGACGCCCATCGGCCGGACGAGGTGGCGGCGGATTTTGCGGCGGCGTTGGCCGCGGCCCGCGCCGCCGGTTACACGCACGGCCTGTGTTTTGCGGCCCGAAAGGCCACACCCGCTCCGTTGCCGGCCGGCACGGCCGCCGGGTGAATCGGTTTGACTTGGTTTTGGCCGGCCCGCCCATACTGACCGCGCTCACCCAACCATGGCCAAACTCGTTGTCGTCACCGAGGGACTGAAGGGATTGTCCCACGAACTTGCGGTGGAACGCACCACCGTCGGCCGTGTCGAGGACAACACCTTCCAGATCGGGGAACCCTCCGTTTCCAGCCACCACGCCGAGGTGCTGCTCAAGGGCACCGATGTCGTCATCAAGGATCTCAACTCGACCAACGGCACCTTCATCAACGGGGAAAAGGTCACCGAGGCCGTCCTCAAGCCCGGCCAGACCGTACGGTTCGGACAGATCGAGCTGCGCCTTGAGGGCGCCGCCAGCGGCAAGAAGCAGCTCGACGCGACCCGCGTCATCCCTGCCGGCGTGAAGCGAGAGGACGTGGGCACCAGCGGCGGCACCGTGACCGCCGCCGACCGCGGCTTCGCGAAGAAGTCAGACAAGGCCGGCAAGATCGTCTGGGTCGCCGTCGGCGTCGTGCTGGCGATCATCGCGGGGATTCTGATCTTCGTCTTTCTCCAGACCGGCTCGGCCCCGCCGTGAGGGTGTGGCGGCGCAGGGCGGTGACGGCGCTGCTCGCCGCGGCCTGGATGTTGCCCGGGCCGTCCGCGTGGGGGCTCGTCCTGCGCGGCGGCCCCATCAACACCAATCCTCCTGCCGGCCGGCTGGCCGGTTCCGGCTGGGACTTCATTGGGCGCTTCGAATCCGGCGGCGCGCAGGGCTTCGCCGCCACCCCCATCGCCCACCGCGTGCTGCTCACCGCCCGTCATCTGGGCTTCGCCGCTGGTGATGTCTTCCGGTTCCAGGGCCAGGACTGGACCGTCACGGAGCGGGTGGACATCGCGCAAAGCGACCTCGCGTTGGGCCTGGTGGCGGGAACGTTTCCCGGGTTCGCCCCGCTCCAGGGGGAGACCAACGAGGTCGGCGCCGCCTGCGTTCTTTTCGGCCCCGGCCTCATCCGTGGGGATCCCGTCCATGATGCGGACGGCGCGTTGCGGGGGTGGCGCTGGGCCGCGCCCGTCCCGGCCGGCCTGCGCTGGGGCACCAACGTGGTGGCCCGCACGCTGACCGTCACCAATGCCTTTGGCGTGCCCGGCGAGGTCGAGCTGCTGGCCGGGGACTTCGTCGCGCCGGGCGGCGACGAACTCGCCACCTGGGCTGTGGGCGACAGCGGCTCGCCGTTGTTCATCGCCACGCCCCACGGCTGGCGGCTGGCCGGGGTGGCGTCCGCGGTGGACGGCCCGTTCACGCTGACGGACGACCCCGGAGAAACGCCGTTCGACGCCGCGCTGTTCGATGGCGCGGGGCTCTGGCTGGCTGAACCGGGAGTCCCGCGCGTCCGGCTTCCCACGGTGGCGGGCGGCAATCCTACGAGCTGGTATGCCAGCCGCATCGCCCCGCACCTCGCGCGGCTTCGTGAAGTCATCGCCGCCACCGGTGGCGCGCCCGCAATCCGCATCGAGGGCGGCCGGGTGAGCGGGGAGTTCGCCGGCGCGGCGGGGCAGGGGTATGACGTGCAGTCCTCCCCCGACGCGGGCGGCCCATGGACGCTGCTGGAGGAAGTCCTGGCGAATGCCGAAGGATGGGTTCCCTGGTCGGATGACCTGGTCCCCGGCGGCCGGCTGTATCGCGCCGTTCCGGTAGTGGGGCGGAAGTGAGTTTTTGCCTGCCCTGGCCGGGGAACCGCCGCACCCTGCCGGCATGTCGCGCGGGTTTCAGGGATGGCTGCTGCCGGTCGCGGCGGCGCTGCTGGCCGGGCTGGTGCTCGGCTTGGCGACCTCGCGCGTGCTGCGGCCCGGCGGTGGCCCGGCGCGGCCGGGCACCGCGGTGCTCCTCAAGGAAATCCAGGGCCTCGGCGAACTGGTCACCGTCAAGTACGTGATCGAGCAGGTCGTGGTCACCGAAGACCCGGCGTGGTACGGCGACAGCCGGGTGATCCTCCTGGCCCACGGCGTGGTCAAGGCCGGCATGGACTTGGTGGACTTCACCGAGTCCGACCTTGATGCCGATGGCGACGTGCTGCGCATCCGGCTGCCGCGGTTCCGGATCACGGACGTCTATCTCGACGACCACCGCACGCAGGTCATCGAGCGCACGACCGGCCTCCTGCGGCGCTTTGACAAGGGGCTTGAGCAGGAGGCACGGCAGGAGGCGGTGCTCACCTTCCGCTCGACGGCGCTGAAGGGCGGCATCCTCCGCGAGGCGGAGGCGCAGGCGCAGGCGCAGCTCGGGGCGCTGGGCCGGCGGATGGGCTTCGCGCGGGTCGAGTTTTCGGAGCGCGCGCCGTGACGCGGCTTGGCGATGCCGGGCTGTTTCTGGTTGGCTCCCCCCACCTGATGCGTGCCGCGCTCCATCCCGCCGCCCTGGCCCTGGCCACCGCGTCGTCCGCCCTGGCCGCGGACGGCGGCCCCGACTCCCCGCCGCCCACGCCCCCGGCGGAAGATGCCATCCGCATCCAGTCGCTCACGCCGGGGTTTCAGGGCGAGTTCGACCTGCAGACCGGCAACATCGCCTTCGCCAACGGCGTGCTGGTGACCTATGGCGACACCACGCTCACCGCGCAGCGGATGCAGGTGAACCCCAACACGCGGGAAGCGCTGGCCGAGGGCGGCGTCCAGCTCCGGCGCGGCGCGGCGATCTGGTTCGGCGACCGGCTCGAGTACAACTTCGACACCCGCGCGGCCGCGGCCAAGAACCTCGTCGTCGGCAACGGCAACCTCTTCCTGCGCGCCGACGAGCTCGCCACCACCTCCGTCTCCGGCACCAACGTCACCTACTCGCTGGGCAACGCCTTCCTCACCACCGATGACGTCGAGCAGCCCGGCTACCGCGTCCGCGCGCAGTCCATGACGCTCACGGAGGACCGTGTCAGCGCGGACAACGCCACGCTGCTGGTCGGGAATCTCCCGGTGCTCTGGTTCCCGAGCTACAGCCGCCAGCTTGAGCAGCACCGCGTCTATTCCGTGCATCTCCCCGGCTACCGCAGCCGGTACGGGGCCTACCTGCTCAACTCGCTCTTCTTCCCCGTCACGCCCGGCGTGCAGGGGTCGGTGGCGCTGGACGGCTACGCCCGCCGCGGCGTCGGGCTGGGTGCGGGACTCACCTACGACCTGCCCCATTTCGGGACGGGCCTCGCCCAGGGCTATTACATCAGCGACGGCGAGGAGCCGGTGGACCCCAACACCGGGGAGACGGTGGACAGCGACCGCTACCGCGTCCGTTTCGAGCACGCGGTCAGCCTCCGCCCGGAACTCACCGCCAAGGCGGCCGTCCGCTACTGGAGCGACCTGTATGTCGAGCGTGATTTCTTCGAGTCGCAGTACCGCGAGAACGTCCAGCCCCAGACCTTCCTCGAGGTCCAGCAGCAGTGGGAAAACTTCACGCTGAATGCCGTCGCGTCCCCGCGGGTGAACGATTTCTTCGAGACCGTGGAGCGCCTCCCGGACGTCCGCCTCCGCGGGCTGCGGCAGCAGATCGGGAGCTCGCCGCTCTACTACGAATCCGACAACTCACTCGCCTACCTCCGCCGGCAGTTTGCCTACGACACGCAGCCGGACTACGAGGCCTTCCGGGCGGACACCATGCAGCAGGTGCTCCTGCCGCAGACGCTCTTCGGCTGGCTCCATGTCACGCCCCGCGCCGCCGGCCGCTTCACCCACTACGGCGAGACCGACGGCCTCGAGCTCGAGGAGCAGAGCCGCTGGGTGTTCAACACCGGGGCCGAAGTCTCCGCCCGCGCCTCCCGCACCTGGTCCAATGCGGAGAACCGCTTTTGGGCCGTCAACGGCCTTCGCCACATCGTCGAGCCGTCGGTCAACTACGCCTACACGCCGGCGCCCGATGCCAACCCGCTCGAGCTGCCGCAGTTTGACCGCCTCGTCCCCTCGCTGCGCCCGCTGCCCATCTCCTTCCCCGACTACCATGCCATTGACTCGGTGGACGCCCAGAACGTCCTCCGCTTCGGCCTCCGCAACCAGCTCCAGACCCGCCGCGATGACGGCATCGCGGACCTGGTGGACTGGGCGCTGCTGATGGACTGGCGCGTGGACCCGGACGAGGAGCAGGACCAGGATGACTTTGGCGACCTCTACAATGAGTTGGACTTCCAGCCGCGCGACTGGCTCCTCGTCACTTCGGAAGTACGGTTCGATCCCAACGACGGTGTCCTGGTGGAGGCGGCCACCTACGCGACCCTGCTGCCGGGCGACAGCTGGAGCTTCGCCTTCGGGCACCGCTACCTCGACGGCGACCTTTTTGGCGGCATCGGCGACAACCTCGTGACCACCCGGGTGACCTGGAAGCTGAGCAACAACTGGGCCTTCCGCATGTCGCACGCGGTCGAGATGGAGGACGGCGTGCTCGAGGAGCAGTACTACACGCTCTACCGCGACCTGCGCAGCTTCACCGTCGCCCTCACGGCCCGGCTCCGGGACAGCCGGGATGCCGAGCCGGATGACTTCACCATCGGGTTCTCGATTTCGCTGAAGGCCTTCCCGCGCTTCGGCCGCGGCGAGGACTCGGAGCGGCCCGAGGTCCTGATCGGCGGCTGAGAGCCGGTCTGAAGGGTGGGACCGGCTGGAAGCCTTTCCCGCTGACGGTTCCCGATTTTTCAGGCCGGCTCCGGGTTCAGTCCGGCCTCCGCCGGCGGAACGGCGCCCGCACGGTCCGCAGGCCGCCTTCCAGGAGGTCGCCGCCCACGGCCGTCACGTCGCGCGTCTGCCGGCGCAGCGTGCGCCAGGAGTCGCCGGCCAGCTTCACGATGGCGCTTGGGGTGAAGACGTACTGGGCCATCGAGGAAAGCCCGAGCACGGGGTTGAACTCACGCATGGCGCGCATGGCGCGGACCAGCTCGCGCACCGGGCGCTGCGCCGGCTCCTGCATGGGTCCCAGCAGGTGCAGTGTGAAGAGGCAGAGCAGCAGCGAGCCGGCGAACAGCGCGTGGTAGCCCAGCAGCGGCTCGCCCAGCAGGCTGCCCAGCTCGCGCGGCAGGCGTGCCAGCAGCAGGCCGCCGGCTACCGGCCCGAGCGCCGTCATCAGGCTCGTCACGGCGTAGAAGACGGAGATGTAGTGTGACTTCCGCTCCGTGGGCACCAGCTTGAGCATCAGGTTGAACTGGCAGAGGTGGAAGCCGGCGAACATGTAGCCCGTGATGAAGTAGTTGACGTGGAGGTGCGCCGTGCGCCCCGGCCCGGCGAAGGTCCACGCCACCATCGCCGTCAGCGCCCAGAGGAAGGCGCAGGTGAGCAGTACCGGCTTGTTGCCGAAACGGTCCGTGAGCGGCCCCCAGGAACGCAGCGAGATCAGCCCGCCCAGGCTGGCCAGGGTGGAAAGCACCGTGAGGTCGCTCATGGTGAAATCCAGCTCCCGCAGCACGTACAGGCTGTAGAATGGCTGCCCCAGCGTGAGGCAGAAGCCCCACGCGCCGGCAAACAGCATCAGCCACCGGTAGGCCGGATTCCGCAGCGGCGCGAGATAGGTCGCCATCCGGAAAGGCTCCGGCCGGCATTCCATCACGCGCGCGGGAAACTTCATCCGCAGCAGGAAGACCAGCCCCACGAGCCGCATCCCGGCCGCCACGCTGAAGATGATGCCGAAGACCGTGAGCGAGTTGTCCCACCGGGCCGCCGCGTAGCCCGCGCCCAGCACGACCACCAGCGTCCAGAAGCCGAAGACCGCGTTGCGCCTCCCGAAGTAGGTGCCGCGGATCGAGAGCGGCACCAGTTCCGTCACCGCGGCGGACCACGCCACCGCGCAGACCGCGTTGGCCAGCGTGGCGACCACCACGATGGCGGTGAACGCGGCGTCGCGCGCCTCGCCCAGCCACGGCAGCGTCCACACCAGCGCCCACGGCAGCGCGTTCAGGACGAAGCCCCAGATGATGATCCGGTGCAGGGACAGCCGGCGCTCGAGGAGCGCCGTGACCGGCGGCTGCGCGGCGTTGCAGAGGTGGTGCACCGCCGCCAGCCAGCCGAGCGCCTGCGGCCCCCAGCCCAGCGCGGCCACCGCGAAGCCGAGCACAAACGGGAACGCCGTCAGCGTCAGGTTCAGCATCGGCACGCTGAACGACGCCTCGATCGTGGCGTTCTTGAGCGAGAGCAACAGTTCGCGGCGGCGCAGGTCCTGCATCGGTGGCGGCCGGTGGCCGGCGGGCCAGCTTGGCCGCTTCCGGGTCGGCCGGTCAAATGGCCCGCCCCCAGCGAAAAGGGAAAACGCACTGCCTGAGCGGTCGTTTGGGAAAAGGCCGGGGAAGCCAAGCCTCCACGCCTCATCAACCTAGGCAGTGCGGGCGGCACTCACCGCCGCCAATATAATGGGCAACAGGGGCGCCAGTTTCACGACGATTGGGCGAAAACGCGGCGACCTTTTACTCCGGAAGTCGCCGTCTCCCAAACGTAACCTGCCCGCCGCCGCATCTTGACGGCCCGCCGCCATCGTCGCTTTCGACATGTTTTCGAGCAGACCGAGCCGGACCGGCCCCGCCGCCTCCCGGACCCCGCGCCGGGACGCCGGGACGCTGTGGCTGGCCCGGCTGGCGAGGGTTCTTGTGGCTCTCGGGCTGCTGCTGTCGGCCGCGCGGACGGCCCACGCCCAGGAGACCGGCGGGATTGCGGGCACCATCATGGACGGATGGGATGGCAGGCCGCTGGGCGGTGTGAACGTGCTCCTGCGCGGCACCACAAAGGCGACGCAGACGGACGGACAGGGGCGCTACCAGCTTACGGACGTGCCGCCCGGCAGCCACACCGTGCGGTTCAGCCTCTCCGGATATGCTGCGGTCACCGTCACGGACATCCGGGTCATCGCCGGGCAGACCACCGCGGCACCGGGCACGCTGCGGCCGGAGTTTTACGAACTCGAGGAATTCGAGGTGACGGCCGATGAGTTTGAAGAAGGGGCCGTGGCGCTGCTCCTGGAGCGCCAGAACGCCGCCGGCATTCTCGACTCCATCGGTGCGGACCAGTTCCGCCGGCTCGGCGCCTCGGACGCCGCGGAGATCGTGACCAAGATCACCGGGGCGACCGTCGTGGACGGCAAGTTCGCCGTCATCCGTGGCCTCACGGACCGCTACAACGTCTCCCTCCTGAACGGCGCCGAGGTACCCACCGCCGACCCCTTCCGCAAGGCCGCGCAACTGGACCTGATCCCGTCGCAGATGATCGAGACCGTGCTGGTCAGCAAGACCTTCACGCCCGACCTGCCGGGCAACTTTGGCGGCGGCACCATCAACATCATCACCCGCAGCGTGCCGGAGAAGTTCTTCGCCCAGTTTGGCGGCAAGATCGGCTTCAATACCCAGGCCCACTTTCGCGACAACTTCATCACCTCCGAGGGAGGCGGCTTGGAGTGGTTCGGCATGGATGACGGCTTCCGGGAAATCCCCGCGGGACTGGCCCGGTATGCACCTAACGAGGTGCCAACCCCGCCCCTCCGCCTCGAACCGGGCACCCAGGAGCGCGCCGATGCGGTCGTTGCCGTTGGGAAGTCGTTCAACAACAATGATTTCGGTCCGATCAACAAGACGGCGCTGCCCAATCATGAGCTTGGCTTCGTGGTCGGCGACCGCCGCAGCCTGGGCGACCAGGTCTTCGGCTACGTGCTGGGCTTCGGCTACAAGCACGATTACAACTTCTTCGATGACGGCCGGCAGGTGCGGTACGAGCCGGAGGTGGGGGGCAATGCCCTGGCGGTGACCAAGGATCTAAACGAAACGCGGGGCGTGGACGAGGTGAGCTGGGCGGGCACGGTGGGCTTGGGCTACGCCCCCGTCGAGGCGCACCAGTTTGACTTCACTTTTGTGTACACGCAGAACGGTGAGAACAACGTCCGCGACCTGGTGGGCACCACCGACGACCAGGAGCCGGGCGAGGTGTTCCGTTCGACGGCCATCACCTACAGCGAGCGCAACCTCCAGATGTACCAGCTCCGCGGCGAGCACGAGTTCCCGGGCCGGCTGGACTACACCGCCGCCTGGAATGCCTCGCTGGGGCTGACGAGCCAGGATGATCCGGACCAGCGCTTCTTCGCCGGTCAGCGCGACTCGCAGGGGCGCTGGGGCATCAGTTCGGCCCCGGTGCCGCCGGTGCCCAGCCGCTATTTTCGCACCATCGAGGAGGAAAATGGATCCGCAAAGCTGGACAACTCCATTGGCTTCGACCTCCTCACCAGCCAGCCCACGGTGCTCCGCTTTGGCGGCTCCTTCACCGGGACGGAGCGTAATTACCGCGAGCGGGCGGTGCAGTACCGCAGCCTGAACTGGGACGGGAGTGGCGATGAATTCCGGACCACCGGCGACCTGAACCAGCTCGTCACCGACGAGCTGTTGGAGTACCGCCTGGTGCGGCAGGGCCGCTTCACCAACTACGTCTTCCCCCGGTATGTCGCCTCGGTCCCGGCGAACTACGTGTACTCCGGCACGCAGGACGTGCCCGCCGGCTACGTGACGGCGGAGGTGCCGGTTCTGGAACGGGTCAAGGTCTCGGGTGGTTTCCGCTACGAGTCCACCAGCCTCAACACGATCACCACCGGCGGAGAGCTCCCGGTCCCGCAGACGACCATCCAGGAATACTCGGACGTCCTCCCCGCCGCCTGGGTCACGTACACCATCATCACCAACATGAACCTGCGGCTGGCCTACTCGCAGACCATTACCCGGCCGGCGTTCCGCGAGATCACGCCGATCCCGCTGGTCAACTTCGCCGGCGGCGAGCTGCTGATCGGCAACCCCGACCTCGGGCCTTCTTCCCTCAAGAACTACGACCTGCGCTGGGAATGGTACTTCCGCCCCGGCGCCCTGATCGCGGTGGGCGGCTTCTACAAGGACATCAAGGACGCCATCGAACTGGTGCGCCTCTCGCGCGACAGCGACGTGACCACCTACGACAACCGCGACGCGGCCGAGGTGTACGGCGCGGAGCTCGAGGTGCGCTCGGGCCTCGACGTGATCCATGAGGCCCTGGCCGATTTCAGCTTCGGCGGCAGCTTCGCCCTCATCAAGTCCGAGACCGAGCTGAGCGATCAGGAACTGGAGTTCCTTCTCACCGGTTTTCCAGATGCCGAGCGCACCCGCCCGCTCTTCGACCAGTCGCCCTACATCATCACCTGCGACCTCAGCTGGGACAGCGAGCCGCTCGGCACGTCGGTCACGCTGGCCTTCAGCATGTTTGGCTCGCGACTGATCGTGGTGAACCCGGACATGCCCAGCGTCTATGAGGAGCCGGCGCCGGTGCTGGACCTGAACATCTCTCAGCAGCTCTCGGAGCACTGGCGGCTGCGTTTCCAGGCTAAGAACCTGCTGGACCCGACCTTCGAGAGCGTCATCAAGATGTCCGACTTCGGCCAGCCCGACGCGCCCTATTCTGTGTCCACGAAGGGACGCACCTTCAGCCTCGCCTTTGTGTACGATTTCTAGCCGGCCTCGGGTGCCCTGGATTCCGTCATGACGAGACCCCGCCCGCTGCGGACTGGTTTTTTGACCGGGCTGGCCTGGCTGCTGGCCTGTGCCGTGCCTGCCCAGCCCGACCCGCGGCGCTTCGAGGAGCAGCTGCTCCAGACGGAGCGAGTGGCCCGCGGGCAGGAGCTGGCCCGCCGTCACTGCGCCACCTGCCATCAGCTTCCGCGGCCGGAGCAGTTGGACCGGCAGGCCTGGGTGGAAGGCGTGCTTCCCTGGATGATGGGCCTGCTGGGCCTGGCTCCGGAGGTTCTGCCCGGTGGCCGCGAGGGCGAACGGATCCGCCGCTCCGGCATGGTTCTACCGCAGGCCGCCATGTCCCGCGACGACTGGTGGGACATCGTCGCCTATTATGTGGCGGGCGCGCCGACGAATCGCCCGGCTTCCGTCGCCGGCGGGGAGCCGGCGCTTTGGCCCGGGGTGCAGGCGCAGCCCGTCCGGGTCGGCGGGGACGATCCGCAGACGCTGCTGGTGCAGGCGGCGCCCGCGCAGGGCGGGTTTTGGCTTTCGGACGGCCGGACCTCTGAACTGCGGCTGCTCACCGCGGCCGGGGAGGAACGCGCCGCCCGCCGGCTGCCCAGTCCCGCGGTTTCCCTTGCTGAAGGGGCGCACGGCCTGGTCGCGGCCTGCATCGGCCGCTTTTCCCCGACCGAGGAGGCGCTGGGCAGCGTGGTGCGGGTGCCGCTGACGGACGGCCTGCCGGGCGAACCGGCGGTGCTGCTGCGGGATCTGCCCCGGCCCGTCCACGTCGCCGAGGCGGACCTGAACCGGGACGGGCGCCCGGACCTCGTGGTCAGCATGTTTGGCTGGTACTCCGGCCGGTTTGCCTGGTTCGAAGCCTTGGCGGAAGGCGGGTACCGTGAGCATGTGCTCCTGCCCCGGCCGGGCGCGTTGCGGGCGGAAATCCGGGACCTGACCGGCGACGGGCGGCCGGACCTGGCGGTCCTGGTGGCGCAGGCCACCGAGGCCCTGTTCCTCTACGTCAATGACGGTCGGGGCGGCTTCCTTTCCCGGATTGCCCTGGAGCGTCCGCCTTCCCACGGCCATACCTCCTTCGAGCTTGTGGACTTTGACGCGGATGGCCGGCCGGACCTGCTGGTGACCAATGGCGATGCCGGAGACTATCCGGCCCGGCCGCGGCCGGACCACGGCGTGCGGGTGTATTTGGACCGTGGCGGCCTGCGCTTCGAGGAAGCCCTCTTTCTGCCGTTGCCGGGGGCTTGCAGGGCCGTCGCCCGGGATTTGGATGGCGACGGCGACCTGGATCTGGCCGCCATTGCCTACTACCCTGATTTTTCGTCCCGCCGTGACGGCGGCCTCGCGTTGTGGCGTCAGGATGCTCCCGGGGTGTTCACCCGGCTGCGGGTGGACGGGGCGGCGCTGGGACGCTGGCTGAGCCTTGATGCCGGCGATCTGGATGGCGATGGGCGGCAGGAACTCATCCTTGGCTCCGCCCGCCAGGGGCCGGGCCGCACCGCCTACGTCCCGGCCGACCTGGATCGACTCTGGCGCACCAATGGTTTGGCGGCCTTGGTGCTTCGGCTGCCTTGAGAAGCGCCCCTCCACCAATTTCGGCCTGCGGATGGCGCCGCGAAGCCTGTTTGTGACTTAATGTTTTCCGAAATGTGACATGGAGGCCATGCAACGATTCTTTTGCGTGCAGATGTGCGGCCCGGAGTGTTCTGTCCGTAACCGTGATTTTACGTTTCCCTGCTCGCTTGGCGACGGTGGGTGACTACCCTTTTCCACGGGCGGCCGGTGTCTTCGCCGATCTAGCCCGCCTCACGCTGCAACCAAACACCACTCCGACCATGTCTTCCGGAACAACACTCTTTGCTGCCACGCTGCTGGCCACGGGCACTTCCCTGCTCGTCGCCCCGGTTTGCTTCGCCCAGTCGTCCGTCTCCAGCCCGGTGGGCGTCCATAAGATCACGATCAACCCGACTGGTGCCAACGTCTTCGCGGCCCCGATGCAGAAGAAGGCCGCCTGGACGGGCGCCGTCGCCTCCGCCACGGCCAGCACCATCACCGCCACCGGCACCCCGGGCTGGATTTCCAGCCAGTTCGGCCCGGAGGACGGCTACCGCCAGTTCCTCGTCATCCTGACGAAGGACGCCTCCGCCTCGCCGGGCAACGCCGGCGATTATTGGCTGATTTCCGCCAACACCGCCGGAGTCCTCACCGTGGATGCCTCTCCCATCGCCCCGAACGTCTCGCTCGCGGCCGGTGACACCATTGAGGTCCGCCCGTTGGTTTCAGTGGCGGACATCTTCGGGCTGGGTGCCGCCACGGTGCTGAACCCGAACACCACGGGTGCCCCGGATCCTGCGACGGATGACATCATCAACCGCATCGCCGGCACCGGCTTCTCCGAGGACATCATCTATTTCACGGACGGCGGTGCCAGCGACGGCTACTACAGCCTCGCCACTGGGGTCGGTCCCGTGGATGGTTCCACCATCACCTTCCGTCCCGACGAGCCTCTTTCCCTCAACCGCCGCGGAACCCCCGTGACGCTGGCTTCGGTGGGCAACGTCCAGACCACGCCGCTCTCCCACTTCCTTGGCTTCGGCAAGACGGCGGTGGGCATCGGCTTCCCGGTGGACGCCAAGGTCGGCGTCTCCAAGCTCCTTGAGTCCGGCTGGACCTCCAACCTCACCGGCGTTGTGGATGAGTCCGATACGGACATCCTCCGCCCTGTGGACGGCAGTTCCTTCGCTGACGACTACTTCCACTTCGCGGGCGGCAGCGCGGCTGAGAACGGCTGGTATTCCTCCGCCCTCGGTGGTCCGGATGCCAACCTCCCCCTGTCGCCGACTGTCGGCTACGTCGCCTTCGTCCTGAATCCGTCCGGACTCATCTGGCGTCAGCCTCCCCCGTTCTGAAACCCGTCCTGAACTCCTTCCCGAATTCAACTCCTAACTCCTCAACTCCTTGAACATCATGAACTTGCAAAATGCGTCCCGTTTCTCCGTCGTAATCTTCGTTGCCGCCGCCGCCGCCAGCCTCTCGGCCCACGGGCAGGCGATCAACATCACCACCGCCACCAGCCCCGGCGTGGGTACCGGCATCACCCGCCTGTTTGACTCCGCAGGTGGTGTTCTCTCCCCCGTCGGTTCCGAGATGTGGTTCGCCGTGGACACCCTCGGCAACGGCCTCAACCTGTCCGCGTTACCCTTGAGTTATGACGCGAACACTGATACGGCCAGTTGGCTCGGTGCGGATGACGTCTTGTTCCGTCAGGACGAGGTGGACGGTGCGATTCTCGGCAACCAACCCGGCAAGTTCCAGCGCAACAATATCTCTGCGGCTCCCATCGCCAGCTTCCTCGACAAGCCGGTGTATGCCTTCCTCTTCAACACCACCACGCCCGCGGCGGACTGGCAGCCGGGACAGTCCTTCAGCTTCGATGTTTCCCAGATGTCGGTGACCGCCCCGGTGGGCATTGGCAACTACCGGTGGGACATCATCGAAAACATGGTGGCGAGCGAGAATCCGTTCGTCGTCGTCCCCGAGCCTGCCACCAATGTCGCGATCGGTGCCGCCCTCGCCGCCTTTGGCGCGGTGCATTTCTACCGCCGCCGTAAGCTGGCCGCGGTGGCCAAGTGATTCCTGCCGTCGTTTCCATGTCGTAACTCCACCACGCTATGACCAAAACGCTTCTGCGGCTTTTCGCCGCCTTGGCGGCGGCCATCGGGCTTACTGCCTCGGCTGCCGTCACCTCCACCAACGTCGTCGTCGGTGAAATCGGGGTCAACACCACTTGGACCTCCGACACCGCGTACATCCTGAGCAACCGCGTCTATGTGCTCCAGGGTGCCACCCTCACCATCGAGCCCGGCACCGTGATCCGTGGTGCCGTGGGCTCCGGGGCGTCCGCCGCGGCGCTCGTCATCACCCGCGGGGCGAAGATCATCGCCGAGGGCCTCCCCGACAAGCCGATCATCTTCACCGGCCTGGTGGATGATCCTTTCCGTGACGACGAGCCGGGCGGGCCGCTGCCGAACACGTCGCAGCTCTGGGGCGGCGTGATCGTGCTGGGCAAGGCCGTGCTCAACAGCAAGCAGAGCCTCCTCACCGGCGACGAGTCCCCGACCATCGTGGACGTCTACGAGGGCCTGACCGACCAGACGGGATCCAACGGCCAGAAGCTCAACCGCTTCGGCGGCACGGATGACAACGACAACTCCGGCGTCATCCGCTACGTCTCCATCCGCCACGGCGGCACCACGCTGGAGAACAACCGCGAGATCAACGGCCTCACGATGGGCGGCGTCGGCAAGGGCACGGTCATCGAGTGCGTCGAGGTCCTCGGCAACTCGGACGACGGGTTCGAGTGGTGGGGCGGCTGCGTGAACACCCGCTACCTGGTGGCGGCGTTCTGCGCGGACGACTCCTTCGACACCGACCAGGGTTACCGCGGCAAGAACCAGTTCTGGTTCGCCATCCAGAACGAGAGCGGCGACGCGAATTCGGGGGACAACGGCATGGAGATTGACGGCGACCTCGACGCCGCCCTTGAGCTTTTGCCCGCCTCGGACTGGTCCGTGTACAACGTCACGATGATCGGCCGCCGGCTGGGCACCACGGGGACCGAGTTTGAGGCCCGCGCCTTCCGCATCCGCGACGACGCGCAGCCGAAGATCTACAACGGCGTGTTCGTGAACTTCCAGCGCGGCGTGCGCGTGGAGACCAACACCGACGACGAGGTGCTCGCCGGCCAGGCCCAGCTCCGCGACAGCATCTTCCACAACATCACCACGCTGAACCACGGCGTCACCGCCGCGGTGGTTAATCAGATGACCCCCGCCCTGAACGGCAACCTGAGCGCCAACCCGCTGCTGCGTGGCATCAGCTACATTGGCAACCTTGGCCTCGATCCACGCCCCCAGGCGGGTTCCCCGGTGTTCACGACCTATCGTCCGGTGCCTGCCGATGACTTCTACAAGCCGGTGAACTACGGCGGTGCGTTCGCTCCCGATGACCTCTGGCTCACCCGCTGGACCGGCCTGCAGGTCTTCGGGCTGATCGAGAAGAACGGCGGCAGCGGTGTCCCGGTGGGCATCGTCGGCGAGATCGCCGCCAACACCACCTGGACCCGCACGAACACCTATGTGCTGACCAACCGCGTCTATGTGCTCCAGGGTGCCACCCTCACCATCGAGCCCGGCACGGTCATCAAGGGCGCGGCGGGTTCCGGGGCCTCCGCCGCGGCGCTCTTCATCACCCGTGGGGCCAAGATCATCGCCGACGGCACGCCGAACAACCCGATCATCTTCACCGGTCTGGTGGATGATCCCTATGATTCTGACGAGCCGGGCGGGCCGCTGCCGAACACGTCGCAGTTGTGGGGCGGCGTGATCGTGCTGGGCAAGGCCGTGCTCAACAGCAAGCAGAGCCTCCTCACCGGCGACGAGTCCCCGACCATCGTGGACGTCTACGAGGGCCTGACCGACCAGACGGGATCCAACG
>JBJXFY010000035.1:0-5030 GCA_046155815.1 Limisphaerales bacterium | reverse complement strand
AACGCAGCTGGATACTTGCCGGCCCATATCGAGTAACGGGAGAGATGCCTGTACAGGCGCTGGTCGGCGGTAGACAACTTGATGCCAAGATCGCGCGCCAGTTCGTGAATCGTATGGCCGCGTAGGCCTTTCCATTTTTCTCGCGCAGTTTCCGCTGTTACAAGGCCCTTCTTAATTAGGCTGCCCTTCAGGGCATTTTCCAAAGCAAGAGCCAGCAAGAGCATAGCAGGCTCATTGAATCCGAGCCTGTCCGGATGCTCGGGGCCGCTATCGCCGCAGTAACTGGCATTCCAGTGCTCAGTGAACAAATGCTCCGCGGCACGAAGCAGCGTATCAGCTTGAAATGCCCAAGGCTCCGGCTTCCAACTATCGTGAAACATTTCCGCCTGTTGAGCAGGCGTCAGATTGATGGCTCGAATTTTTCTTGATTGCGTGGCCATTTGGTCACACCCCCAGCAGGTGCTCGATCACGAGCTGGTCGAGATCCTGGTAGTTGCGGTCGGTGATGAGCTTCTGCGCGGCCTTCTCGTCAAAGCTGCGGGCCTTGTCCACGAGGTGCAGGAAGGTCTGGCGGCTATTCGTGAGATGCTTCATCCAGTGCTCCGGCTTCGTGGTGCGGAAGGGGTGGACGTCGAAGCACACGTATTCGCCGCGGCTGCCGTAGCCGTGCCGCTCGAGCGCGCGGACCTGGTCGAAGGCGCTGCGGAGGTTCGTGCAGCCGAAGGGCCGGTCCTGGTCGAACTTCAGCCCGTTCTGGTCGTTCAGATGCAGCGACCACAGCTTCCCGAAGCGGCAGGCGAAATCAATTTCGTCGGCCGGGTCCAGCCCGGCGAGGATGGCGTGCGCCGACTCGATGAGCGCGCCGACGCGCTTCGGGTCGCGCGTGAGCTGCGCGACGGCCAGCGCGTGGCCGATGGTCGGGATGTACGCGTGGTCCATCGGCTCGTTCGGCTTCGGCTCGATGCAGAGGCGGGCCTTTTTGTCGTGGGCCAGCATCGCGTCGAACGCCTCCACCAGCCGGTCCAGCGCCTGCGCGGCGTTCTTGGCCTCGCGGATGTAGGTGCCCTCGCGCGCCAGCCACAGCACGATCAGGTCCGTGCCGAGGACGTTCGCGATGTCTATGGACTGCCGGCTCCGATCAATGGCGTAGCGGCGGTGCTTCGGGTCGTTGCTGGTGTAGCCGCCGTCCACGGTTTCGGGCGCGAACCACAGGCGCGGCGCGACCATCTCCGCCGCGAGGCCCTCGCCGTCGAGGCGCTTCCGCAGCTCCTTGGCCTCCTTGAGCACTTGCGCCGCGGACTTGGACTCAAGGCCCGGCACCGCGTCGTCGTCGTGGAACATCATGGCCTCGAAGCCCGCGTCGCGGAGCTGCGCGAGCTTCCAGTCAAAGGACTGCGGCGGCCGCGTCTCCGGGCCGTAAGGATCGCGTCCCTCGCTCAGGTTCCAAGGGCCGAAGCAGAAGCGGTATCTCGCCTTTTTCGCCATACGTTCGCGGCAAGGCTACGGAGCGGCGCCGCGGGCGGCGAAGGAAAATCCGCCCGGCTTCGGCGCGCCGCGCACCTCACGCCCACGGATGCTTCCGCGGCCGGCGACACTTGCGGGCGGGGCATGATCCGGAGGCCAGCCTGGCGGGAAACGGATGGAGACCGTGCCCGCGACGACCTCGTCGCCTGATGCTGCGGTCGGGCGCCACGGCCGCCCGCCCGACTCCCCGTTCGACAACGCCCGCCGTGGCCCGCTTAATCCGCGCGTGCCGCGTTCCCGCATCCCGGGCTGGAAAGAACTCTCCGCGCGCCGCCGGCTGCTGGTCATCGCCGGGCCGTGCGCCATCGAGAGCGAGGCGTTGTGCCTCGAGGTCGCGCGCTTCCTGAAACGCGCCTGCGACCGGCTGGGGCTGCCGTTCGTGTTCAAGGCCAGCTACGACAAGGCCAACCGCACCTCAGCGAAATCCTTCCGCGGCCCCGGCCTGCATGACGGCCTCGCCATCCTCGCCCGCGTGCGCGACCGCGTCGGCGTGCCGGTGCTCACGGACGTCCACACGGAGCAGCAGGCCGTGGCCGCGGCCGAGGCGGTGGATGTGCTGCAAATCCCCGCCTTCCTCTGCCGGCAGACGGACCTCATCGCCGCCGCCATGCGGACCGGCCGGATCGTGAACCTCAAGAAGGGCCAGTTCCTCTCGCCGGCCGAAATGGCCGCCGTGGTCGCCAAGGCCCGCGTCGCCGGCGGCGACAGGCTGCTGCTCACCGAACGCGGCACGACCTTTGGATACAACAACCTCGTCACGGACATGCGCGCCATCCCGCTGATGCGCGCCACAGGCTGCCCGGTGATCATGGACGCGACGCACGCGGTGCAGCTCCCCGGCGCAGGGGGCGACAAGTCCGGCGGCCAGCGCGAGTTCGCCCCGGTCCTGGCGCGTGCCGCCGTGGCCGCGGGTGCCGACGGCGTGTTCCTCGAAACGCATCCCGATCCGGACCGCGCGCTGAGCGACGGCCCGAACATGATCCCGCTCGCGCAGATGCCCCGCCTGCTGAAGCAGCTTTCCCAACTGCATGAACTTGTCCGGAAGTGACCTCGCCGCGGACGTGGCGGCCCGCGCCGCCAAGATCCGCCTGCTCCTCTGCGATGTGGACGGCATCCTCACCGACGGCACCGTGTCGGTCGGTCCCGGCGGGGAGTCCAAGCGGTTCCATGTGCGCGACGGGCTGGGCCTGGCGCTCTGGCGCCGGGCCGGCTTCAAGGCGGGCTGGATCTCCGCCCGGCCCTCGCCAGCCACCACCCTGCGCGCGGAGGAACTGCAGGTGGACTTCCTGGTCCAGCAGAGGGAACCCAAGGCGTCCGTGATCGAGGGCCTGCTGAAAAGGCACGGCTTCGCCTGGGAGGAGACGGCCTACCTCGGCGACGACCTGGTGGACCTGGGCCCGCTGCGGCGGGCGGGGCTGGCCATGACCGTGCCGGAAGCGCACCCGGAGGCGCTGAGGCTTGCGCACCACGTGACCCGCCTGGCTGGCGGCCACGGCGCGGTTCGCGAAGTGATCGAGCTGCTGCTGCGCGCACACGGGAAATGGGACGCGATCCTGGCGGAGGCGCTCGCATGAACGCCCAATCCCTGACGACCGCGACAACATTCGATCCCCGCGCCCCGTCCGTGGCCGAACGCACTGAAGGTTGCGCCCTTCTGCCGGGCAGCACTCGGACCTCGTTCCTTCGCCGCCTCTTCGTTCTGCTGCCCGTCGTCGCCCTTTCCGCTTCGGCGCAGGGGCCGGCCGCGGGCAAGGTCCCGGCGATCACCGCCCGGGGCTTCACCGCGCCGATCACCGACGCCACCGGCCGGCGCACCGGGCTGGTCACCGGAGACTCGGCGCAGCCCGATCTCATGGCCGGCCGCCTTCGCGTGACAGGCTTCCAGTTCGAGTCGTATTCGGACGCCCCGGAACCGGCGGTGGATCTCATCATCCGCGCGGCGGATGCCGTGTTTCAGCTCAACCCTCCCGCCGCGTCGGGCGCCGGACTGATCGAGCTGCTGCGTCCGGACGGGCGCTTCACGGTGCGTGGCGAGGGTTGGTCCTGGGAACAGGCGCGCGACGTGCTCCGCATCACCAACCGCGTTGAGACCACCCTCGTCCTCGCCACCAACCGGCCCGACTCCGCGCCTGTGCGCCTCTCG
Source organism: Limisphaerales bacterium (assembly GCA_046155815.1). GTDB lineage: Bacteria > Verrucomicrobiota > Verrucomicrobiia > Limisphaerales > CAIMTB01 > JBJXFY01. The sequence goes on along the minus strand of JBJXFY010000035.1, from coordinate 1,363 downwards.
GCCGGGCGCTTCGAGTACGGCCTGCGCAGCGGCGCGCTCCGCTACGACGACGCCGTTCAGGCCGTGCAGCCGGGCTTTCTCGAGCTTGCGGCCTCGGCTCTCGTCACGCGCGTCTCCCGCGCGGGCGAGCCGCCCCAGGCTCTCGACGCCGCCGGACCGGTCACGCTGATACTCGGCGGTGTCACGAACCTCACCCGGCTCACCGGCGACGGCGGCCGCTTCCTCGCCATGCCGGCCGGGCCGGAACTCACGCTCACCGGCGCGGTGACCTGGGCCACGCCGCTTTTCGCAGGCCGCGCGGCACGCCTCGATGCCCGGCCCGACGCGGGTGAATTCCATGCCGCCGGCGGCGTCGAGCTCGCGGTGGACCCACGCGTGCTGGCGCGCGGCTCCAGCGCGCCCGCCACGAACAGCCCGCCGTTGCTCGTCCGCGCCGCGGAGGTGCGGGCCGCGCCGGGCCGGGTGTCTTTCCTCGGCGGCGTCGAGGCCGCCCGGGCCGGCGAGCTCGCCATGACCGCGCGCGAAGCGGAGCTTCAGCTCACCCCCAAGAACACCTTCGCCGGCCTCGCCGCCACGGGCGATGTGACGGCGGACTTCCTCGATTCCGGCTTCACCAATCGGCTGACGGGCGGCCGGCTGCTCGTCACGCCGGCGGGGGCGGGCGAACGGATCGAAGTCGAGGAATCGCCACGCTGGACGACGCGCGGCCTGGCCGGCACGGCGCAGCGGCTCGTGCTGGAACCCGCCCTCCGGCGCGTCCTCGCGGAGGGGCCGGCCGAGGTGGAGGTGACGCTGGCCCGCGCCACGAACCGAGCGCCGGAACGCGTGACCGTGCAGGCGGCGCGGATCGAGGCGCTCGGAACGAATGTCGCGCTCGCCGGCCCGGTCACGGCGCGGCATCCGAAATGGGACATGACCGCCGGGGCCGCCACGCTCGCGCTGGGCGAAGGGCTGGCGTTGCGCGGCCTCGCGGCGCGCGAGGGCGTGGTGTTCGAGTCCGCCCCCGTCGCCTCCGGCACGAACTCCGCACCGGCCAGCCGTCTGCTAACCAGCCTGATCGGCGCAGTCACCCGCACGCGGCTGGAGGCGCGGGAGTTTGACGCGGAGCTGGACGCCGCCGGCGAGCCGCTCGCGGCCGAAGCCCGCGGGGGCGTCCGCCTGCGCGCGGGCGGCCTCACCGGCACGGCGGAGCGCCTGGTGCGCGACCCAGCCACGGGGGAGCTGCGGCTGCTGGATTCGCCGACGCTGCGCTCGGTGCAGGGCTTCTCCCTCGCCGGCCGGCCGGAGACGGTGATCATCGTGGACCCGGCGACCGGCCGCGGCCGGGTCGAGGGTCCGCTGGCGGAACCGATGAGGGTGCCTG
>JBJXFY010000018.1:0-18583 GCA_046155815.1 Limisphaerales bacterium | reverse complement strand
CATGGCGTCCAACGCCTCGACCGTGACGTCGTCGCCGACGCTGATCTCGGGAGGTGTCGCATCTCCGATGCGCACCGCGAGCGTGGCGCTGGCGCCGTTGTCCTGACTGTCCAGGGCAGTGAAGGTGACGACGGTCGTGCCCAGCGGGAACAGCGACGGCGCGTCGTTGTCGACCTCCACCGCACCATCGACCAGGTCGTTCGCCACCACCGCGGCGAGCGCCGCAGCGATCAGCGGATTCGTGGCCAGCGTGCCCGCCGGGCTTTCCGCCTCGACGGCAATATCCTCGTTGCCGAAAATCGTCGGTGCCGTGGTGTCCTCGACGGTCACGGACGCGGACGCCGTGCCCGTGTTGCCCTCTTCGTCGATGGCGCTGAACGTGACCACGGTCGTTCCGAGCGGAAAGGTCGAAGGGGCATCGTTCACGACTTGCAGTGGGCCGTAGCGGTCGTCGAGCGCACTTGCCGCGGCAAGGAACTCGACGAGACTTTCGGCGCTCGCGCCTGCCGCTGACTCGGCCTCGATCGTGATGTCCGCGGGCGGCGTGACTTCCGGTGGCGTGACATCCGGCGGCAGCACCTGGACGGTGCGCGTGACCGTGGTGGCCGCGTTGCCCGCAAGGTCCGTGACGTCGTAGGAGACGACATAGGTGCCCGGCACGCCCGTGTTCACGGCGCCGGAGGCGATGACACGACTCGTGATGTCACCATCCCGATCGTCGAGCGCGATGGCTCCGGCATCGACATAGCTCGCGCCCTGGATCAGGGTGACGTCGCCCCCGCGCAGGAGAATGCGCGGCGCATCGGTATCCGCGACCGGCACGCCCGTGACGACCACCGGGTTTGCCGCGAAGTCGTAGTCGAGCGCGGTGACGCGCGAGGAAAATCGGACCGCCGTGCTGCCCGCCGAGAACGTCGACTGGGTGGTGAAGTTGGCGGTGAACAGCGATCGCGGCAGCGTCGGGCCGGGCCATGCATCGGCCTCGTCGTCCCAGGACACCAGCACGTACAGGTTCGTGTTCGGGTCGCCGTCGAAGTTCTCGTCGTCGGACTGCGGCGCCGTGACGGCGACCAGGTTCGTGGCCAGCACGCTCGCGAGGTTCACGAAGTTGAGGCGCCGGCTGTCCCAGTGCATGCGGAACGACAAGCCGCTCAGGGTGTCGTCCGCGGGCGCGATGCTGTTGTAGCCGACGTCGATCGCCAGCGACGATCCGGGCGTCAGGCTGCTCGAGGTCGGGTTGGGGATGATCAGCTGCGTACCGGCGAAGCTGTTCAACCCGACCGTTGCCAGAACGGCCGCCAACAGGACACGGACTGCTCTCGACATGCGAACCCCTCGTGCATGCGGGACACCAATGCCCCGCACCTTCTCGTAGCCGGCAACACCGACCGGTGCTGCCGTTCTCGGTTGCAGGCAGCACCTGGGGTGCTGCCGCGGCGGACAACTTGGTGGGCCTGGTAGGACTCGAACCTACGACCGAAGGATTCACTTCAGCCTCATGTTTCCATGAGGAGTGGACTATCTCACCAACCGCGCTCGCCGCGCCTGCCGCAACGCCACCCTGGATCGCGCTGCTGCAGGCATCGTCGAACGTGGTTGCGGGACGCTCTAGCCTGTCATCAAGGGCGCTCGGCGCTGCCTGATCCCGCCCTGCGCGTTGCGCCGGAACATGATCGGGCGATCGCCAGCCCTCAGGTAGTCTCTGCACCTTCCGGCGGTGTACCGCCGGCTTGGCTCAGGATTGCCGGCAGCCGAACTGTGACGGTTTCCCTGAATTCATCCCGTTCATCTCACGCCTCACGACGTGAGCGCACCTTCGACTCGATGAGTCCCCCGCTCTAACCACTGAGCTACAGGCCCGAGGCCGGGACTATAGCAGGCGAACCTTGCGCCCGAGCATGCCTGCAGGCGTCTGCCGGCACCGGATCTGCGGCACCCACTGATGCAGATGCATCAGCCGGATCCGCAGCATCCGCCGACCAGCACGCTTGCCCTTGGTCGGCCGCCCGTTGAGCCTATTCGTCGAGGAAGCTGCGCAGGTGCTCCGAGCGGCTCGGGTGACGCAGTTTTCGCAGCGCCTTGGCCTCGATCTGCCGGATGCGCTCGCGCGTCACGTCGAACTGCTTGCCGACCTCCTCGAGTGTGCGGCTGTAGCCGTCCGCGAGGCCGAAGCGCAGCTCCAGGACCTTGCGTTCGCGCTCGGTCAGGCTGTCCAGCACGTTGCTCAGCTTGTCCTTCAGCAGGCTGTAGCTGGTCATGTCCGACGGGTTCTCCGCGGACTTGTCCTCGATGAAGTCGCCGAAACGCGTGTCGTCGCTGTCTCCCACGGGCGACTCCAGCGAGATGGGCTGCTGCGCCATCTTGAGCACGGCGCGCACGCGGTCCACGGGCATCCGCATCTCGTCGGCGATCTCCTCGGGCGTGGCCTCGCGGCCGAAGTCCTGCACCAGCTGCTTCTGCACCCGCATCAGCTTGTTGATCGTCTCGATCATGTGGACCGGGATGCGGATGGTCCTGGCCTGATCGGCAATGGAGCGGGTGATGGCCTGGCGGATCCACCAAGTCGCGTACGTGGAGAACTTGTAGCCGCGGCGATACTCGAATTTCTCGACCGCCTTCATCAGGCCCATGTTGCCCTCCTGGATGAGGTCGAGGAAGGAGAGGCCGCGGTTGGTGTACTTCTTGGCGATGGAGATGACGAGACGGAGGTTGGCCTCGACCATTTCGGTCTTGGCCTGGAGCGCCTTGCGGGCGAAGTCCTGGAGCGTCGTGTAGGCCGCGAGGTACTCCTGGCAGGTGAGCCGCACGAACTCCTCGAGCGCGCCGACCTTGCGCTGCTCGGACTCAATGATGGCCTGCGCCTGCGGCACGCGCTTCTGCGGTTCGAGATCCTGGATGACCTTGAGGCTGAGGAGGAACTTGTCGTGGACGTTGTCCGCGACGAGGCACATTTCCTCGATGACCTTCTGCTTGTAGAAAAACTTCGGGAAGAACTTCTGCAGCTTCAGGTCGAGCCTGCGGAACTCCAGCTCGAGCTTCGCGCCCTTTGCCTTGGCCGGCGCGGCGGCCAGCTCGCGGTACACGCCGTCCACCTCCTGATCCACCGCGCGCAGGTCCTTCACCAGCTTGCGCAGCGCCTTCAGGTGGTTCTCGCGGCTCTCGATCTTCTTGTCCACGATCACCCGGTCGAAGCGTTCCTTCGGCGGCTCCGCGACGAGCTTCTCCGCCAGCGCGAGGTGCTCCTTCCCGGCGAAGCCGAAGCTGTAGATGATGCGCTTGACCTCGTTTTCCGCGTCCTCGATGCGCTTGGAAATCTCAACCTCCTGCTCGCGGGTGAGCAGCGGCACCTGGCCCATCTGCTTGAGGTACATCCGGACCGGGTCGTCCAGGATGTCGAGACGGTTCTTGTCTTCCTCCTCTTCCGGTTCGGGCTGCTTGACGCGGTCCACCTCGGACTGGTCCACGATCTCGATCTCGAGGTTGCGCAGCTTGATGTAGATCTCGTCCATCTCCTCCGGGGATACGGGGGAGTCCGCCAGGGCGTCGCCGATGTCGGAGTGCGTCAGGTAGCCCTGCTCCTGGGCGAGCTTGACCAGCTCCTTGATCTTGTCGGTGACGCTGAATTCACCGGGACGGGGGGGGGTGGCCGGGGATTCTTCCCCCGGTTCGGGAGCTGTCGTGACGGCGGCTGCGCCACCGGAGGTTGCGGCGGTGCGCGGCGAAGGGCTTGGCGGGCGGGGGCCGCTGGCAGCGCGCGGAGGTCGAGCGGCGGTGGCTGGTCGGGGCGGCGAAGGCGAAGTCTTGGCGGCGGGTTTGGCCGGGGTCTTGCTGCGCGACTTCGCTTTGGTCATGGAATCGGGGTTAATCGACAAAACAGGCCGAGACTATCTGGATGCGTGGATGGAGCGTCAAGGCACCCGGTCTGGCAGCCATGGCTGCGCCTGCAAATCCTTCACCGTCCATGGATCCGTGCGCTCCGCCGAGGCGGCGCGGACGCGCGCGACCGTCTCCGGGCCGACCGGCGCGGCCGAATGACCCCATTCGCGTCGGATGTAGGTGAGCACCGCGGCGATCTCTTCGTCCTCCAGCAGGTTCAGGCCCGGCATTTCCATCTCCCAGTGCTGTCCATTGATCTCGATCGGGCCCCGCAGGCCGTGCAGCACGATGCCCACCAGCCGCTCCGGCGAACCCAGCACCCAGTCCGTGCCGAGCAACGGCGGCGCCAGTCCATCCTGTCCTTTGCCGTTCGGCTGGTGGCACGCGCCGCAGATCACCGAGTAGAGCTCACGACCGGCCTCGAACCGTTGCTGCTCCTCGGCGGACAGCGATGCCGCCTCCGTCTCGCTGGCCGCGCCGGGTTTGCCGGGCCAGGTGAACAGCGACGCGGCGCGCTGTAGCTGGCCGGCCGTCGGCCCGGCGTTGGTAGCGGCGCCCGCAAACAGCCTCGGCGGGTGCGACAGCTTCACGGGGATGATCTTGGGCGGCGTCTGGCTGGGCGGCGTCGCGGGCACGAGGCCGGCCAGGCCGGCGATCAGCGCGGCCCGCGGCCAGGCTGCGGCCGAGGCGACTCCTTCCAGCAGCCGCCCCACCCGTTGCCCGTGCCCCTCGGCCACGACGCAGCGTGCAAGCGCCGCCAGTGCCTCAGCCCGGCCAGGGGCTTCCTGTTGCCAGGCTGGTCCCGTCAGCAGCGCTTCGATCAGTTCGAGTTCCCGGCCCGACAGGCCGGAGAACACCGCGTCGCGCGTGAGCGGGAGAGGGCTGTCACGCTCGAGCGCGGCCGCGGCGAATTCGAGCGGCGGCCCGCCCGGTGTCGCGGCGGCGGTGAAGACGGCCTCCCGCCGTACCCGCGAATCTGGATCCGCCGCCGCCGCATCAATGTCCCTGCGGAGCGCGGCCAATTCCTGCGGCGGCAATCCCGCCGCGGCCCGGAGCGCCTGCTGGCGCAGCCCGCGGTCCGCGGAGGCCAGCGACCGGCGGACGGTGCCCGCGTCCAGAGCGCCGAGTCCCTCGAGCGACCACAGCGCATGGACGGCGGCAAGGCCGGCACCGGGCCGACCGGCCAGCTCACGAAGCGGTTCCACGGCCGTCCCGCCACCACGCGCCACGAGCTGCTGCTGCGCGGTGTCGCGCCACCAGCCGTTCGCATGGGAGAGCGCTGCGATCAACTCGGCGACTGTGGCGCGGGCCAGGTGCGGCGTGGCCCCGGGCTTCCAGCCGTCCGGCACGATGCGGTAGATGCGGCCGCGGTCCACGGGGGCGAGCAGTTCCCGCTCCTCGATCTGATTCCTCAGGAAGGTCGTCAGGTAGATGCGGTGCTGGATCAGCCCGCGGGCCATGTCCACCACGTACAGCGCGCCGTCGGGGCCGGTGTACGTGTTCACCGGGCGGAAGCGCTCATCTGTCGAGGTCAGGAACTCGTCGCGCTCGTGCGCGTTGCGGCCCGTGACCACGCCGTCCGCGTCCTCGGAGAGCACCGCGCGCCGCACGAGGTTCCCGGAAGGTTCGCAGACGAAGACCTGGCCGCGGAACTCCGCCGGCAGCGCGTCCCCGCGGTACACGCCCGGACCGCAGGCGGCGGTGAAGATCGCGAGCCGGCCGTCGCGCAGCATCGGCTTCTGGTAGCCGCGGTTGATGCCGGGCGTGACGCGCGAGGGCCAGACGGACTGGTCCTTGGCGAACTGCACGTTGCCGCCGAAGGGGCGGTTGAGACTCGGGTTACGCAGCAGCGCCTCCGCCGGCACGAGGTCGCCGCGGAGCCAGTCGCTGTTCGAGTTGTAGATCAGCCGGCCGGTGTCGTCCTGCGTGAGGCCCCACTGGCCGCGGAAGATCGCCGGCCCGGTCCGCCACTGGCCGCCGGCGAGGCGGTGGCGGTTGGTGTGGTTCGCGCTGTAGATCCAGTTGTCCAGGGCGGGCAGCAGGCCGTTCGCGTTGTGCTCGGGGTTCTTCTGGTTGCCGTAGCTGTCGCTGACGAGCTGCTTGTCATCGCACTTCAGGTCACCGTCCGTGTCGCGGCAGAACCACAGGTTCGGCGGCTCGGCCACCAGCACGCCGGCGGGCAGCACCGCCAGCGCGCGGGGCATGACCAGCCCCCCGAGGAACGTCGTCCGCCGGTCCATCCGGCCATCGCCATCCGTGTCCTCCAGCACGGCGATCTCGCCGTCCGGGGTCTGCTCGCTCGCGGCCTCGAAGTCCTGCATGTAGCCGCGCATTTCGCAGACCCAGAGCCGGCCGTCCGCATCCCACGTCACCGCCACCGGCGTGTGAACCAGAGGCTCGGCGGCGACCAGTTCTGCGCGCAGGCCGGGGGGCAGGCGGAGCCGCTTCAACGCCTCCTCCGGGCTGAGCGGCGGGGCGGGCGGGATGAGCTCCCGCGGCACGGGGAGCTGCTGGTTCTCCCCGGGCTTGTCGCCGTTCTGGGCGGCGGCGGGGAGCGTCAGCGCGACGAGGGCGGCGAGCAGCGTGGGCTTCATGCGGCGTGACGGGCGAATGATGATGCACGAGCGCCGCGCGTGCAAACCGGGGCCGGCGCGGCCCGCCTCACGCGCGCGGCAGCGCGACCCGGAACGTCGCCCCCCCACCGGGTGCGCTCTCCACGTCCACCTGCCCGCCGTGCGCCTCGACCACGGCCTTCACGAGGCTCAGCCCGAGGCCGAGGCCGTGCTGGGAGCGGCTCTTGTCGCCGCGGTACAGCCGCTGCCAGATCAGCTCCTGTTCCGCAGCCGGAATGCCCGGCCCGGTGTCCGCGATCTCGATCATCGCCTTGAGCGGGATGGCGCGGGCGGCGAGCCGCACGGCGCCGCCGGCGGGCGTGTACTTCAGCGCGTTGTCGAGCAGGTTGGCGGCCACTTGGCGCAGCCGCCGCGGGTCCACCGAAGCCACGCACGCCTCGCCTGGCGCCAGCTCCACGCGCACGCCCTTCTCCTCGGCCACGCAGCCGTACATCTCGATGACCTCGGCCAGCAGGCCGCGCAGGTCCACGGGCTGGCGCACGAGCGGCATCATGCCGGCCTCGGCCTCGGCCACCTCGAGGATGGCCTGCAGCATGCCGAGCACGCGGTCCGACTCCTCGACGCAGTCGGCGAGGGCTTCGCGGCCGGCGTCCGCGCCGTCCGGGCCGCGCAGCGCCTGCTCGGCCACGCCGCGCAGGCGCGCCAGCGGCGTGCGCAGGTCGTGGGCCACGTTGTCGAGCGATTCGCGCAGGCCGCGGATGAGCGCCTGGTTGCGGGCGAGGAGATGGTTGAAGAGCCGCGCGAGCTCGGTGAGTTCGTTGACCGAGCGGTCCACGGTCACGCGGGCGTCGAGATTGCCGGTGCGGAGGATTTCCTGGGCCGTGTGCAGCATGCCGCGCAGCGGCCGCGTGGTGCGGTAGGCGAAGAGCGCCCCGCCCACGGCGCCGAGCACCACCATCGGGACCATCGCGCCGAGGAAGGCGCGCCGGAAGGGCCGCAGCACGCCGGCCCGGCTGTTCGTCACGAGGCCGAGGATGAGCGTCCGGCCATCCGCGAGCTGCGCCCCGGCCACCAGCAGGTCGCGCTCGGCGTCCTGCGGGAGGCGGAGGGACACGCCCTCGATCCGGCGGGGGCCCAGGTCCAGCGGCACGCGCTCCTGCCATTCCTTGGGCGCGTAGATCACCGCGGCAAGCCCGCCGGGGCGGCCCTGCAGCAGGACGAACTGCGGCTGCGGCCCTTCCTGCCGTGCCGAGGATTCGAGGAGGCCCCGCAGCGCCGCCGGCCCGCGGGTCCGGAAGACGGTGGCGTACTCGTTGACCCGCGCCATCGCCACCTCGCGGTCCTTCGCGTCCGCGGCGCGCACGAGCAGCGCGTAGGCCACGGCGAAGAGCACGCCGGCGCTGAGGATGAACAGCGCCGCGTACCACAGCGTGAGCCGGAACGTCAGCGAGCGGTGCAGGCGCTCAAGGAAGCCGGAGGACATAGCCCACGCCGCGGATCGTATGGATGAGTTTCACGGGAAAATCGCGGTCCACCTTCGCGCGCAGCCGCGACACGAGGACGTCCACCACGTTCGTCTGGGGGTCGAAGTTGAAGTCCCAGACGTGCTCCAGGATCATGGTTTTCGTCACCACCCGCCCGGTGTGGCGGAGCAGGTACTCCAGGAGCTGGAACTCGCGCGGCTGCAGCTCGATCTTCTGCCCGCCCCGCACCGCCTCGCGCGTCAGCAGGTCCAGCGCCAGGTCGCCCGCCTCCAGCCGTGTCGGCTCGGTCGCCTGGCTGGCGCGGCGGATGAGCGCCTGCACGCGGGCCAGCAGCTCCGAGAAGGCGAACGGCTTGGTGAGGTAGTCGTCCGCGCCCGCCTGCAGGCCCTGCACGCGGTCCTCCACCGCCGCGCGCGCGCTGAGGATGATGACCGGCGTGGCCCAGCCCTCCTTGCGCAGCCGTCTGACCAGGCTGAGGCCGTCCAGCTTCGGCAGCATCACGTCCACCACGGCGGCGTCGAAGCTCGTCGTGCCGGCGAGGTCCAGCGCCGCCTCGCCGTCCGCCGCGTGGTCCACGGAGAAGCCGCCCTCCTTGAGGCCCCGCACGACGAACGACGCAATTTTGGGATCATCTTCCGCAACGAGCACGCGCATGAGCGGCGGCAGCGTAGCGGGCGGAAGGGGGGCGGGAGAAGGGCCAAGCGCAAAGGCAGTTCAATTCCAACCGCCGCTTGCGGTCGCCGGCCACGCACCTGGGCCTTGGTGCTTCCCTTGAGCTTTGAGCTCTGCGTTTGGATACCCTCTCCGCCGCGCCATCATTTTCCAACCCGTGCGGCCGCCGCCGCCGTCGCCTGGCGCAGCACCGGCTCCAGCACGGGCCACACGTTGCTCGCGATGACGGCGTGGCCGGCGGGCGTCGGGTGGATGCCATCGGGCAGGTTCAGGTCCGGCCGGCCGCCGACGCCCTCCAGCAGATGGGGCACGAACGCGGTGTCCCGCTCCTTCGCGACGGCGGGGAAGACTTCACGGAAGGCGCGCGTGTACTCATCGCCCATGTTCGGCGGCATCTGCATCCCGGCCAGCACCACGGGCAGGCCGGGCACGCGGGCGCGCGCGGCGTCCACGATGGCGAGGAGGTTGCTGCGGGTGGCGGCGGGCGGCAGGCCGCGGAGGCCGTCGTTGCCGCCCAGGGCGATGAGCAGGAGGTCCGGCGGCTGGCGCAGGAGCCAGTTCAGCCGCCGCAGGCCGCCCGCGGTGGTGTCGCCGCTGACGCCGCCGTTGACCACGGTGACCGGCAGGCCGGCGGCACGGGCCATCTGCTCGAGCCGCGCGGGGTAGGCCGTGTCGGGGTCCACGCCGAAGCCGGCGGCCAGGCTGTCGCCGAGCACGAGCAGGCGCACGGGGGCCGGTGGCGTCCCGGCGGCGGTGGCGGCGGCCGGCAGGGCGGCGAGGACCGCGGTGGCGGCGAGCGCGGCCCAACGGGGGGGAAGGCGCATGGCGGGGAACAGTCACGGCCGGCGCCGCGGCGTCAATGCGCCGGGGAGCGTTGCCTGGCCGCCATGCAATCGCCACTTGGCCCGCCCCGACTGGGGCGGCCACGCTGGCCGGATGGAAGAGACGCGTCCGCCGCAGGGGCGGGAGATCACGGAGCGCCGGTGGCGGCGCGGGCTGCTGCTCGGGCTCTCCGGCGTGGCCGCCGTCGCCGTGACGCTGCTCATGGTCCGGGCCGGCGTGGCGCGCGAGGCCGCGCTGATGGCCGGCATCTTCGTCCTGGCCGCGCTGCTGTGGGTGACGGAGGCCATCCCGCTGTTTGCCACCGCGCTGCTGGTGGTCCTGCTGGAGGTGCTGCTGCTGGCGAATCCGGCGCGGCTGCCGTGGCTGGGCTTCACGGCCGGCGACTCGCCGAGCATCCGTGACATCCTGAACGCGGCGGCGGACCCGGTGCTGCTGCTGTTCCTGGGCGGGCTGGCGCTGGCGCTGGCGGCGACGAAGGAGGGGGTGGACCGGGTGCTGTCCGGCTGGCTGTTGCGGCCGTTCGGCCGGCGGCCGGCGGGGCTCCTGCTCGGGGTGATCCTGGTGACGGCGGCGTTTTCGGCGTGGATGAGCAACACGGCGACGACGGCGATGATGCTGGCGCTGGTGGCGCCCCTGCTGGCGGGGCTTGAGCGCGGGGTGCCCTTCCGGCGCGCGCTGGTGCTGGCGGTGCCGTTTGCGGCGAACATCGGCGGGCTGGCGACGCCGGTGGGCTCGCCGCCCAACGCGGTGGCGATCGCCTTCCTCAAGCGCGAGGGGCACGAGCTGGGCTTCGTGGAATGGATGGCGGCCATGCTGCCGCTGACAGGGCTGCTGCTGCTGGGGCTCTGGTGGCTGCTGCTCAGGCTGCATCCCGCGCCCGCCGGCGAACTGGCGGATGCCGGCCCGCCGCCGCGGCTGGGCGGGCGCGGCCGGGTGGTGGTGGGCATCTTTGCCGGCACGGTGGTGCTGTGGCTCACGGACCGCTGGCATGGCGTCCCGGTGGAGGCGGTGGCGCTGCTGGCGACCGTGGCGCTGGCCGTGCCGGGCATCCTGGGTGCGGAGGACGTGGACCGGCTCGAGTGGAACGTGCTCATCCTGATCGGCGGCGGGCTGGCGCTCGGGGCCGGGCTGGAGCGGACCGGGCTGGATGATTGGATCGTGACGCGGCTGCCGCTGGGGTCGGCGCCGGCGGCGTGGATGCTGGTTGCTGGCCTGACGGTGGGCGCGCTGGTGCTGAGCACCTTCATGTCGAACACGGCGGCCACCAACCTGGTGCTGCCGCTGGCCGCCTCCGCGCTGCACGCGGCCGGGGCGGGCCCGGCCTCGGTGGTGGAGGCCGGGGTTTTCGTGGCGGTCGGCGGCTCGCTGGCCATGGCGCTGCCGATCAGCACGCCGCCCAACGCCCTCGCCTACGCGCGCGGCGAGATCACGACGCGGGACATGGCCGCCGCGGGCGCGCTGGTGGGCGTGGCGGGCTGCGCGCTGCTGCTGGCCGCCGGTCCGTGGTGGTTCCGCCTGCTGGGGCTGGTGGAATGAAAAAGGCGGCCGGGCCGAAGCCCGGCCGCCGGCGAGGCGGCAATGAAGCCGGAGCCTACCTCACGAGCCGGTAGAACAGCGGGCCGGCGCCGGGCGTGACCGTGGCGGTGTTGCTGCTGCCGTCGGTGATCACCGTCAGGCCGGACGGGCCCCAGCCGGTGTTCACGGTCGGCGTGGACTGGAGGGTGTAGCCCGTGCCCTGCCACGCGATGGTGAGCGTGCCGCCCGCGGACTCCACGATGGAGAGCGTGGGGGCGTCGCCGCCCGAGGGCGGCGGGAAGCTGCCCAGGTAGCCGAGGCGGACGATGCCGTAGTTCGACTCGTTCTGGGTCGTGGTGCCGTTGCCGGCGTAGGTGTTGTTCTCCGGCGGGGCGCCGAAGCCGGTGTCGTTGTGGTGGCCGAAGCCGATGAGCACGGGGCCGGCGAGGTTGCTCATCACGCGGTTGCCCTGGTCCTGCTCCTTCCAGGTGACGCCGTCGTAGGAGAAGAAGCTGGTGAAGGCATTGCCCACGCGCTTCACGCGCAGCCAGTGGGACTGGTCAGGCGACGAGGTGGGCGAGAGGACGCCCGCCGCGTTGATCGCGCGCAGCTCGGGATACCAGCCGGTCAGCCCGTCAATCTCCTCCGTGTTCGAGTTCGGCGTGTTGTTGCCGTAGCCGTCGCCGGGATTGGGGCGGTTGAGCTCGATGGCGGCGCGGTTCGGGTCCGAGGCCTCGTAGTAAACGATGTTCACGTAGGCGGGCACCTTGGTGTTGTCCGCCGCCGCCGGTCCCTCGGTGATGGTGGAAGGATCGGCGAGGAAGAGCGCCGAACGAACGTGAATGCCGCCGTTGGCGTAGCCGCCGGCGATGCCGCGCTTGTCGAAGCGCTCGACGGACACGCACACGTCGAAGTCGCCCGCCGGATACTGGCGGTAGAGGTAGTGCATGAAGTCACCGGGGTTGTAGGCGTTGGAGCCGCCGCCGATGATCTCCACCTCGGGGCCGGAGGCGCCGGAGGAGATGGCCACCGCCTGGCCGGTCACGTAGGGGTCGTCTCCGGCCGTGGGGCGGGCGGTGCGGTTCTGGACGAAGCCGATGTCCGTCGAGGTCCAGGCCGACACGCTGCCGGCCGCGCTGGAACCGGCGGCCACGGGGTTGCCGGCGGAATCCACGACGCCGCCGTTCACGGTCACGGTGAAGGTGTCGTTGGAAAGGCCGGTCACCTTCAGGTGGACGGTGTTGGCACCGAGGCCCGGCTGCACGTCATAGACCGTGCCTTGGCTCAGGGAGTAGCGCGCAGGGCTCAGGGCCGACAGCGAGTTGACGGCCTCGGAGAACTTCACGCCGACGATCTTCTTGTCGAGCGTGCCGACGGAAACCAGCGTGGGCGCGGTCGTGTCGGACACCGGCGTGTCGCCGTACCCGGCGAACTCGGCCACGGCCACCGAGGAGCCGGCGGCGTTGTCGGGCGCGGTGAAGACGCCAAACTGCACCGTCTCGGGGAACTTCTGGTACTGCTGGCTGACCAGCGACCAGGAGGTGCCGTTGGTGCTGACGTAGAACCCGAACCAGTGTCCGGCGCGCTTGATGCGGAGCCACTGGTTCGGGAGCGTGTCCACCACGCCGGGGTAGTTGCGGCTGAGCCGGCGGGCATAGATCTGGTCCACCCGGCCGCGGCCGGCCACGCGGACGACGTTGTCGCCGGCGGGGTTGGCGGCGAAGATTTCCAGCGTGGTCGTGTTGGCGTTGGTGCTCTGGCGCAGCATGAGGCCGGCGCGGGCGAGGGGCTCGGCCGGATCGGCCACCGGGTCGGTGGTCAGGCTGACGAGGCGCACGCGCTTGTCGAAGTCGCCGGTGACGTTTTCATGGCGGAAGAAGAGCGTGTCGCCCTGGTCGGCCGCCGTGTCGAAGGCCGCGTAGCCGCTGCCGCGCAGGGTGAAGGAGTTCGCGTTGGTAATCACTTCGCCCGGGGTCGGGGTCGGGCGGTCAACCGTGCCGATGTCCGCGGCGCCCGCCCAGCGGGTGTGGGTGCCGGTCACGGTGAGCGTCGCGGCGAGCGTCTCGCCGGCGCCGCTCAGCGGGTTGGTCCACTTGAGCTGGTACTGGCCGGCGTCGCCGGGGGTGACTCCCGTCAGGGTCAGCGCGACCTTGTCCGTGCCGGTGGCGTAGGAGCTTTCCGGGAGGGGCACGCCGTTGCGGTGCCAGCGGAAGTCATTCGGGCTGCCGGTGACGTTGGCCACGAAGGTCGCGGTGCCGCCGGCGGCGACGGTCAGGTTGGTCGGGCTGCCGAGCAGGGTCGCGGGGGTGTTCTGCACGGTGAAGACACCGAAGCCGAAGCTGCCGCCGGCCCAGAGCACTTCCGATTTCTGGACATTCGCCGGCGAGGCGGGGTCGGCATAGACGGCGACGTTGCCGTCGTAGGTGTAGCTGTTGCCGGTGTTGACGTTGTCGAGGGTGACTTCCGTGACTTCGTTGAAGTCGAGCTTGTAGGAGCTGGCGCCCGAGGCGATGCGGCCGCTGGGCCGGTGGATGCCCAGCCAACCGGGCCGGCGCTCGTTCGGGCCGTACTGGTTGTTCCAGCTCGGGCCGGAGTAGTTGACGATGTAGTCCAGGCCGGTGGCCGCATCCATCGCGAAGCTCCAGTTGCCGTCGTAGAAGTCGGTGCCGCTGGGGAAGGGCCGTTCGGGGCCTTCCCACACGAAGCCGGGCAGGCCGTTGGTGGCGGCGGAGTCCGGGTCGAAGAAATTGTTCCGGTTGAACTGCGCCTGGCCGTCAATGAGCTCGGTGAAGCTGCCGGCCACCGTGCTGTCCGGATTGCGGGAGAAGCGCCGGGGCTTGAGTTCGCGGCCCGAGGCGGGGAAGGACGGCGTGTAGAACAGCTCAAGGTTCGGCCGGGTGGGATCCTTGGTCCACTTCGCGACCTTGGTGTTCATGCCGCTGAAGCTGTACCGCATCTTGATGCCGCCATCGCGGTCGTTGACGCGTGCCGCCGGGGTGAAGGTGGTCCCGTTGGCGGTGACGAGCTTCTGGACATGCATGCTCTGGCGCCAGGTGGCGCCGCCGGCGTAGATGACGGTGTTCGCACCCGAGCCGGTCACGCGGAAGGTGCGCCAGCGCCAGCTGGCTGAGCCGTCGCCGCCGCTGCTGCCATCACCGGTGGGTTCGTTCGGCACGGGCTCGATCCAGGCGGGCGTGGCGTTGGTGGACCAGCCGCCGCCGGGCAGCGGCGCCCAGCGCAGGATGTGGTGCTTGTAGGTGGTATAGATGGCGCGGCTGTCGCCGGGGCCGTCCTCGATGCCCCAGTTCCAGAAGAAGTCGTTCGGGCTCCCCTGGGTGTCCGGCGCGAGAGTGACCGGGAAGACCGGCACCTTGTGGGCCACGCCCATGGGCGCGCCGTTGGTGGGGTTGATCCAGACGATGCTGCGGTCCGGGTACTGCGCCGCGAGCGCGCGGTCGGCTGCGGAGGCGGTGCTCTCGTTGATGCCGTTCTCGCGGATGCCGAGCAGGAGGCGGGTGGCGTCGTAGCGGACGAAGGCGGCGTAGGCGTCGAAGCCGCTGGTGCCGTCCGCCAGTTCCGTCGGGCTGTCGCCCCTGCGGAGGATGGGCAGGGCGTTGGTGGGGAGGTTCAGGTGCTGGACCCAGACCGGGGTGATTTCCTGCGCGCGCGCAGCGGTGGCGGCGAGCAGGGCCAGCGCGCCGAGCACCCGGCGGGCGCGGAGGAAGGGAGGTTTCATGTTCATGAGGGATGATTCAGTGGCAGGGAATGGCCGGACGTGACAGTCCCGGCGTCGGCGAGAGTTGCCGAGAAGGCGCGGATTTCAACCTTCCTGTGACGAAATTGTCCATTTTTTGGACGAAATTGCCGGCGGCGAAGACCCGGCCGCCACGGCCTCAACCCGATTTCACCCCGCCCAGCCGGCCCTCCGCCCGGGCGTGCCGGCCGTACACCAGCTCGAACAGCGGCGAGGCCATGAGCGTGGTCACGATGGCCATCACGACCATGATTGAGAACAGCGGCAGGCCGATGAGGCCCTTCTGCAGGCCGATGTTCAGGATGATCAGCTCCATCAGGCCGCGGGCGTTCATCAGCGTGCCGACGGCGAGCGCGGTGCGGTGGTCCGCGCCGGTGGCGCGCGCGGCAGCCCAGCAGGCCACGCCCTTGCCGGCGATGGAGGCCAGCAGCACCACCGCGGCGATGAACAGGAGCTGCGGGCTGTCCACCAGGTCGAGCCGCGTGTTCAGGCCGGAGTAGGTGAAGAACATCGGCAGCAGGAACACCACGGCGAAGGGCTCGAGCTGCTTCTGGAGCAGGTCGGCGAACTTCCCGCGCGGCATCGCCGTGCCCAGCAGGAAGCCCCCGAACACGGCGTGGATGCCCACGTAGTCCATCAGCCACGCGCCGAGCATCAGCAGCATCAGCACCACGCCGAGCGTGGCCGGCTTCAGTTCGCCCTCGCGCTCGGCCTGCGCGCCGAGCGGCGCGAGCAGCCGGCGCATCACCGTGGTCATCAGCACGGCGTAGAGCAGCCCGCCGAGGATGGCCTTGACCGCGATCCAGGCGCCGCCGCCGAAGCTCGCCAGCACGATGGCCAGCACGCACCACGCGGCCGCGTCGTCAATCGCCCCGGCGGACAGCACCAGCGTGCCCAGTGCCGTGCCCGTCAGCCCGCGCTCGTAGATGATGCGCGCCAGCATCGGGAAGGCCGTGATGGCGATGGCCGCGCCCATGAAGAGCATCGCCTCAAAGTTCGTCGCCTCGGCCGCGAACAGCCCCGGCACCCGCACCAGCCACAGTGCCAGGAGCGCGCCGAGGATGAACGGCACCACCATGCCCGCCAGGGACACCGCCGCCGCGCTGCGCACCCGCGCCCGGAACAGGTCCGTACGGAACTCGACGCCGACGAGGAACATGTACAGCCCCACGCCGAGCTGCGCGCCGACGTAGAGCACCTTGAGCGATTCCTGGGGGAAGAGCGCCTGCTGTCCGGCCGGCCACAGCAGGCCGAAGAGCGACGGCCCGAGCACCACGCCGGCGATCATCTCGCCGACGACCTGCGGCTGGCCGCAGCGCCGGGCGAGGAGGCCGACCACCCGGCAGGCCGCGAGGATGACGGCCATCTGGAGGAAGAAGAATACGGAGTGCTGCGCGGCGGACATGATACGCACACGTATTAATTGCCAGAAACGCCCGAGGTCAAGCGCCGGCGCGGGGGGATCGCGGACTGGGCGCCGCTCCCGTGGCCCAGGGCGGCAAATGCCCCGAGGAAACCTTCCCCGCAGGTGGGAAGCGGGGTTCGGAAGCCCTGACTTCCCCGGGCAGCTGGAGGCTCGTCGCCGGTCACCGGCGTCCGTGTCCGGCTTGGGCACCGCCCGCGCTGCGGAAGCGGCCTGTCCTGCCGGCGCGCCTCCGATCGAAGCGCGGGGCTACAACGGGCGGGCCGCCAGCCAGGCCGAGAAGCGCGGCAGCGGGAAGGCCAGGCGGGCCTGCACGCGGGCGCAGTCGAGCGCGCAGTCCGGCGGGCGGGCCGGGCCGACGTAGTCCCGCAGCGAGGCGGGCGCGAGCTGGGGACGCGCCTCGGGATGCCGTGCCGCGACGAGTTCACCGAGCTGCCAGCGCGACAGCCGTTCCGCTCCCGCGAGATGGTACACGCCGCCGGGCCGGCGGGCGGGGTCGGGGTCGAGGCCCTGCGCGACCAGCTCCCAGGTCGCGCGGGCGGTGATCTCCGTGGCCAGGGGGGCAACGGAATTCGTCCGTGAACAGCGTCGTCGTGCGGCCGGCCCGCCAGGTGCGGACCAGCTCCTCGTTGAACGCGCGGTCCCCGGTGGGCGAGCGGCCGTAGTTCAGCGAGGTGCGGAGCACGAGGTTTCGCGGCGAAGCGAGCACGAGGCCCTCGGCCTCGGCCTTCGTCTCCGCGTACACGCCCTGCGGGTTCACCGGGTCGGCCTCGACGTAGGGCGCGCCCTTGCGGCCGTCGAAGACGAGGTCGGTCGAGAAGAAGACCAGCGGCACGCCGGCCGCGGCGCAGAGGTCCGCGAGGTGCCGGGTGGCGTCCACGTTCAGCCGGCGGGCGAGGGCGGGGTCGGCGGTGCAGGCGGGGTTGCGGGTGAGCCCGGCGCAGTGGATCACGGCGGCCGGAGCGTCGCGGCGGAAGCGGCCCGTGACCGCGGCGGCGTCCGTGAGGTCAAGCCCGGCGCGCGTGAGGACGGCGACCGTGCAGCCGGCCGGCGGCGCGGCGGCGAGCGCGTGGCCGACCAGGCCGCCGGCGCCGGTGATCCAGAGGTGCGGCGGATTCATCGTCGGGCAGCGACCGGGACGGGCAAGTCTCGTCATCCAGGCGCGTTTTGAAGCGATGAAAATCGCCGCCTGCGCCGCCGCCCCGGCATGGACGCCGCGCCCGGCGGGTGATTGACTCGCCTCCCATGAAACTCCTCGTCATCGGCGGGGGCGGCCGCGAGCACGCGCTGGTGTGGAAGCTGGCGCAGTCCCCGCACGCCTCCCGGATCTGGTGCGCGCCGGGCAACGCGGGAATTGCCGCCGA
Source organism: Limisphaerales bacterium (assembly GCA_046155815.1). Taxonomy (GTDB): domain Bacteria; phylum Verrucomicrobiota; class Verrucomicrobiia; order Limisphaerales; family CAIMTB01; genus JBJXFY01. The sequence continues at coordinate 1,079 of JBJXFY010000018.1, read as the reverse complement.
GCGCCTCGCCGCCACCGGTACCGCCGTCGAGTGCGTCCCGCTCGCCGCCGACGACCTGGGCGCGCTGGTCGCCTTCGCCGCCGAGGAGCGCCCGAACCTCACGATCGTCGGCCCGGACAGCCCGCTCGCCCTCGGCATCGTGGACCTCTTCCAGCGCCATGGCCTGCGCATCTGGGGGCCGAACCAGCGCGCCGCGCAGTTCGAGAGTTCCAAGGTTTTTTCCCAGAACTTCATGGGCGTCCACGGCGTGCCCACGGCGCGCTCCGGCACCTTCCACGACCCGCACGCGGCCAAGGCCTTCGCCCGCTCGCTCGACGGCCGCTGCGCCGTGAAGGCCGACGGCCTGGCGCTCGGCAAGGGCGTGATCCTCACCGGCTCCCGGGCCGAGGCTGACCGCGCGGTGGACGACCTGATGGTGAACCGGCTGTTCGGCCGGTCCGGGGAGCGGGTGGTGATCCAGGAACTGCTCGAGGGCACGGAGATCTCGCTGCACGCGCTCAGCGACGGATGCTGCGTGAAGCTCTTCCCCACGGCGCAGGACCACAAGCGCGCCGGCGACGGCGACACCGGGCCGAACACCGGCGGGATGGGCACGTATTCCCCGGCGCCGTTCCTCACCGAGGACGAGCTGCTGGCCACGGCGCGGCAGATCCTCATGCCCTGGCAGCGCGGCTGCCACGCGGAGGGCATAGACTTCCGGGGCATCATCTATCCCGGCGTAATGCTCACGGCGGACGGCCCGAAGGTGCTCGAGTTCAACGCCCGCTTCGGCGACCCCGAGGCGCAGACGTACCTCACCCGCCTCGAGAGCGACCTTGTGGAGCTGCTCGACGCCTGCCTTACCGGCACGCTGGACAAGCTGGAGCTGCGCTGGGCGCCCCACGCCTCGGTCTGCGTGGTGATGGCCTCGGCGGGCTATCCGGGGGCCTACGAAAAGGGCGCGCCCATTGACGGCCTCGAGGAGGCGGCCACCCTGCCGGGCGTGAAGGTCTTCCATGCCGGGACTGCTCTGAACGACGATCGGTGCGTCACCGCCGGCGGGCGGGTGCTGGGCGTCACCGCCTGGGCGCCCACCCTGG
>JBJXFY010000012.1:0-14573 GCA_046155815.1 Limisphaerales bacterium | reverse complement strand
CGCCCCGGGCCTGATGAGGAGCTGGAAGAAGCCGCTGGACTGGACCAACGAAGCGGGCGACCGCGCCGGCTGGCCGGGGCTGCGGGCGGAACTGGAGCAGCACGGGCCGGACTGGGCCGTGCTCCGGGCGGCGCTGAAGCGGCCCGACTACCACTTCCCCTTTGCGTACACGAACGGCTTCTTCGACCTGCCACAGGATGTCGCGCCCTTGATGCAGGCCGCCCGCTGGCTCCTCGCTGCCGGGGCGCAGGCCGTGCATGAGGGCCGCACGGAGGAGGCGGTTAGCAGCACCGAGGATCTCCTGCGGCTTGTCCGGCACCAGCGGCGGCAGAACCTCCTGATCGGCCAGATGGCCCGTTCCGCGGCCGTTACCCACGCCTTCACATTGACCGCGCATTTGGTGTTTGAAGGAGCGGCCACGGAGGAACAGCTCGGCCGACTGCAGGCGGAATGGAATCAGGTTGAGCCGCTATCCGCTCTGGGACCAACGCTACGGCTGGAACGTGTCATCGCTGAGCAACACCAGCGCATCGTCCTGACGAACCGCGCCAGGCAACTGGAAGCCCTCGAATGGTCCGAGGAGAGCCGCGAAATCTTCGGCGAACAGGCACCTTCCGAGGCATCGCTTTGGCTCAAACGCCATTTGCAGCTACCCCTCTGGCGGTTCCTGTGGACCGATCACGATGCCGCGCGCGCCCTGCGACGGTGGAACCGACTGATCAAGGCTTCAGACGCCGCTGTGGCGGCTTCATGGACAGATGAAGCGTATGCGCTTTACGCCTGCGATGTCGCCAACGGGAGCTTGGAAGTCGAAGGCTATTCCGAGGTGCCTAGGCCCCGCTGGCTCGACAGGCTGCGCTGCCTTTACTCCACCGGCGGCGCCTCGCTGGCTCCCGACTCCAGCTACGTGGAGAAATTCTTCCGCATGGAGGTGATGCGGAACCTTTCCATCGCGGCCATCGCCGCGGCGCGCTTCCGGCTGGCGAAAGGCGAATGGCCCGGAAATCTGGAAGATCTGGTGCCGGACTTTCTCCCGGCCGTGCCGCGTGATCCCATGGACGGCGAAAACCTGCGCCTGCGCCCGACGCGACAGGGGCCGATGATCTACTCGGTGGGCAGGGACGGGCAGGATCAGGGAGGCAACCCGCGCGGTGATGACGAGGACGGCCCCGGCCGGGCCTGGTTTTCCGGGCGTGACTGGGTCTGTCCCCGGATTGAACCGGCCGAATAGGACGGGCCTTGCCCGGTCCATGACCGCCGGCTTCGGCATGATGCCGCTCTTTTCAGCAACCCGGATCGGCATGGTTGGGCCCGGAGCCAGTGGTTGGAGCTGGGATCTGCCCCGCCCGCCTGTGCGCCGAAAAACCCATTGTCGCCCACGGCCCGGCGTCCCTAGCCTTGGCGCAATCCAAGCCCCGCGCCCATGAACCTCCCCCGCCCTTCCGCCCGCCGGGCCGCCGGCCGCGGCTTCACCCTGATCGAGCTGCTGGTGGTGATCGCCATCATCGCCATCCTCGCCAGCATGCTGCTCCCGGCCCTTGCGAAGGCGAAGCAGAAGGCGGGGGCGACAAAATGCGCCAATAACCTGCGGCAGTTGACGCTGGCGTGGATCCTCTATGCCGACGATTACGACGACAAGCTGGCCCCCAACCTGCTGGGCAACACCAATGCCTGGATCGGAGGCACCGTCAGTTCACTTCCGGGCGCGACCAACGTGTTCGAAATCAAGAACGGGCGCCTGTGGCCATACAACAATTCCCTGGAGATCTACCGCTGCCCCAATGATCTCGTCGGCAGGATCGGTGGTCGTCCGGTGATTCGAGTTCGCAGCTTCTCCATGAATGGCCGGATGGCCGGCGATCCCGTGGCCGATTTTGTGAATCCCGGGGTGCCGTTCTTTCGCAAGATGACCGACATCAACCGCCCAAGCCCCACGGAGGCCAACGTCTTCATTGATGAAAGCCCGGCCAGCATCGACGACGGATTTTTTGCCGTGCGCGCCCTGCCAAACGTCTGGCTGTGGCAGAACACGCCAGCCAGCCGGCATGGCAACATGGGGCAGGTCTCGTTTGCCGATGGCCATTCCGAGTTCTGGCGTTGGAAAGAGCCTGACACGCAAAAACTTGATGGTCTGGACCGGCCGGCGAGGAACGGCCACCGCGACCTCCAGCGCTTCAAGAACGCCACCTATCAGCCCTGAGGCCGCTCCCCGGCCGCAGGCTCCCATGCGGATCATTCGCGCCTGCGGGACGCCTACATCAAGGTCCTGCGCCCCTGAACAGACGGGCAGAGGTTCAGCATGCCCTCGGGACGGGTGCCGTTTTCCGATCCGGCGCCCCGCGGGCGCTACTCGTAGGTCTTCGCCAGCGCGGCGAGGCGGGCGGTGATCCGCGGGTCAATGTCCGGCGGGAGGCGGTTCTTGACGCGCTGGAACTCGCGCACGGCGGCGGCGCGGTCCTTGAGGTTCAGCAGCACCACGTAGTCGAGCTCGATCCAGGCGAGGCGCGGATCCTGGATGGAGGAGCGGTAGCGCTTGAGCCATGCCGCCAGCCCCTCGTGTCCGCCCGCCTGCGCGGCGCGGAGGGATTCCTCGAAGGCGGCGGGCAGGCCGGGCAGGTCGGTGCCGGAGACGGTCGGCCCGGCGGGCACGGGCGCGGCGGCGGGCGGCGGGTTGCTGGCTGACTCGGCGGCGCGCCGGGCCTGCGCGCCCTCGTTGAGCCACATGAGGAACCAGACGAAGGCGGCCAGGCCGGCGAAGGCGAGCAGCTTGTTCATTCGGGCACGCGCTGGATGCGGGCGCCGAGCGCGCGGAGCTTCTCGTCCATGCGCTCGTAGCCGCGGTCGAGATGATACACGCGGCGGACGACGGTTTCACCCTCGGCGGCGAGGCCGCCCAGCACGAGGGCGGCGGAGGCGCGAAGGTCGCTGGCCATGACGGGCGCGCCGCTGAGGGGCGCGCCGCCCTTCACGATCGCGCTCGGTCCCTCGATCGAGATGTCCGCCCCCAGCCGGCATAGCTCGGGCACGTGCATGAAGCGCGCCTCGAAGATGCGCTCGGTGATGATGCTGATGCCGGGCACGAGCATCATGAGCACCATCATCTGCGCCTGCACGTCGGTGGGGAAGCCGGCGTAGGGCTGGGTGGTGATGTCCACGGGCTTGAGGCGGCGCACGCCCTTGACGACCAGATCGGGGCCGCGGCGTTCAACCTTCACGCCGGCCTCGCGGAGCTTGTCGAGCACGGCGTGCAGGTGGTCCGCCCGCGCGCCCTTGAGGGTGACCTCGCCGCGCGTCACGGCGGCGGCCACGGCAAAGGTGGCCGCCTCGATGCGGTCAGGGATGACCTCGTGCTCCGCGCCGTGGAGCTCCTTCACGCCGGTGATGGTCAGGGTGGGGCTGCCGGCGCCCTGGACGCGCGCGCCCATCGCGTTGAGGAAGTTCGCCAGGTCCACCACCTCCGGCTCGCACGCGGCGCTCTCGATGAGCGTGACGCCCTCGGCCAGCGCCGCGGCCATCATGACGTTCGCGGTGCCCAGCACGGTGGGGCCGACCCGTCCGCCGAGGAACAGCTCCGCGCCCGTGAGCCGCGGCGCGTGGCCGATGACGTAGCCGCCGCGGATGGTGAACTTCGTGCCGAGGGCGCGGAGGCCCTTCAGGTGCAGGTCAATCGGCCGCGCGCCGATCACGCAGCCGCCGGGCAGCGACACGCGCGCCCGGCCCAGCCGGCCGATCAGCGGGCCGAGGATGCAGATCGAGGCCCGCATCTTGCGGATCAGCTCGTAGTCGCCCACGTCGCGGACCTTCGCGGCCTGGATGCTCACGGTATCCCCGTCCCAGGCCACTTCGGCACCGAGCGACGCGAGGATTTCGCCCATGAACTGCGTGTCGCTGAGGCGCGGCACGCGGCGGATGACGCAGCGTTCGCGCGTCAGCAGCGCGGCGGCCATGAGCGGCAGGGCGGCGTTCTTGGCGCCACCCACCGTCACTTCGCCGTGGAGCGGCACCCGGCCGCGGATTTGGAAGGCGTCCATGCAGAAGCGCCGGCTGGGCCGGCGCGGTGGGGCTATTCTGAAAGCCCGGCCGGCCGGCGCGCCACCAGAAAGCGGGCGCGGCCGGAAAGGTCGTTCACGACTTCCACGTCCCGCCACGCCGCCACGCGTAACAACTCCCGGATGCCGTCCGCCTGGCCGTCGCCGAATTCCACCATCGCCAGGCCGTCCGTGGCCAGCCACGCCGGGGCCTCGGCGGCCAGCCGGCGGTACCAGGTCAGGCCGTCGGCGCCGCCGTCCAGCGCGAGGACTGGGTCGTGGTCGCGCACCTCGGGGTCGAGCGTCGCGATCTCGGCGGTGGGGATGTACGGCGGGTTGGAGACGAGCAGATCAAAGTGCCCGTCCGCCGGCAGCGCGGCGAAGCCGTCGCTCTCGACGAATCGCACGCGCTCCGCGAGGCCGAGCCGGGTGGCATTTCGCCGCGCCACGTCCAGCGCCGCGAAGGAAACGTCCAGCGCGGTGATCTCCGCCCGCGCCGTGTGGCCGGCCACCGCGAGGGCCAGGCAGCCGCTGCCGGTGCCGAGGTCAAGCACGCGCGGCGTGTGGCCCGCGGCCTCGAGGGCCTGCGCGGCCTGCCAGGCGCGTTCGGCCAGCAGCTCGGTTTCCGGCCGCGGAATCAGCACCTCGGGACCGACCCCGAGCTCGAGTCCGCAGAAGTTCGCCGTGCCGAGGAGGTGCTGGAGCGGCTCGCGCCGGCCGCGCCGGCGGACGAGCTCACGCAGCCGGTTCGCGTCCGCCTCGGCGAGCGGCCGGTCGAAGCCGAGGTAAAGCTGGAGCCGCGGCACGCCGAGGACGTGGGCGAGCAGCCACTCGGCCTGCCGGCGCGGCGCCTCGACGCCGTGGCGGGCGAGGAACTCACCGCTGCGAACAACCGCCTCGAGCCGGGTCACGCCGGACACCTACGTCTTGCCGCTGCCAGAGCGCAAACCTAACGTGCCGGCGTGAGATCCGCATTGCTCCTGCTGGCCGCCGCGGGCCTTGCCGCGGCCCCCCTCTGCGGGCAGGACGCCGCCGTGCTCGACGAGCGCGTCCAGCGCCTCAACGCGACCGTCGAGGCGCTGGAGAACGCCTTCGCCAACCAGAAGCGCCAGATCACCGCGCTCAATGAGGAGCTGCAGCAGCTCCGTGCCGACCTTGCCCGCAACGCTGCGCCGAAGGGACCGACGTACGACGACCTGCAGAAACTGACGGAAAAGCTCGCCGAGGTGGACCGCAAGCGTGTCGCGGACAACGAGCAGATTCTCAAGGCCCTCGGCGAACTGAAGAAACTGCCGCCCATGGCCCCGGCGCGCCCGGCCCCGCGCGCCGCCGAGCGCGATCCGGACAAGGAAAAGGAGCCGCCGCCGCTCAAGGCCGACCAGGCCGTCGAGCACATCGTGGGCCGTGGGCAGGCATTGTCGCAGATCGTCGCCGCCTTCAACACGGATGCGAAGCGGCAGGGCTTCAGGACGCTGACCGTGGACGAGGTGATGCGCTTCAACGGCATCACCGACGCGCGGAAACTGCGCGAGGGGCAGAAGCTGAACCTTCCGCTGGTGAAGGAGTGACGTTCGGCGGCGGTGCCCTAACGTTCACCCTGCTCGTCCCCCTAACAGCGATGAAGCTCAAGAGCAGAATCAGGATCGCGTCTTTCCGGCGCCCGCGATGAAGAAGCTCCTCCGCCGGGCGCATCTGTACTTCGGAGTCTTCTTTACTCCGCTGCTGGTCTTTTTCGTGGTTACCGGCTGGTACCAGACGGTGAACCCTGACCGCCGGAAGGGGGCCACGGACTCGGACACCCTCCTCAGTCGGCTGGCGCGGGTGCATGTGGAGCAGTACTACCCGGCGTCCTCGGCGGAGGCCTATTCCACGGGCTTGTTTACGATGCTGGTGGTGATAATGTCCGTGGCGTTGATCCTGACCGTGGTGATGGGCGTGGTGCTGGCGTTGCAGACGCTTCGCCCCGCGTGGGCTGTGTGGCTCACCCTGCTGCTTGGTGCGGCGGTGCCGATCGCGTCACTATGGCTGGGTCTGCGCAGTTCGGGCCCATGACATCCTTGGTTGTACCGCTGGCGCTGGTGGCCGCCGGGGTTCTCGTGGTGGTGGTGTTTTCGAACATCCGCTACCGCCTCGGCCGGCATGAAGTGGAGGTGCTGTTGTTCGGCGTCCGCCTGAGGCGGGTGATGCTGAACGACATCCGGGACGTGGTCGACGGCAGGTCGCTGCTAGCCGAACACTGGCCCAACACCCTCCTTTCCGCCGGCCGGGCGCTCACACTCGAGCGCCGTACCGGCCTCCTGCGCCGCTTCGTCATCACCCCGAAGGACCGGACGCACTTCCGCCGACAGATCGAGTTCGCCCTCGGCTGGAGCATGGGCGTGGGAAAGCGGCGCGAACCGGACGCTCCTCCGGGCCCGGCCGCGTGAACCCGCCCGCCGCCCGCCTCCGCCTCCACCTCGGGCCTGCGGCCGAGCGGGCCGTCCGTGGCGGGCATCCGTGGGTCTATGCCGACCGCATCACCCGCGAAAGCCGTCCCGGTGCGGCCGGCGAGCTTGCCGCCCTCTACGACCCGTACGACCGCTTCTTGGGCTTGGGCCTTTACGACCCTGCGTCGCCGCTGCGCGTACGCGTGCTGCACTGCGGCCCGCCCGTGGCGGCGGATGACGCCTGGTGGCGGGCGCGCCTGCGCGCCGCGTTGGCCCGCCGCGAGGGGTGGTTCGACGCGGCCACCACGGGCTTTCGCCTCGTCCACGGCGAAAGCGACGGCTGGCCCGGCTTGGTTCTCGACCGCTACGGCGGCGTCCTGGTCCTCAAGCTGTACACATCCGCGTGGCTGCCGTGGCTTGAACGGCTGGCCGTGCAAATCGCGGAAGAACTGCGCCCCTCCCGCCTCATTCTCCGCCTCAGCCGGAACATCCGGCAGGCTGCGGCCACGCAAGGGCTGGAAGATGGCGGGGAATGGTCGCGCGAAGGCCGTGAAGAACTTCCTCTGGTGGCTCCTGCTCTTCCTTCGCGGCCTTGGAGGCCTTCGCGCGACACCACCCCCGTCACGTTTCTTGAGACGGGCCTCCGCTTCGAGGCCGACGTGGTGCGGGGGCAGAAGACCGGGTTCTTCTTCGACCAGCGGGAGAATCGGAGGCTTGTCGGCGAGCTCGCCGCCGGACGGGACGTTCTGAACGCCTTCAGCTTCTCCGGCGGCTTCTCGCTGCACGCCGCGCGCGGCGGGGCGCGGCGCGTGACCGACCTCGACATCAGCCCGCACGCCCTTGCCGCCGCCGGCCGAAACTTCGACCTGAACCGCCACCTCCCGCCCGTCGCGGCCGCTGCGCACGGGATGGTTCAGGCCGAGGCCTTCGAATGGCTGGCCGCGCCCGGCCCGAAGTTCGACCTCGTGGTCCTTGACCCGCCGTCGTTGGCGAAGCGGGAGGCCGACCGCGCCGGCGCGGTGGCCGGGTACCGGAGGCTGGCCGCCCTTGGGCTGGCGCGGCTGCGGCCGGGCGGCGTGCTCGTGGCCGCTTCCTGCTCCGCCCACGTTTCGGCGGAGGAGTTCCTTGGCGCGGTGCGCGACGCGCTGCGGCGGGGTGGCCGGCGCTTCGAGGAGTTGCGGACCACGTGGCATCCTCACGACCACCCGGCGGCGTTTCCCGAGGCGCACTACCTGAAGTGCCTGTACGCGTGCGTGGCGTGATGCCGCGGCCCTTGGTGCGCCCGGTTGCCTGCGCGGCAAACCGCGCCATCCATCGGGGATGCTGGAAGCCCGTTTCGAGACTGAGCTATGGCTGCCGCGCCCGCGGGGCGAGGTGTTCCCGTTCTTTGCGGACGCGCACAACCTCGAGGCCATTACGCCGCCGTTCCTCCAGTTCCAAGTCCTCACGCCCGATCCCATCGTCATGCGGGCGGGGCTGCTGCTGGACTACCGGCTGAAAATCCATGGCCTGCCGGTGCGTTGGCGGACGGAGATCGAGGCCTGGGAGCCACCGCGCCGCTTTGTGGACCGCCAGCTCCGCGGGCCGTACCGGCTTTGGCATCACACGCACATCTTCGAGGAGCGGGATGGCGGCACTCTCTGCCGCGACGTGGTCCGCTATGCCGCCCCCGGCGGCCCGCTGCGCCCGTTGATCGAACGCTTCTTCGTTCGCGGCGACGTGGAAAAGATCTTTGCCTACCGCACGGTGAAGCTGAAGGAGCGGTTCGGCACGGTGCCCGGCGTCCAACCGGGAGCCTTCACGCCCGCAGCAGGAAGACGTTCTCCGGCCTGACGTGGGCCGGGAAGGGCTCGCCGGCGGCGCGCGGGGCCACGGCGTTCTGCTCCACCGCCTTGATCGCCGTGCCGTCGGCCAGGCGGAGGACGTACTGCTCCGTGGCCCCAAGGTAGGTCGCCTGCTCGACGGTGGAGGCAAGGTTGTTGGCCGGGCCCGGACCGGGCAGCACCGCCTCGGGCCGGAAGCCGGCGCGGACGGCGTCGCCCGGCCGGAGACCGTCGGCGGCGGAGGCCGTGAGCTTCCCGGCCGCCGTTTCCACCGAGCAACTCATCCTGTCGCACGCGGTGACGCGGCCGGAGAGCCAGTTGGTTTCGCCGATGAATTCGGCCACGAACGCGGAGGCCGGCCGGCGGTACACCTCGCGCGGCGGGCCGGCCTGCTCGACCACGCCGTCGCGCAGCACCGCCAGCCGGTCCGCGAGCGACAGCGCCTCGGCCTGGTCGTGGGTGACGTAGATGGTGGTGATCTGCGTGCGGGCATGGACGCGGCGGATCTCCTCGCGCATCTCGAGGCGGAGCTTGGCGTCGAGGTTCGAAAGCGGCTCGTCGAGGAGGAGCACGTCGGGCCGGATGACGATGGCGCGGGCGAGGGCCACGCGCTGCTGCTGGCCGCCGGAGAGCTGGTTTGGCGTGCGGTCCGCGAGGTGTTCCATCTGGACGACCGCCAGGGCCTCGCGCACACGGGCGAGGCGCTCGGGCTTGGGCACCTTCCGCACCTCGAGGCCATAGCCGACGTTCTGGGCGACGGTCATGTGCGGCCAGAGGGCGTAGTTCTGGAAGACCATGCCGGCGTTGCGGAGGTGCGGCTCGACGCCGTTCATGCGGCGTTCGCCAAAGAAGATTTCGCCGGCGTCGGCCTGGTAGAAGCCGGCGATGAGGCGGAGGAGCGTCGTCTTGCCGCAGCCCGAGGGGCCGAGGAGGAAGAACAGTTCGCGCTCCGCGATGTCGAGTGACACGTCGCGCAGCACCGGCGTGGCGCCGAAGCCGTGGGTGACGCGGCGGATGGAGACGCGCATGGCCGGCGGAGCAAAGCGCATCCGCGCGGCGGGGGGAATGCGGGAGTTGCGCGGCGGGCTCAGCGGGCGGCCGCCGCCCCACCGGTGAGCCGCGCGTACTTCGCGCGGCCCCAGCGCTGCCATTCGGTGCGGCGGGCGTTGCGTTCGGCGGGCTGCTTCCACGGCTCGCCGGACAGGGCGAGGGCCTGCTCCTCGGTGAGCGGCATGCGGCCGAAATCCGCGAGTTCGCCGGCGTCGAGGCCGCGGGCGATCACGCCGCGCCAGGCCCTCTGCAGGTTGGGGTGCAGGTCCACGAAGAGCGCGCCCGCCAGGGCCGCGACCACGCCGCGCCGCCGCCCGCCGAGCCGCGCATCGTAGCGGAAGCCGCCCGGCAGATCGAAGGGCGAGAACTGCACGTTGCTCACGTCGCGGAAGCGCTCGTAGAGGGCGGGCCGCACGGGCATCCGTTCGATGGAGCTGCGCTGCGGCCCGCCGGGATGCCCGCGCGGCAGGAACCACAGCTTCTGGCCATCGTCCGACATCACAAAGTCCACGAAGCGCGCGGCGGCTGCGACGTGGGGCGCGCCGCGAAGGATGGCGATGCCGTCGGGGTTGATGGCGGCGAAGTCGGCCGGGAGGATGAAGCTCATGTTCGTCCGGCCCGCGGCGGCGACTTGGGTGAAGGCGTAGAAGTCCACGGCCAGCGCGTAGGCGCTTTCCCCGAGCGTGGCGTCGCGCGCGGTGACGGCGGAGACGCGATCGAAGCGCCGCGTGTTGCCCGCGAGCTGCGTGAGGAGCTGCCAGCCCTTCTCCCAGCCGTAGAACTGCAGGAACGACTCGAACATGACGTTCATCGTGCCGCTGTTGCGCGGGTCGCCGGCACCGACCCAGCCGAGCAGCTCGGGACGGGCGAGGTCTTCCCACCGCGTCACGGAAGGGAGGCCCGCGAGCTGCTGCACGCGGAGGTTCTGGAGGATGCCGAAGCTTGAGATGGCGGAGCCGAACCACGCGCCGTCCGCCGCGCGCAGCTCGATGCCGGCGACCTCGGCGGGCACGCCATCGAGGATTTCAGGCGGAAGCTGGTGAGGCTGCGCGAGGCCCTTTGCGGCCAGCTCAAGGTAAGGCTCCTGTCCGCCGCCGAAGAAGATGTCCAGGCCGATGCCTTCCGGCTTGCGGGCGAACTCGGAAAGCACGAAGCGGAGCGACTCGCTGGTGCCGCCCACCACCCGCCAGTCCACCTCGACGGGCGCGCCGTGTTCGCCCGCGTGCCACGCCGAAAAGGCGCGACCGAACTCGTCGCGGATGGCCTCGTTATGCGGCGAGATGATGACCAGCCGCTCCGCCGCCGGGGCGGGGAGGCCGACTAGCAGCAGGAGCAGGGCGATCCGCACAAGCGGGAACCTAGTGGGGCGAAGGCCGGGTTCCGAGGCGGAAACAGGCCGGAGCCGGGCGGCCAACCCGGCGTTGCCGCGCGTCTCGCGCCCCCTAGACTGCCCCTGTGACGCTTACAGAGAAGCTTCTCGCCCGCGCCTCCGGGAAGGCTGCCGTTACCGCCGGCGAAAACGTCTGGGTGAAGGCCGACGTGCTCATGACCCACGACGTCTGCGGCCCCGGCACCATCGGCGTCTTCAAGCGCGAGTTCGGCAAGGCCGCGAAGGTCTGGGACCGCGAACGGGTGGTCATCATCCCCGACCACTACATCTTCACCGCCGACTCGAAGTCGAACCGCAACGTGGACATCCTTCGCGACTTCGCGCGCGAGCAGGGCCTGCCGTACTTCTACGACGTCATTGACGATCCCGATGGCCACTGGGTCTTCGATGCCGCGAAGGGCAACCTGAAGCGGCAGTACGGCTCGCAGTACGCCGGCGTCTGCCACACCGCGCTGCCGGCCAAGGGCCACACCCGGCCGGGCGAGGTGCTCTTCGGCACGGACTCGCACACCTGCATGGCCGGCGCGTTCAACGAGTTCGCCACCGGCATCGGCAACACCGACGCCGGCTTTGTGCTCGGCACCGGCAAGCTGCTGCTGAAGGTGCCGGAGACGATGCATTTCCGCCTCGAAGGGAAGCTCCAGCCCGGCGTCATGGCGAAGGACATCATCCTGCACGTCATCGGCGAGATTGGCTTCGACGGCGCCACGTACCGCGCGATGCAGTTCGACGGGCCCGGCGTGGAAACGCTCTCGATGGACGACCGCATGACCATCGCGAACATGGCCATCGAGGCCGGCGGGAAGAACGGCATCTTCCCCTTTGACGCCCGCACCGCCGAGTACGTGAACTCCCGGACACAGTTGAACGGAACACGCACCGCCTACGAGCCGGTCGAGGCGGACGCGGACCAGAAGTTCGTGTACGAGCTGGTCGTCGAGCTGGACCAGCTGGAGCCCATCGTCGCGTGCCACCCGGACCCCGGCCAGCGGAAGAAGGCCAAGGACATGGGCGACACAAAGCTGGACCGGGCCTACGTCGGCTCCTGCACGGGCGGGAAGACGAGCGACTTCGTGGAGTTCGCGCGCGTGCTCCGCGGCCGGCGGGTGAGCATTGACACTTTCGGCGTGCCCGCCACGCCGGACATCGTCCGCGATCTCCAGTCCACGCGCTGGGGCGGCCGGACGATCTGGCAGATCCTTGAGGACGCCGGCGTGCGCATGACGGAGAACGCCGGTTGCGCCGCCTGCCTGGGCGGGCCGGTGGACACCTTCGGCCGCATCAATCAGCCCGGCCTCAAGTGCATCAGCGCCACGAACCGCAACTTCCCCGGCCGCATGGGCGACAAGGAAAGCCAGGTCTTCCTCGCCAGTCCGGCGACCGTCGCCGCCAGCGCCATCGCCGGCAGGATCGTGGATCCCCGGGAGTACTTGGCGAACTAGGGCGCTTGGGCACCGGCCGGCGCACAACGCGCCGACGGCAAAAGAGGGTTGAAGAATCCACTGGTTGAACCGCGGTTTTGAGGCACCCTCGGTTCCCATGTCTGCGTTCTTGTTCTGGGTTGCCGTCGGCGTCGTGTCGGGCGTCGTGTTTGCGTCGTTCTTCGAGTGGACGCTGCACCGCTTCGTCATGCACAAGCCAGTGCCGTTCTTCCGCTATCCGTTCCAGAGCCACGCCGTCGTGCATCACCGCGAGTTCCGCGCCGACCACACGTACCAGGATCTGACCGGCGAGAAGAAGGACATCATCCCGATGGCCTGGTGGAACGGTCCGGTCCTCGTCGCGGCCTGTGGCGCGCCGTTTCTGGTGGCCGCGTGGTGGACTTCACGCTGGCCGCTGCTGTGGGGCGCGCTGATGGCGATCGCGTGCTACTACGCCACCTACGAGTACCTGCACTGGTGCATGCACCTGCCGCGCGGCCGGAATCTCGAGCGCTCGGGAATCTTTTTCCGCCTGAACGGCCATCACCTGCTGCACCACCGCTACATGCACAAGAACTTCAACGTGGTGCTGCCCCTCGCGGACCTCTGCCTCGGCACGCTCCTGTTGCGCTCCAAGGTGCAGTTTGCCCAAGCCCGCGGGCCGGCGGTGCCGGACGTGCAGCCTTTGCCCGGCCGCCGCAATTGGTTCGCCAGCGGTACACGCTTGGTCTGGCAGATCCTCGCCGGCGTGCGGCGGTGAGCGCAGCGGGGCGGGCTGATGCCTGCGGCCGCGCAGCGCGGACTGCCGCGGTGGCGGCCCGGCTCGGCTAGGGCCTCCACTTATTCGCCCGGGCCGGACCTGCTCCCCGATGCCGCCAAGGCCTGGAACAGCCGCTGCCGCCAGTAGGGCATCGGAGCGAAGAGCAGCGCGCCCGTGCCTTCGTAGATGCGCACGAAGCCCTCGCCCGAGGTCAGCGAACCCAGCAGCGACTTCGCGGCCCGCTCGGCCGAGTAGCGGATGCTGTCCGAGCGTGCCAGCACGTAGCGGCCATCCACCACGAGCCGGTCGTTGTTCAGTTCCAACGCCTCGACCGGTCCCTGGGAGCAGAGCACCACCTTGCCGCGTCCGCCGACCTTGGTCTGGAAGTCCATGAAGCCCTCGCCGCTCTTCAGCGCCGTCAGCGTTTTCTCCCGATGCACGTCCACGGTGACGCTGGCCTCCGATGCCCAGTACGCCCCGCTCTCGAGGATCCACGTCCGCCCGCCGCAGTCCATGACGTGAAAGCCGCCGAGCGATGGCTCCAGGAAAAGTTCACCGGTGCCGGTGAAAGTCGGCCGGAAGATTGTCTCGCCGGAAGCCAGCGCCTTGAAGAGGCCGCCCATTGAGGGCGCCTTGGACTCCATCGTGATCTGGCCGCGGAGGTAGTACAGCGCGCCGGACTCGGTGCGGACGGTCTCCTGCAAAAGCGTGCATTTCACGAGGCGCACGCCCTCCTGCTCGATGATCTGGAAGTCTGCCATGCCGCCGCATGAATGGCGGTTCCGCGGCGGAATGCAACTGCCTCGGCTCAGTCCGCCGCGACCGCTTCGCCCCGCAGGCGCGTCAGCTCGGCCGCGTAGCCCTCCCGGAAGGAGGGGTACGTCGGCCGCCATCCCAGCGCGGTCCGGAGGCGGCGGTTGGCGACGCGCTTGTTCGTCGCGCCACGTCGGCGGGGGGAAGCCTCGCCCGGTGCGGCCGGTCCCGGCATCGGCAGGCCCAGCTGCGCGGCCAGCCACGCGAGGAGGTCCCTCTGTGTCACCGGCTCGTTGTCCGCCACGTTGTAAACCCGGCCCGGTTCGCCGTGGTCCACCGCGGCCACGATCGCGCCCGACACGTCGTCGCGGTGGACCTGGTTCAGCCAGCGCGAGCCGTCCCCGTCCAGCCGCGCCTCCCCGCGCCGCAGCTTCTGCAGGAGGTGCCCGCGCCCCGGTCCGTGGATGCCCGCGACGCGCAGGCGAATGGCCGGAAAGCCCGCGGCCGAGGCTTCACCCAGCATTTCTTCCGTGGCCACCAGCACGCGCGCCGTCTCCGCGGCGGGTTCAGTGGGGGAACCTTCATCCACCCAGCCGCCGTCCGTCTGGCCGTACACGCTCGTGCTGCCGAGATGCACGAAGCGGCGCGGCGGCGCGGCGCGCAGCCAGGCCAGCAGGTTGCGCGTGCCTTCGAGGTACAGCGCCCGGTAGGTGGCCGCGTCGCCGCCCGCGGAGGAGACGCAGTTCACCACCGCGTCCCAGCCGCCCGGCAGCGCGGCGAGCGTCTCCGGACGCGTCACGTCGGCCATCAGCGGACGGATGCCCGCCGCGACGAGGGAGCCGTCGTCCGGCCCGCGCTGAACGCCGGCGACCTCGTGGCCGGCGCGGGCGAGCCGGCCGCCCGCCGCGCGGCCGACGTAGCC
>JBJXFY010000009.1:0-11268 GCA_046155815.1 Limisphaerales bacterium | reverse complement strand
GGACGACTCCTTCGACACCGACCAGGGTTACCGCGGCAAGAACCAGTTCTGGTTCGCCATCCAGAATGAGAGCGGCGACGCGAATTCGGGGGACAACGGCATGGAGATTGACGGCGACCTCGACGCCGCCCTTGAGCTTCTGCCCGCCTCGGACTGGTCCGTGTACAACGTCACGATGATCGGCCGCCGGCTGGGCACCACGGGAACCGAGTTTGAGGCCCGCGCCTTCCGCATCCGCGACGACGCGCAGCCGAAGATCTACAACGGCGTGTTCGTGAACTTCCAGCGCGGCGTCCGCGTGGAGACCAACACCGACGACGAGGTGCTCGCCGGCCAGGCTGTCCTCGGGGACATCGTCTGGAACAACATCACCACGCTGAACCACGGCACCACCGTGGCGACGGTGGCTACCATCCTGCCGCCGAACGCGGCCAGCGTCAGCGCCAACCCGCTGCTCACCGGCATTGCCTATGACCAGTCCTTCGGCTTGGATCCCCGCCCGCAGACCGGCTCACCGGCGCTGGCGGCTTACCGCAGCGTGCCGGTGGACGGCTTCCACACCCCGGTCAACTACCGTGGCGCGTTCAAGGACAAGAACTGGCTGACCGACTGGACGGGCCTTGCCGCGCTCTGCGTGGTGGATCCCACCGCCGGCACGTCCTGCAAGGAGTATCCCGCCCTGTGCGTCGAGGTGGCCTACGCCGCCGGCAACGCCACGGTCACCTGGGATTCGATCGTGGGCCGTCAGTACCAGGTTCAGGTCTCGACGGACATGGTCAATTGGGCCAACGAAGGCTCCGTGATCAACGGGACGGGCGGCGTGGTCAGCCACGTCAGCGCCGTGCCCGGTGTCCGCAAGCAGTTCCGCGTGATCACCCTCTGATCACGTCAGTTCCATGTGAGAATCGCGAAGGGAGGGCAGCAATGCCCTCCCTTCTTATGTTGCCCAATAGCAATCAAGTGGTTATAACAACGCAAACAACACGAAATCCCATGCGCCTCACACTCACATGCTTGACGGTGCTTCTCGGCCTCATGATGCCGGCCGGCGCCCAGCGGGCCGATGTCCGAACGACCCTTGGTCAGTTCATGACCTCGGTCACCAACCGCCTGTACCTGTCGGCTGGTGTGCTTGCCCCCATTCATACCCGCACCTGGGTGGTGTTGGATTACGCTTCAAACGGGGTGCCCACCACGATTTCGGGAACCAACCTGCTCGGGCCGGATGACGTACTGCTGCTTGAAGACGCCGTGGACGGCAGCATCATCGGGGATCAGCCGGGACGCCTGCTGCGCAACAACAATCTGATCCCTTCCGACGCCACCAACGCGGCCGTCTATTTCTACCTGTGGGATGTTCAGCTTCCACTGGCTCAGTCCCCGACATTCCGGCCCACCAACGGCGACAAGTTTGGTCTGTTCAAGATCGTGCCCAAGGCCCCCGTCGGGATCGGCAATTACGAGTGGTTCGTCTTCGAGGACGTATTCGCCGACCGGTACACTGTCGGTGGGGGCGGCGGCACTTTGCCCGTCATCACTGGCGAGCCTGAGGACGAGACCGTGACGGCCGGGGAGACGGCGGCGTTCACCGTTACCGCGACCGGCAATCCCGCGCCGAACTACCAGTGGTTCCGGCAGGGGACCAACTACCCCGGCGCCACCCTGCCGACGCTCGCCATCACCAACGCCCAGTTGGCCGACGCCGGAGACTACTCGGTGATCGTGGCGAACTCTGCCGGCTCGGTCACCAGCCGGGTGGCGCGGCTCACGGTCAATCTCCCGCTGGTTCCGCCCACCATCACGGAGCAGCCGATCCCGCTCACGGTCACTGCGGGTGAGCCGGCCAGTTTCCGGGTCACCGCCACCGGCACGCCTCCGCTGGCCTATCAATGGTTCAAGGACGGCACGAACCTGGCCGGTGCCACCACGGACACCTACTCCATCCCATCGGTCACCACGAACGACGCGGGCAGCTACCAGGTGCGGGTCAGCAACTCCGCCAACAGTACGAACAGCGTCCCGGCCTCGCTCACGGTCAACGCGGTCTCAGGCATCCTGCTCTCCGTGACTCAGGGCGGAAGCAACGTCCTGCAGTTCTCCTGGACCGGGGGCACGCCGCCCTTCCAGCTCCTGTCGCGGAGCAACATCGCGGAGGGCGCATGGACCTCCCTGCTTCAGACCAGCAACCGCTTGGCGGAAGTGACCGTCTCGAACTCACCCGCCTTCTTCGTGATCCAGGACTGAGAAACGGAAGGGGCCGGCCCGCCGTGGTACGCCCGCGGCGGGCCGGTCAGTCGTCCAACGCCTGCGAGTCGAGGATGATCGCGCGGTCGATCCGGTCCTGGGCCGCGAGGTAGAAGGGTTCCAGGCGGTGAAAGGTGAGCCGGCTGTGCATCAGACCGTTCGCGGTGCCTTCCCGGGCGGCCTCGGGGGCGCCGGACAACCGCAGCAGCGCGCGCGTGAGGGCGTCGTTGAGCGACCGCCGCTGCCGGCGCCGGAAGCGGCGGATTTCCTGGGTGGTCACGTTGAGCTGTTCCCGCAGACCGGTCAGGGCGGGATCAAGCTGAAGCCGGCGCGCCACCTCGGCGGAGTGAAACACCCCGGCGAGATAGCAGTAAATCAGCAGGGTCAGCAGATCGTCCGGCTCGCTGGCCCCGGCGGGCGACATGAGGCCCGCCCAGGAATGGCTCCCCGCGCGGCGGGACACCTCGCGCGCGACCACGAGCACCTCCGGCCCCGACCAGCATTGGGCCGACCGAACCGGGGGAGGAACGGCGGCCGGGAGGATGGGGGTGACTTGCAGCATGCCAGCCAGAATTCTCGACGCGGTGATCATCGCCTGCCCACGTCACGAACACGCGACGATGCCGTGACGGCCGACCAACTTTCCACGGCGGCTGACGGGCTGGCTTCACGGACCGGCGGCGGGCAGCCTTGCGCCGATGCAAAATCCTGTGATGGCCGCCCTCGACGTACCCTCCGGGTCGGAGGCCCTCGCCCTCGCACGCGAGATCGCGCCGCACGTCGGCGGCTTCAAGGTCGGCGGCGAACTCTTTACCGCTGAAGGCCCCGCCGTCGTCCGCGACGTGAAGGAGCTGGGGCGGCCTGTCTTCCTTGACCTCAAGTTCCACGACATCCCCAACACCGTTGCCGCCGCGGTACGCTCGGCGGTCCGGCTCGGGGTGGACCTGCTCACGGTCCACACCGCGGGCGGCTCCGCCATGCTGCGCGCCGCGGAGGAGGCCGCGCGCGACGAGGCGCGGCGGCTGGCCCGGCCCGCGCCCGTGGTGCTCGGCGTGACGGTGCTGACCAGCATGGACGACGCGACACTGGCCGAGGTGGCCGGCGGGGCGTCCGTCGCACGGCAGGTGGAGGTCCTCGCGCGGCTGGCCGTCACGGCCGGGCTGCGGGGGCTGGTCTGTTCGCCGCACGAACTCCGCGCCCTGCGTGGCCTGCTGCCGGCGGGCTTCACGCTCGTCACGCCCGGTATCCGGCCGGGCAGCAGCGGTGGGGGCGACGACCAGAAGCGGACCATGACGCCGGTGGAGGCCCTGTCCCTCGGGGCCACCTGGCTCGTGATCGGCCGCCCCATCTACGCGGCGGAGAATAGGGCGGCGGCGGCGCGGATGATTGCTTCCGGCCTCGCCTCCGGCCGTTGACGCCGGCTACCAGACCTGGACCTGGTCCGCGGCGAGGATTTCCCCAAGCAGCGCCGGGTAGTCGGGCTCACCGAAAGCGAGGTCCACGACGCGTACCTGGGTGTCCGGCAGAAGCGACTCGTTGGCGGCCACGACCTCCGCGAGCGGGTCGCCGGGCCGGGTCTGGACGATGAGCAGGCGGCGCATGATTCAGAAACGGAGGAAGGCGTCGCTGCCGGCCGCGAGGCGGGCGAGTTCCGGCACGGTCACGCGGCGGTGCGGGACGAGGGCTTCGCCGACCGCCTGGAGCACGGGTGCGCCGGTTTCCACGAGCACGGGCCAATCCTCGGAGGCCAGGGCGGAGAACAGCGGGGCCAGCAAGGCGGGGTCGGCGTGGGCGCAGCCGGCGCGGGCGAGCGCAAGCGGTGCGGCTTCGCACAGGCACAGCGTCACGCGGAGGCCGGGATCCGCCGCGAGCCGGGCGGCGCAGGCGATGGCCACGGCGGCGGCGCCTTCGCGGCGCGGATCGGCACTGGTGACGACGAGGACGGTCCGCATCGGGTCAGGTGAAATGCATCACGCGCCCGGCCCCGGCGATGATGGTGGCCAGCTCCTCGGGCGGGCCGCATTCCGCTCCGGCGGTGCGGAGCGTTTCCTGAATCTCGTTGCCCGGCTGCGTGAGGACCACGGCGCGGACGGCCACGCCCGCGCCCCGCGCCGCGTGCGCGAGGCCCAGCGCGTGCCTATGGCCGCGGGTTCCGGCCGCGGCGGAGACGATCAGCCCGAGGGCGTGCGTGCCGGCGGCGATCACGCGGCGATGGGCCAGCCGGCGGTGACGAGCGCCTTGTAGCCGCCGGCGAGGGAATGGACGTTCGTGTAGCCCATGCGCTGCGCGGCATCGCAGGTCAGCGCCGATCGGAAGCCGCCGCCGCAGTACATGATGATCTCCGCGGCCGGGTCGGGCACCAGCTTCTCAAGGTCGCGCTCCAGGACGCCCTTGCCGAGGTGCGTCGCCTCGACGGCATGTCCGGCCTGCCATTCGTGATCCTCGCGCACATCGAGCAGGACGGCCTTGGGATTGGCGGCGAGGCGGGCACGGGCCTCGTCCGGCGTGACCTCGTGGATGCGCGCCTTGGCGCCGGTGACGAGCTTCAGGAAGCCGGGGGAATGCTGCATGGCCGAGGCTAGGCGGGGAACGCCCGGGCATCAATGGCCGGGCGACCAGCATTGCCCTGCTTCGGGGAGAAGGGCGGAACGGTTGCAAGCCGGTCCGCCGCGGGCTGCTGGCCGCGCAGCCTATTCCTCCGCCGGGCCGTCCACCGCGGGCTGCTGGCCGCGCTGGCCGGGGGCCGGTGGCTGCTGCACCTGCACGATCGGGAGCGGGTAACGGATCTTCATCACCTCATCCACGAGCACCTCGATGTAGTAGGTGCCCGGGGACTTGAACTCGACGCCCTGGAAGAAGGTGACGTTGGTCGTGTTCTGGTTGGGATCCTGGAGCGCGAACTTGACCTTGGCCTCGCGCAGCGCGGTCACACCGTCGGGCGTCACGAGGCGCACGGTCTCCCCGAACTGGCCCACGCCCGCACACCAGCGGTTCACGACGAGCAGGCGGGCGGCGGTGATCGGCGTCTGCGGCACGCGCACGGCGCTGATGACGCCGATGAGGATGAGGTTGCCGGTGACTTCCTGGCGGACGTCATCGCAGACGAGGGAGCACTGGAGATCAGGCAGGATGCGGGTGGCTTGCATGGTGGGACGGCGGTGTTGTTCCGAAAAAGGGAAGCCACCATTCCGCCCGGGTGCCGGGTTGGCCAGCGGGATTTCGGGCGGAAATCCGGGAAGCCCCGACCCGTTGCGCGGACTGCAGCGGCCCGGCCGGCGGAACCCTCACCGGCCGAGCGCGACGAGGTAGCGGCGGCAACGTTCGGCGGCGGCGGTCTCGCCGCGGCCGGCGTGGATGCGCTCCAGGTTGGCGCACATGCGGAGCAGCATCTTGCGGCCATGCACCGGCGCGAGGAACTCGTCACGGAACTCGCGGCCGGACTGCTGCACGAACTGCACGCAGTCCGCGCGGCTGAGCACGCGGCCGCGGTGGAAGAAGTCCACGTAGAACAGGTGGGCGGGCGTCTGATGGCGGCAGATGAAGTGGCCCGGCATGCCCACGCCGACGAGCGGCAGGCCGAGCCGGCGCGCGAGCAGCAGCGCGACGGTGCAGAGGCTGATGGGGTTGCCGCGGCGGCGGTCCAGCACGCGGTGGAGGTAGCTGTTGGCGGGCTCCTCGTGGTGGCGCGGGTCGCCGGTGAAGCCGAGACGCTGGAAGAGGAGTTCGTTCAGGACCGCGATCACGCCGTCACCACGGCCGGCGCGGTCGAGCGGGCCGCGCAGTTCGCCCGCCCAGTCGTCGAGCAGGGCACGGTAGCCCTCGTCGTTGATGTCCGGATCGTCCGTGCGCGCGAGGTGCCAGGCACCCTCCTCCAGCGGCAGGTCGTCGCCGTGCGTCAGGCAGAAATGGAGCATGGCGATGTCCGCTTCCTGCCGGCCGAAGAGGCGGATGACACGGAGGGCGTGGCGGCGGAGGACGGGATTCTCGCTGCGGGCCAGCGGGCGGAGCCAGCCGAGAGCCTCGGGGCCCTCGGCGAGGATGCGCCGCTGCACCGCCGCGAAGACCTCGGCGTCGTCGTCGCCCAGCAGGGTGACGAGCGCCGCACGCTGGGTTTCGTTCAGCGGCCGCGAACCGGGTTTCACCGCGGGCGTCTTCACGGACGGGCAAAGACTGGCAGCGGGCCGGCAGGAAGCAAGGGGCGGGGGGCAGATTCCGCAGCCCGAACCCCGATTTCCCGGCATTCTCAGGGCGCGCGGCGACTTGGCGGAGTGCGCCGGCGCCGTGGGCATCCGGAGACCTGGGTTTTCCTTGATCCGGGAGCCCGAGGCTTGGTCCGGTCGCCGCTTCTTTGCCCTTTTCCGCGTGCCGGACCCGCCCCAGCCTTCCCCCATGTCCGCCTACCGCGTGCGGGCCGCCACGCGCGAAGACTGCCCGGCCATCCTCGAGATCTACAACGAGGCCGTGCTGACCACGACGGCCACCTATGATCTGGAGCCGCGCACGATCGAGCACCGGCTGGCGTGGTTCGAAGACCATGTACGGGAGGGCTACGTCGTCTTCGTGGCCGAGGACGCGGCCGGACGGGTCGTGGGCTGGAGTTCGCTGAACCGCCACCATGAGCGCTACGGCTACCGCTTTTCTTCAGAGAGCTCCGTGTACGTCGCGGCGGCGGACCGCGGGCGGGGCGTGGGGTCGCTGCTGCTGGCGCCGCTGATCGAGGCGGCGCAGGCGCGGGGGCTGCACGTGATCCTGGCCGGCGTGGACGCGACGAACGAGGCGAGCCTGCGGCTGCACGAGAAGTTCGGCTTCGTGCGGGCGGGGCATTTCCGCGAGGTGGGCCACAAGTTCGGCCGCTGGCTGGACGTGATCTACCTGCAGCGGACGCTGCCCTGGAACGTGGCTCCGGTCGGGTGATTTGAACCCGCGATGAATGTCCCGGCTGAAACCGGCCGTTCCGCCCGGCCGCAACAGCCGCCGGGTTCGCAAATAGTTGTGCAACCGGCGGCGCGCCAACTATCCTCCAGCATGATGAAGTGTTTCACGTTGACGGCGGTGTTCCGCAGGTTTTCGGGCGGTTATGCGGCGCGGGTGGAAGGGCTCCCCGGTGCCAGTTCCCCGGGGCGCGACCCAGGAGGAGACCCGAAAAACTTGTCGGGAACCGTCAAAATGGTCCTGGAGTTCAACCGCCAGCATGCAGCCAATGATGCCGCCGAGGGCATCGCCGGGGCCGATGAGATCCGCGAGCCGCTCAGCCTGCAGCCGACATGAAGCGGATTGACCTGATCCGCCCTCTGGAGTCGCAGGGCCGTCAGTTCATCCGCGAAGCCGGCCGGCATGCGATCCACCAGAATCCATGCTCCCGGCGGGCTTCGTCCGTGCCCCGGCCCCGCGAAATCCTTGAGTTGATGGCCCGAAAAATCTGCAAAGACCTCGACATTCTCCTGCCGTGAAACGCCGTTCCTTCCTCGCCGCCGCCGGCACAATCGCCGCCGCGGCGCTGCCCCGCACCACGATCGCCGCCGCCGCCCCGGACCACCCCCGTCCGCGTCTCGCCGTCGCGAGCTATTCCTACTGGCACTTCCGCACCGAGCGCGTGCCCATCGAGCGCGTGGTCGAGAAGGTTGCCGCGCTCGACGTACCGGGCGTGGACGTGCTGCACCGCCAGATGGACCTGCCCGAGAAGGAGCCGCTCAACGCCGCACACCTCGCCTACCTGCGGAAGCTGAAGCGCCACGCGCTGCTGCACGGCGTCAGCTACGTCGGGCTTTCGATCCACCAGGACTTCGTGGACCCGCGGCCGGACTACATCAACGAGCAGGTCGAGCACACGAAGAAGTGCCTCCAGATCGCCTCCGAGCTCGGCATCCCCTGCCTGCGCCTGAACTCGGGCCGCTGGAACACCATCGCCAGCTTTGACGACCTCATGAAGGCGCGCGGCGTCGAGCCGGTGCTGCCCGGCCACACGGAGGACGAGGGATTCAAATGGTGCCAGGACGCCATCGAGCGCTGCCTGCCCAAGGCGGAGGAATGCGGGGTCGTCCTCGCGCTCGAGAACCACTGGGGCCTCACCCGTACGCCCGAGGGCCTGCTGCGGCTGCTGGATGCGATCCCCTCGCCGTGGCTCGGCGCGCTGATGGACACCGGCAACTTCCTCGAACAGCCTTACGAGAAGCTGGCCCGCATCGCCCCGCGCACGGTGTTCGTGCAGGCCAAGACCTATCCCGGCGGCGGCGAATGGTACACGCTTGATCTCGACTACCGCCGCATCGCCGGGCTGCTCGCCGACGTGAACTACCGCGGCTGGGTCTCGCTGGAGATGGAGGGGAAGGAGGACCCGGACATCGCCGTGCCGAAAAGCGTGGCGCTGCTGCGGGAGGCGTTCGCGCATTGAGGCCGCGGCTGCCGGGTGACGCTTCGGCCGGCCGTCTGGAGCCAGTCACACGCCGTTCTGCGAAGTCCCGCCCGGCCGCCCGCTTTCAGGGGGAGGCTACTGTCCCGCCGGGGGTCCGGGCCCGGAAACACGCCCCGGGCCAGGGAGCCGCCTTGGCCACGGTGACGGGTCGGGCCCACCGGGGTGCAACCTACAGTCCGCCGAACCTCCGATGGCGGCGGCCGTACTCGCCCAACGCCGCAAGGAACTGCGGCTTCCGGAAGTCCGGCCACAGCGTGTCGGTCAGGACAAACTCCGCGTAGGAAATCTGCCAGAGGAGGAAGTTGCTCACGCGCAGCTCGCCGCTGGTGCGGATGAGGAGGTCGGGGTCGGGGAGGCCGCGGGTGTAGAGATGAGCGGCCACGGTCTCCTCGGTGATCGCCGCCGGTTCGAGACTTCCTGATTTCACCTCGGCGGCGATCTCGCGCACGGCGTCCGTGATCTCCGTGCGGCTGCCGTAGCTCAGGGCGAGAATGAGGGTGAGCCCGGTGTTTTTCGCCAGCGCGGCCTTCGTGGCTTCAAGCTGTTTCTGGACGTTCTCCGGCAGGCGCCAGATCTGGCCGATGGCCTCGAGGCGCACGTTGTTCGAGTCCAGTTCGCCGATCTCGTTCTTGAGATAGCGGGCGAGGTACTTCATCAGCGTGTCCACCTCGGACTTGGGGCGGTTCCAGTTCTCGACGGAGAAGGCGTAGAGCGTGAGGTGCTTCACTCCGGCCTCGCCCGCGGCGCGCACGATGGCGCGGACGGATTCGGCGCCCTGCCGGTGGCCCTCGACGCGCGGCAGCCCGCGCTGCTTCGCCCAGCGGCCGTTACCGTCCATGATGATGGCGACGTGCCGCGGGACGGCGTCGGTTGGCTGGGCCGCGACCGCGCTCACAGCATCATCGTCTGCGCGCGCGCGGGGCCGACGCTCACGATGGACAGCCGCGCGCCCGTCATCTGCGCGAGGCTGAGCAGGTAGTGCCGGCAGTTCACCGGCAGATCCTCCCAGCGCGTGATCTCGTGCGTGGGCGTCTGCCAGCCGGGGAATTCCTGGTACGCCGGCTCGCATCGGGCCAGCACCTCGGCATCGCTGGGCAGATGCTTCAATTCCGTACCGTCCACGTGGTAGGCGGTGCAGACCTTGATGGAGGCCAGCGTGTCGAGGCCGTCCACATTGGTGACGGCCAGCTCGTCGATGCCGTTGACCATCGCGGCGTGGCGCGTCGCCACGGCGTCGAACCAGCCGCAGCGCCGCATCCGGCCGGTCGTCGCGCCGAACTCCCGGCCCATGCCGTGCAGCAGGTCGCTGATCTCCGCGTTCTCCGTGGGCAGCGGCCCTTCGCCGACGCGCGTGGTGTACGCCTTCATCACGCCGACCACGCGGTCCATGCGGTTCGGCGGCACCCCGGAGCCGGTGCAGGCGCCGCCGGCCGTGGTGTTCGACGAGGTGACGTAGGGATACGTCCCGTGGTCGAGGTCGAGGAAGGTGCCCTGCGCCCCCTCGAAGAGGATGTTCTCCCCGCGCCGCGAGGCCTCGTGCAGGTAAACCACCGTGTTGGTGACGAAGGGGCGGAGGCGGTCCGCGGCCCGGGTGTAGTCGGCCAGCAGCGTGTCGTAGTCGAGCGGCTGCGCGCCGAGGGCCTTGAGCACCTCGTTGTTCTCGGCGAGGCGTTCGCGGAGCTTGGCCGGGAAGCGGTCGCGGTTGACCAGGTCGAGCACGCGCAGGCCGACGCGCGCGGCCTTGTCACCGTAGGTCGGGCCGATGCCGCGTTTGGTGGTCCCGATCTTCTGCTGGCCCTTGCGGACCTCACGCTGGCCGTCCAGCTCGCGGTGCCACGGGAAGACGACATGCGCGGTCTCGGAGATGAGCAGGTTCTCCGGCGACACGGGCACGCCGAGGCGGGTGAGGCCGTCCAGCTCGGCCACGAGGCCCACGGGGTCAAGCACGACGCCGTTGCCGATCACGCAGACCTTGGCGGCGCGAAGGATGCCGCTGGGGATGAGGTGCAGGACGTACTTCGTGGGACCGACGAAGACGGTGTGGCCGGCGTTGTTGCCGCCCTGGGTGCGGACGACGATGCCGGCCTGCTCGGTCAGCACGTCAATGATCTTGCCCTTGCCTTCGTCGCCCCACTGGGCGCCGACGAGAATGACGTTCGCCATGATGAATCGGTGCCGGCGGGCCGGCCTGGTGCCGCCGGGACAAAACAAAGCACCCAGAGCACACGCCCGGGGTGCGTCACCGGAAGAACGCAGTGACGCTAGGCGGCGCGCCGGGGACGGTCAACGCCGCCGGCCCCGCGCTGGCGGCTCAGTTTGTCCGCCAGGCGGAGCGCCGGGCATCGCATGGCCCCGCCGCGCTCACGCCTTGGCGGCCCGGCGATGCGGCCTATGCTGGCCGCTCCGAACGTCATGCGACTGCTGGACTACTTTCCGAACGAGCCCGAGGCCCGTGCCGCCTGCGACCTGCTGGAGGTCGAGGGCATCCCCAGCCAGTGCGAGGCCGACGGCCCGCAGTGGGCGCTCTGGGTGGCGGACGACGACCACCTGGACCGCGCCCGCGGCCTGGTGCGCGATCTGCGCGCCGCCCCCCTCGGCGTCCTCGGCGGGGC
>JBJXFY010000430.1:0-6118 GCA_046155815.1 Limisphaerales bacterium | reverse complement strand
CGGTGGACATTTTCATCGCCGATCTGCACGAAGATGGAGCCGGTATCGGTGAGGAGATCGCGGGCGACGGTGAGCCGGTCCCGCAGGTAGGTGAGGTAGCTGTGGATGCCGTCGCGCCAGGTGTCGCGGAAGGCTTTGACCTGCTCCGGCTCGCGGGTGATGTGGTCGGCCTTCCCGTCCTTCACGTCGCGGCTGGTCGTGGACCACTGGAAGTTGCTGTTGAACTTGATGCCGTAGGGCGGGTCGAAGTAGATGCACTGCACGCGCCCGCGCAGGCCCTCGCGCTCGGCCAGGCTGGCCATGACTTGCAGGGAGTCGCCGAGAATCATGCGGTTGGACCAGTTCTGGTCGTGGGCGTACAACTCGGTCTTGTCCGCGCCCTTGGGGATGCCGTTGAAGTCGGCGAAGAGGTCGGGCGTGAGCATCCCGGCGTCGTGCTGACTTTCCTTGGTCTGGCGCAGCAGGTCATCAATGAGCGCCTTGGGGTGGACCTTTTCCTGAATGTAAAGCGGAGGGGCGTGGACGACGAGGTCGCTCCAGTCCTGCTCATCCTTCCCGCGCCAGACAAGCTGGGGATCGAGGTCGCGCTGACGAGCCGCCTTCTCCTCCTCCAAGCCGGCGGCGTGGCGTGGGTAGCGGAGGGTCTTGGGCGTCTTCTGCGACTCCTCGAGGACGGACTGATGCTCGGCGGAAGGGATGTTCTTCCGCTTGGCGTCGTCGTGCCTGAGGGTTTCGACGGATTTGGCGGATGAAGGTTTCTTGGCCATGAGGGAGAGGGTCAGGCGGCCTCACCGGCGGCACGCAAAACGGCCGTGCGAAGGCTGGGTGCGATCCAGAAGCGGGCACCGGCCTGGAGCTTGTCGAGCAAGGGCGCCAGCGCCGGGATCAGGGATCGTTCGCGCGCCTGAAGAAGGATGCCCACGACGCCGATGCTGGCGAGACCCAGGGCGCGGGCTGCGGCGCGGCCTTCACGCTCGTCCATGAGCACGAGGTCGGCCCGGTGTTTCAGCGCGAGCGAGAGGGCGGCGATCTCCCCGCCGTGCAGGGCGAAATCGCGCGTCACCGCAGGGGGGCTGCCTGCCGGGGCCGCGATCCGGATGACGGGAGGAAACACGAGCCCCTGAAAGCGGGGATCGGACGCCGCCAGGCGCTGAAACTCCGCCGCGACCCGGGGAGGAGCGAGGAGCGCCGTGAAGAGCCGTGACAGAAGCCCCTGCTGCCCGATGAAGCAGAGATTGAGCACGACGGAGGTGTCGGTGACAACGGTCACTTGGCGCGCAGCACGCGAAGGGTTTCCAGATCCTGCGCCAGCATCTCCTCGTCATAAGCGGGGATGCGACGGGCATGGAGAGCCTGGTCGAAGTCGCAGCGGCTGACGCCGGCCAGATCGGCGGCGGACTGACGGGACAAATGGCCTGCGGCATAAGCGCCGCAGGCGAGGTCGAGGAGGATTTCGGACTCGCCCATCCCGGCGAGCGCGGGGTCATCTGGAAGCGTGATCGTCATGGTGGAACCGTAGTGAAAGCACGGGGTGAAGCCAAGCGGGAAGCACGGGGCGCAAGGGGATTGCGTGCCTGAAAGTCAGAAAGGCTAGGCGATGGCCGTCGCGATCATCGTGTCGAACTGACCGGCGACCTTGGCCTTGAAGTCGGCTTCGATCTCGTAGATGTCGCAGAACTCGGCGAAGGCCCAGCGTCCATATTGTTTGAGGTTGTTCACGCCGGGCATCCAGTAGGTCTTCATGGTCTCCGCTTTTGCGACGGCATCCTGACCGCGATAGCCCTTGATCTCGACGATGAGGTGCAGCAGGTCCGGCGTGCCATCGGCGTGCGGTGGGTGGCCGTCATCCACGAGGACGATGAAATCGGGGAGGTAGCGCCGCTGCTCGCCGCCGAGGTGATAAGGCACCTCCAAGCCGAGGTTGTGGTTCTTCACGTAGGCGAGGACTTTCGGGTGCGACTCAGCCACGCGGCAGAACTCGGCCTCCCAATCGCTGTCGAGCACGACCCAGTTGACATGGCAACGTTCGGAACTGGTCTCCCACCGATCGGTCTTGGACGTGTTGAAGCGGACGTGGCGGGTGGAGCCGGAAGGGTTGTAGGGATCGAGGAGTGCGGTGATGGGGCGCTCGTCCTTGAAGTGCCGGGTGATGGCGGCGGCGATTTTCTCCGCGGCGGTGTCGGCGAGCACCTTGTATTTCAACTGCGCGGGGTAAGTGCCGCCTTTGCAATGCAGGTAGCCATCGAGCCACTGCTTGGCGATGCGCTTGAGCTGGCCGAAGAGTTGGAGCTGCGGCGCCTCGTCAGGATTGCGCCACTTGTAGAGCACGAGGTGGGAGGTCAGCTCATAGAGCACCTGTGAGGGGCGGACATCCCCGGTGTGTTCCAAATTCAGGTTGGCGGGCTTGCCGATGATGCCGGAGTTCTGGGTTTCCGCGGCGCCAACGACCTCCGGTGTGATCTCCATGTGCGAATCATCCGTGAACGCCGCCTCCAGCCTCTCGCTGGGCAAATCCACGCGGTAGCCGACAACACGCGGGAAGCGAATCTCCAGGGCATCGCGCTCGGGGCGTACGGCCTTCACCTGAATGGTCTCGCGCGGCTTCTGGACCGGGGCCTCGACGGACTGTGCGGTGAAGTCGAAGGGAATGCCGAAGACATCCGCATACTCGACGGGCAAGAGGCCCGCGTCCGCGCCGTCCTCGTTGAGTTCATACGAGAGGCGGCGCAGCGCACGGCCAAGCACCTGCTCGCACAGCAACTGTGTGCCGAAGGCGCGCACGCCGAGCACATGCGTCACATTGTTCGCGTCCCAACCCTCGGTGAGCATCGCGACCGAGACGACGCAGCGGATGTGGCCGCCGAGCTGGCCGGCCTTGCCAACGGTGTTCATCACCTCCCGCAGCAAATCGGAGTCGGTGAGGTTTTCGCCGGCGCGCACGTCGCCCGTGCGCTCGACAATGGCGCGTCGGAAGGTCTCGATCTCGGCGGCGGCGATGGCGCGGAAGTTGTCGTCGAGCGCATCGCCCGCTTCGAGCTGTTCGCTGTCGATGAGGAGCGTGTTGGGCTTGGGCAGCGGATTGCCGTGCTGGTCGAAATTGCGGAAGAGCGCGAGGCGACCGTCCTGCAAGTCGCCCTCACTGCCATCCGGCTTCTTTGCCCGCCAGCCGGAGATGTAATCATAAACGAGCTTCGAGGAGGCGGTGTTGTTGCAGACGACGATGAAGCAGGGCGGGACGGCGGTGTTCTCCTTCTCCCAAGCCTTGAAGGTCTTCTCGTAGTGGCCGTAGAGAGCCTCCAGCGCCGTCATCAAGGGCGGAGGCAGGGAGAGCGGATCAAGCGCGCCGCCCTTGGTGCGGCCGGACTTGGGCATCTTCTTGCCGATGTGCTTCCACAGATCGCGGAACATGGGCTGGTCGGCGTTGGGGATGTTGTCCGCGACAGGAACACGCGGGAGTTTTACGATGCCGCATTCGATGGCGTCCATGAGGGAGAAGTCGCTCATGGTCCAGTGGAACATCGTGCCCTCGCGGTAGCCGGAGCCAGCGAGGAAGAAGGGCGTGGCGGAGAGGTCGATGACGCGACTGATTCCAAGCTTGCGCTTCACGATCTCCAGGCCGCTGATCCACAGGCGCGCGGCCTCGTTCTCCTTCTTGGCGTGCTCCTTGGCGGCCTTGAGGTCCTCGCCTTCAAGCTGGTTGCCTTTGTCGTCGATGAAATCTTCGTCGCGGGCGGGCTTCTCGCGGTAGCAGTGATGCGCTTCGTCATTGATGACGAGGATGTTCTTCATGCCCATGAGTCCGGGCATGGCGCGGCGCAGCATCTCGCCCTCGGTCTCGGTGGTCTTGATGTCCTCACCGGTGCGGCCTTTGAGAAGCTGCTTGCCGCCCTTGGAAATCTCGATGCGCTCGCGCAGCTTGAAGGCGTGGTAGTTGGTGATGACGATGGTGGCCTTCTTGATGTCATCTTGGAACTCCTCCGGCACCAGCTCACGCGTCGTGTAGTAGTTCTCGGTGTCGTTGGGCAGCAGCACGCGCAGGCGGTCACGAATGGTGAGGCCGGGCGCGACGATGAGGAAGCCGCGGGTGAACTGCCTGCTGCCGGCGCGGCGCACGGCATTGATCGTCTGCCATGCGATGAGCATGGCCATGACGGTGGTCTTGCCCGCGCCGGTGGCGAGCTTCAGCGCGAGGCGGTCCAGCTCAGGGTTGGCTTCATGCGAGGCGCTGTCGAGATAGGCGAGTATCTTCTTCCCTGCACCGGACTGCGGCGCGACCTCCGTAAGCCAGATGGCAGTCTCCGCCGCTTCGATCTGACAGAAGAAGGGACGCTGATTGCTGAACGGATGATGCCGCCAGTGTTGAAGCAGACGTGCCGTCTCCGGTGTGACCTGCCACTGATGCGGCTGCAGGCCCCGCCAGCGATCCACCGCGCTGCGGACCTCATTGATGATGGAGGTCGTTTCGTAGTTCTGGTCTTGATCCGAAAGGCCCGCCGCGTCCTCCAACACGAGTTCGCTCTGCGAGGCAGTGCCTTTGCGCTTCTTGGACTTCGGGATCGGCGTGACGAATTTTGCCTTGCGGCGGAAGTTCTCGACCTTCTGCGTCGGCTGGCCTTCATCGTCCAACTCCCAGTGCCGGCGCGGGCACTCGTAGGGCGAGTTGAGGATGGGTTGGTCGAAGAAGGGGTTGGCCATGTGTGAAAAGGTTTCAGTTCGAAGGTCTCACCGGGAGGCGTGGGATCTGATTGCGGGATTTCACGTTGAGCGGTTCTTCCTTCGCGTGTCGTCGTCCGACATTCCCCGGTCGGCCTCGAAGCCGAGGGTCGCGGAGGACGCGGCTTCGCCTCGGCAGGGTCTGCGCTCTGGCCTGCGGGGCGGCTGGGACGGCGGCGGGCATGGCGGTTCCGCAGGCTCTTTACCCGCCGGGATGCCCGGCTGTCACGGGCGGAGGCGGGCGGATCGGGGAGCGCCGGCCTCCGGCCCGGCGAGTGGCCGTGGGCGCCCGCGACCGGCTGGCGCGGGGCGACGAGGTGGACAGGCCGCCCTGCCGCCGCCGCAGCCGGCCAGACGGAAGAAGCCTGGAGGAGGCGCGCAGAACCGTCATGGCCGCAGGAAGAACCGTTGTCTCGGCGTGCGGAACCCTCGTGCCGGCGTAAGGAACCGTTGTGCCGGCGCGAAGGGTCGTTGCGGCCGCGTGAGGGAGCGTTGTGTGGGCGTGCGGAACCCGTTGCGCCGGCGTGAGGAGCCGTCGTGTCAAGGTGAAGGCTCGTTGCGCTGGCGTGAGGAACTGTCGTGTCGGCGCGAGGGATCGTTGCGGCGACGTGAGGAACCGTTGCGTCGGCGTGAAGATGCGTTGTGGCGACGCAAAGATTCGTTGTGACGGCCTGAAGATTCGCCGTGGAGCCATGCAGTCGGGCCAAATGGGCCTGAAGCCGGGCTGGAGGCGGACGAAGATCGTCCGTGGCGGCCGTGAGATGCGTCGTGGAGCCATGACGGATGGCCGGACGAGCCTGAAAAAGCGCCAAACGGGCGCGAAGGAAGGTCAAATGAGCCTGAAGCAAGGCCGTGGCGCGTTGGAGCCTGTATCGGAAGAGCGGACCAGGTTGGGTAAGAGGGGGCGGAGGCTCGCGGGAGCTCGCGCCTCCGGGAGGGATGGCGGACCGGTTGCCAACCGGTCCCACGGGGAGGTGGGGATGCGGGAGACGGGACGAAGAACTGTTGTCGCCCTCAGTTCGTGCCGGGCGATGCCCGGCGCTCCAAGCAGCGCCACCACCCTTCTTCGGGTTGATTCGGCGGCGCGCGAGGCGGCACGGTGCCGCGGTGCATCTTCCGGAAACGCCAATCGCCATGCGTCCGATGCGGGCCGGACGCTGGGCCGTGGTTTTGGCGCTGATCATCGGCGGGTGGCTGCCGGGTCCGCAGCGCTGCGCGTTGGCGGTGGACGAGCCGCGGCCGTTGTTCGTCGAGGGTTACGCCGGCCAGGTGAGCTACGCGCCGGGGGAAGCCCTGACCCTGCACGTTTCGACCAGCGCGCCGCGGTTCGCCGTCGAGATCGCGCGCGTGGGCGCCCAGACCGAGCCCGTATGGGCGGCGGAGGCGGTCGAGGGACGCGAGCATC
>JBJXFY010000429.1:0-3991 GCA_046155815.1 Limisphaerales bacterium | reverse complement strand
CGACGAACCGCGCATCATCCCGCAGCGGATCGAAGGCCGGAAGAACGGGCAGGAACACCAGGCCGGGTTCACGGCTCTTCACCGCCTCGGCCAACAGTGCGATGGCTTCGTCGGCCCGTCCGAGGGCGACCAACGGCCGCGCGCGGTCCAAGGCCCGGTTGAAGGCGCCATCGGCGATCCGCTCCGCCTGCTCGAAGTGGCGGAGTGCCTCCACCTCCTGCCCGAGGCGGGCATGCAGGTAGGCGCGGCAGTACAGCACCCCGCGGTGGCGGGAGTCCGGCAGGCCGGCGAGCGCCTCGGCATCCCGGCCCGCCGCGGACAGCGCATAGGCGAGCTGGATGCGGCCGGGAATGAACTCCGGCTGCTCGGCCAGAAGGCCGCCGAGACGTTCGATGGCCTCCTCCTGCTGGCGGACGTTGTGGAAGACCGCGGCCTGGTTGATGCGGGTGGTCACCGCGCCAGG
This sequence comes from Limisphaerales bacterium, assembly GCA_046155815.1. Lineage (GTDB taxonomy): Bacteria > Verrucomicrobiota > Verrucomicrobiia > Limisphaerales > CAIMTB01 > JBJXFY01. The sequence goes on along the minus strand of JBJXFY010000429.1, from coordinate 3,528 downwards.
TTCGAGCTCGACCGCCCGGGCCGCGAAGCTGATGGCTTCCTCGCGGCGGCCGAGGGGGGCCAGCAGGAGGTTGGCGTACCAGGCGTGGGCGGTGGCGTGCTGGGGGTTCAACTCGATCGCCCGGCGGTAGGCGCGCTCCGCGCCCTCCCAGTCGAAGTCGAGGACGGTCCGGACCAGCGCCAGGATCGTGTGCGCCTCCGCCAGCGAGTCGTCCAGCTCGAGAGCCCGCTCGGCGGCGGCGCGCGCCTCGTTCAAGGGCTGCAGCGGGGCCACGGATCCGGAGTTCGCGATCTGGATCTGGCATTCCGCGAGGCCGGCGTAGGCCGGCGCGTAGGCTGGATCCTCGACGATGGTCTTCTGGAACAGGCCGATGGCGGCGGCGATGCCCTCGGGCGTGCGCTGGTCGAGCTGGTGGCGGGCCTGGAGGTACGGCCGATAGGCCGACGGCTTCGTGGCGTATTGCCGGTCCAGCCGGCGCCGGGCATCCCCGCCGAGCCGGACACGCAGCCGGTCCATGATCGCCTCGCGGATCGCCGGCTGGACCTCGGTCAGGTTGGTCTGCGAGCGCCTGAACTCCTGGGCCCACAGCAGCGTTCCGGAACTCACGTCAATCAGCTCGGTTCGGACCAGCAGCGAGTCCTTCTCCTGCGACACGGATCCGGTCAGCACGGACTGCACGCGCAGTTCCTTCCCGGCGGCCACCGGGTCCATGTCTGCACGGCGGAACCGGCGGACCAGGCTGCTGGCCGTCACCCGGATCTCCGGGATCCGTGAAAGATCGTAAATCAGCCCAGCCGTGATGCCGTCCGCGAGGAAGTCCAGCGACTCGGCGCCGGCGGGCCGGAACGGGATTACCGCCACTGTCCGTGGGGCGGGGAGCCGTGAAAACCAGAACGCCGCCCCGACTGCGGTGAGGGCCAGCGCCAGGACCGCCGCGATGGCCCTTCGCCGGTTCCGCCGCGCGGGATGCGCGGGACCGGCCTCGCCCGCCGCGGCCGGCGGCAGGGGAGAACGCGTCAGGCTCGTGGTACGGCCCGTGCCCAGTTCCTGCCGCAGCAGGCCGAGGTCCGCCGTGAGTTCGCCGGCGTTCTGGTAGCGCTGGCGGAGATCCTTCTCGAGGCACTTCCGGACAACGCGCTGGAGCCCGGCCGGCACGTTGCCGATCGGTCCGTCCATCTCCGGCGGAGCTGCGCTGAGCACTTTCGCCAGGACCTCCGTCGCCGAGGCGCCGCGAAAGGGCGGGCGCCCGGTCAGCATCTCATACATGACCGCGCCGAGCGAGAAGAGGTCGGAGCGCCCGTCAATCTCCCGGCCCAGGACCTGCTCGGGGCTCATGTACGGCCCGGTCCCGATGAGGCTGCCCACCGAGGTCTGCATCACCGTGGCGGCGTCGTGGTCCGCGGCGGACTCCTCCGGAGCGTGGTCCAGCTTGGCGATCCCGAAGTCGAGGATCTTGACACGGTTGCGTGCGCCGAGCAGCAGGTTGGCGGGCTTGATGTCGCGGTGGATGATTCCGGCCGCGTGGGCGGCCTCGAGCGCGTCCGCGACCTGCAGCGCAATGTCCAGCGCCTCCTGCACCGGCAGCGGGCCGCCGGCGATCCGGGCCGCCAAGGTGACGCCCTCAACGTACTCCATCGCGATGAAGTGCGTCCCCCCGCACTCGCCCAGCTCGTAGATGTGCGCGATCCCCGGATGGGAGACGGCGCAGGCCGCCCGCGCCTCGCGCTGGAAGCGCAGGAGGCGCTCCTTCACGAGCGCAAACTCGGTGGGCAGGATCTTGACCGCGACCCGTCGCCCGAGCTGCTGGTCGTCCGCGAGGTAGACGTCACCCATGCCGCCCGAACCCAGCTTCGAGGCGATCTGGTAACGCGTGGGCAGCGGCGGGGATGGAGGTATCACGTGGCCAGCGCCCTAAGCTGCGGGCGCAGCCCCGCCTAGGCCAGCCGCAAGTCCGGCCGCGTCGCTCTCAAGGGCCTCACGGCCGCGCCTGCAGGAGCGCGATCAGGTCGCGCATTTCCTGCGGCGTGACGCCGGCCTCGAGGCCCTCGGGCATCAGCGAACGGCCGCTGGAGCGGAGCGCCTTCAGCTTCGCGCGCGGGATTTCCACGCGGCGTTCCCCGGCCTGCAGGAGCGTGATGCCCTGCGGCGTCTCGGACGCCAGGATGCCGGACTCCTCGTCGCCGTCCGCCAGCGTGGCGGCGTAGGTCACGAAGGCCGGGTTCATCGCCATGTTCGGATCGAGGATGTTTGAGAGCAGGTCCTCGACGCTGCGGTGGCCCAGGCCGGACAGGTCCGGCCCGACGTGGAAGCCGAGGCCGCCGGCGACATGGCACTGCGCGCACGCGCGCTCGAACACCGGCCGGCCGCGCACCGCGTCGCCGTCCTTCGGCAGCTTCGCCAGCCATTCCTCCACGAGGGCGCTGCGGTTGGCGTACTCCTCGTCGCTCACGAACTTCTCCGCCCGCGCGCGGATTTCCGGCGTGGCGCCGCGCAGCAGGGCGCGGCGCTGCTCGAGGTCGAGGTTCAGCTCGCCCACGCCCAGCCGGCCGGATTCGAGCGCCGCGAGGAGCGCGGGCTGAAAGGGCTTCCGGTACACGAGCAGGTTCACCACCGGCGGGCGCAGCGCGGGCGCGAGCGACGGCCACGCCGCGATCAATCCGTCCGCAACCTCCGGCTCGCGATGGTCGCGCAGCACGGCCAGCGCCGCCTGCTGCACGGCCGCGGGCTGCGCCCCGCCCAGCAGGGCGAAGAGCGTCGGAGCGGTCTCCTTGAACCCGCCGATATCGAGCAGCCGGAGCGCGTCCACGCGGGCCTCGACGGTCGCGGCGGCGTTCGTCGCCACGGCCGCGGCGGCGGCGAGGGCCTGGCGCTGCGCCCCCGTTTCCGGCAGGCCCGCGGCGCCCGCCATCCGCCACGCGGCGGCGAGCTGCCGCTTCGAGGAAGTTTCCAGCAGCCGGGCCAGCGCCGCGCGGACGGCATCATCCAGGGCCGGCGGATCATCCGCCCGACCGAAGCCGTCGTGCAGGCCCTCGAGCGCGGCGACGACCCACGGGACGGCGAGCCGTCCATCGGCCAGTTCCTTCAACAGCGGGCCGATCGGTGAAGCCGCCGCCGCCGGCCGGGCAGCCACCAATTGCGCCAGCCCGAACGCCGTCTCCTCGCGCGGGGTGCGCACGCCCCCGAGGCCGTCGCCCGCGTCGAGCGTTGCGTAGCTCGGAAGATTCGCCGTGGCGGGAGCGGCGGGGCGGTTTGTGGCCATGGGCGTGCGCGCGGACGTAAACGCCGCGTCTGCCAGCAGCCGGCGCAGCACCGTCGCCGCCTCGTCCGCGGTGGCGAGGGCGGCCAGCGCGGCGCGGCGGTTCCACGCCGGCACGTCGGCGGGGCGGAGCTGTTCGCCCAGCGCGGCCACCAGCTCCGCCGTGCGGGGCAGTGACGCGGCCGCCAGCGCGGCGGCCATGCGCACCCCGGCATCGCCGTCGCGCAGCGCCGCCAGCACCGCGGCCACCAACGCGGGCGAAGCGGCGGCGC
>JBJXFY010000426.1:0-2809 GCA_046155815.1 Limisphaerales bacterium | reverse complement strand
TGGGCATCCCTGGTTCAACAGGCGTTTTCGGCAGCAACAAGCAGCTCTTGGATGACTTCCGGATGTCTTCCCGGGCCGCTCACATCGTCCCCGAGACCAATGCGGCCTCCGTCGCGGTGGTGACTCTGGCCCTGTGCGCCGTGTCGCTCAGGCGGCGAAACCGCTGAGATCCTTCGTCCCGCCGGAGATCCGCCATGATCTCCGGCGGGTAGTGGTCGCGGATCAGTGGACCAGCCGGGCCTGCAGGAACTGCACGATCGCGAGGAACATGGCGTCCACGTTGCGCTTCTTCTGGAAGCCGTGGCCCTCGTCCTTCGCCAGCAGGTACCAGACGTCGCCGCCGTTGCCGCGCACGGCGCGCACGACCTGTTCCGCCTCCGTCACCGGCACCCGCGGGTCGTTCTGCCCCTGCACCACGAAGAGCGGCCGGCGGATGCGGTCCACCTGCGTCAGCGGCGAGATCTTCTCCAGGAACGCCGCCATCGCCGGGTCGCGCTCGTCGCCGTACTCCACACGCCGGAGGTCGCGGCGGTAGTCCTGCGTGTTCTTCAGGAAGGTCAGGAAGTTCGAGATGCCGACGACATCAATGCCCGCCCGCAGCCGGTCGCCGTGGTGGATCAGCGACGCCAGCACCATGTAGCCGCCGTAGCTGCCGCCGTACACGCCCACGCGCGCTGCCTCGAGGCCGGCGTCCGTGGCGATCCAGTCGAGGAAAGACCCGATGTCCCGCACGCTGTCCTCGCGCTTCATCGCGTTGTCGAGCTGGAGGAAGGTCTTCCCGTAGCCGGCCGAGCCGCGGACGTTCGGCACCAGCAGCGCGATGCCCAGCTCGTCCATCAGGTAGTTCCAGCGGCCGAGGAAGCCGGGCCGCGACTGCGCCTCCGGCCCGCCGTGGATGCTCACCAGCACCGGGCGCGGCCCGGGGAACTTCTTCGGATCCGGCCGGTAAAGAAAGCCGCTGAGTTCCAGCCCGTCGAAGCTCTTCACGCGGATCAGCTCCGGCTCGGCGAAGCGCGCCGCGTCCAGGCCGCCCGTCTCGCTTTCGGTCCAGCGCGTCAGCGCGCCACGCCGGGCGTCGAACGAGTAGGCGTCGCCCGGCGAACGTGCGGCGCTCAGCGTGAAGCCCAGTTCGCGCCCGTCGGGATGCCATTGCAGGCCGGACAGCACGCCGGCGGGCAGCCGCGGCGCGAGGCGCTCGCGGCCGGTGCGGGCGTCCACGAGATGCAGCACGCTCGCGCCCGCCTCGTTCGCCGCGTAGGCCACCGTCCGGCTGTCCGGCGAGAGGTCGAAGTCCTCCACGTCCCAGTTCAGGTCCGGCGTCAGCGTCGCGACCGCGCCCGTGTCCAGATCCAGCCGCACCAGCCGGCGAAACTCGCTCCCGCGGTCCGTCAGGAAGATCACGGCCTTCCCGTCGCGCGTGAACTGCCCGCCGCTGTTCACCACCCGGTCGCCCGTGCGCGGTGTGAGTTCGCGCCGCGCGCCGGACGCCACGTCCACGAGGTGCAGGTAGCTTTCGTTGATCGAGACGTACTCCTGAGCGAGCAGCCGCGACTCGTCCGGCGACCAGTCCAGCACGCTCCAGCCGCCGCCGCTCATCTCGGCCACGCGCCGGTCGGTGGTCAGATCGGCAGGGTCCATGACGTACAGGTCCGTGTCGCGGCCGTTGCGGCGCGTCGAGGCGTAGGCGAGCCCGCGTCCGCTCTCGGCGAGGCGCGCGCCGGTGTTCCGCGACTTGCCGTCCGTGAGCAGCGTCGTCCGCCCGTCCGCGAGGTCGAAGCGGTGGAACTGGAAGAACTCCGATCCCCCGGCGTCCTGGGAGAACACGAGGTAGTGGCCGAGCTTCGGCTGGAAGGCCGCGCCGGCCACCGGCTCCGGGAAGAACGTGAGCTGCCGTCGCGCGCCGCCGGGCTGCGCCACGACGTGGAGCTGCGGCGTCTCCGCAAAGCGCGTGCTGACCAGCATCTCACGCCGCTGCGGGTGCCAGTCGAGGAAGGCGGCGGTGCGGAACTCCAGGTAGCGCGCGACGCTGGCGCGCAGCTCCGGCGGGGCGGGCGGGATGCCCTCGGCGACGAGGTTTTCGGGGAGCTGGCCGAGGGCGGACAGCGGAGCGAGGGCGGCGGACAGGAATGCGGCGCGCACGGACATGCGCCGAGCATGAACCGCCGCCGGTCCGCCGGCCAGCGGTGTCTGGAGGTTGGATCCGCAGATTACGCAAAAGAACTCAGATCAGGCAGACTCTTGAGACTGGCCGTGTTTCTGCGGCGAGGGTCCGGTTTCATCTGCGTTCCTCTGCGTAATCTGCGTATCCCCCCGCCTCAGCGCGCGTGGATGCGGAACATTTTCCTCACGCCGGGCACCGGGCTGGTGTGGCTGGCCGGCGCGCCGGTGGCGGTGGTCCAGTCCGTTTCGTCCGTCCAGGTCACCAGGTTGGTCGTCGAGCGGACCTGGTACTGGAAGGTGTTGCCGGTGGTGTAGCTCAACTGCGCCGTCGCGCCCTGGTCCGGCGTGCTGATGTCCACGTCAATCGCCGGCGGGTCAACCGGCTGCACCAGCTCCGCGAAGCGGCTGGGCAGGATCTGCCAGCCGGTGTCGCGGGGGTTGCTGGTGTCGAACTGCGCCAGCACGCCGAGGATGCGCGTCGCGCCGACGGGCTTGGTCCGGCCCAGCAGGTCGGTGCGGCCGTCCACGCGCAGGGTGAAGTTCTCGTCGCCGTCCGTGACGGTTTCGTTCGCGCCGGAGGTGCTGGTCGTGAAGCTGCCCGGCACGGTGAAGGACACGTTGGTGAACACGACGAGCCGTCCTTCCCAAA
>JBJXFY010000425.1:0-10258 GCA_046155815.1 Limisphaerales bacterium | reverse complement strand
AACGCCCCTCGTCGTCGGCGTAGTTCAGGAGCGCGATGGCGACGCAAGTCGTGTCTCCATCCAGCCGGCGGTGCATCCGGTGGGTCCAGAACTCGGGCTTGATGCTCGAAGGTCTCATGTGCGGTCGGATGAAAGTGGCTCCAGGATCAGCCACTACCGAAGCCGCTTCGTGCGTTCATCCTTCAAGGCGGCGAGCACGTCTTCCCAAACAAAACGTGTCGTGCGGTAAGACGGTCGGACGCACGGAATCTTGCCGGCGAAAAGCCAGTTCTCGATTGTGCGGTAATGAACCTTGAGCCTGTCGGCCAGTTCTTTCTTGGTCAGAAGGCCGTGCTGTGTGATGGCGTCGTTGTTCATAAAAGACGCAATCAGGCTGCCACCGCCACACAGCCGCACAACGGCCCTAAATTCCAGTCGCGCCTTAGAGCTGAAGGGAATTACAGTGGCTTGACATTTCCAGAAGACTTCAGGTCAGAACGCCGCCGCTGATTCTTGAAGATCATTTGCCATGCACGAAGCTCTTTCCATGACATCGGATGGGCGACGGACCGAAGCGTGCGGAGCACAGTAGGATCGTCTTCCAGCATTCTCGCGGCCACGGCTTTGGCCTCGGAAAACTTCTTGGCCGAGACATCAAGCCCGCAGCATTTCAGCAAATAGAGTGCGCCGTCATGGTCTCCATTGCCTCGCACATGTGCCTCCCATAGCACAGGTGAATGAACTAGCATAGCAGCCACCTCGGCGACAACGGATCTCCGATTTCCGAATTTTTCGAGGAATTTTGCGACTATATTTGGAGCTTCCAGGGTCAACCGAGGTAGCAGGTCACCCCTGGCCCGATCATTTTCTATTCTACGCTTGGCCTCCTGCTTCAAACTCTTTTCCATCTTTGGCGTCAGAGGCATTCCCTTCTTGAGTATTTTTGGAAGCTTTTTTTCATACCACGCTTTCAATTCAGAATCATCGCGGCGGTTGCGAACAAGAACGCTAATTAGAAGTTCGGCTTCCTTACGACCCCAGCCAGGTGGCGCGCCAAGTTCTGCAAGTAGGTTAACCGCTTCTTGCCAATGCGCTGAATAGCCAGAGACATTTCCGGCGTTCGGTGGTTTTGCTTTAAGGGGCCGCGGCATGAATCAAGCCACCTTCGGCAGGGCAACTACGTTTGCGGGACGGGAGGGCATGACTCCAAACCACGCCTCAGCCTGAGCGGGTGTCATCAGTTCGCGGTAGTTCGCGAAGATGATCTGCGGAGAGTTGCCGGCCTCAAGGGCGACCTCGTTGACGTTCTTCACGACGGCGACGCGGGCGGAAATCCATGTGTGTCGAAGCGCGTTGGGCCGGAGAGTGACGCCGGCCGCCTGCGCCAGGTTGCGCATGGCCTCGAAGTAGTACGGCCGGCTGTCGTTCCAAAGCGGTGCGTGGCCGTCCACGGGCTGAAGGTCGCCAAGCCATGCGCGCAGCGCATCAAGCACGGGAACCAGCCGCCGGCTCCGGGTCTTTGTCTTGTCGGCCGCGAGTTCAACGAGGCCGTCCGCCAGCCGGATGTTCTGCCAGTCCAGCCGTCGGGCTTCCTCGCCCCTCGCCCCCGTGAACGCCTGCACGGCCACGACGGGGAGCAGCTTCGGCGGCGCGGCGGCGAGCAGCCGGGAAAGCTCGTCGGCGGTGTAGGTGGTGATTGCCCCGCCGCGGACGCGGCGTACCTCGACCGCCTCGAACTCATGCCAGTCGCGCGGGAGCCATCCCCGCCGGATGGCAAACATGAAGAATGTCACGAGTGAGTTGCGAAGGTTGTTCCACGACCGGGGGCCAAGCTGCTGCTGCTCGAACCACTCCCGCAGCGCCGGCCCCGTGACGGTCAGAAGCCCGCCGGTGAAGGACCGCTGAAGGCGCTCGCATGAAAGGCGGAGGTCGTCAATGTGACGCGCGGAAAGCTGGTCCTGCCGCTTGGCCCCAAGGAACTGCGCCACGGCGTCAGACACTGTGATGCGGGGCATTGTGGCCGGGAACCGGCGCGCGTAGTCCTTGGCGGCCTCCAGGAGCGGAACGCTTCCAAGCCGTTTGCCCGCCTCGGCGTAGGTCGCCACCGCCTCGCGCAGGGCGACTCCTTCCGGCAGCGCATCAACCGCGGCCCGGTACTCGGCCAGTTCGCTGCCCGTCAACGTCTCCGCGAGGACGTGGCCGCGCGACTGGGCTTCCAGCCGCTGCCTCGCCGCCTCGACGGCCTCGCCGAAGTCGGCGAAGTCGCGGAGCGTGCGGCGGCCGTCAGCGTCGTAGATCGAAAGCCGGTAGCGGACGTAGGGCTTGCCGGCGACGGGCTTCTGAGAGCGGTAAATCATCGCCCGGCCGTTGCGGTGAACAACCTCAAAGGGGAAGGCCGGGCCTGCCATTGGCCCGGCCTTCGTGCCAGTCTTGACCCTGCTCATGGAATGGCTGGTTGTCGGCGGTCCTTCGGCGCTGGTTTTGCGCCGGCCCGGAAACCTGCCGGAGTGCTCAGTTCTCTGCCGCAAAGCCGCCAAGGTCAGGCATCTTGAACCTATCCGACCGGCTCCGGCCTTCGCGCCACTCCGACTGCATGGTCTCAAGAGTTCGCTGCATGGCACGCTTCACATCCTCGGGTAGGCCGCGGACGTAATCTGGGTCCTCCCCGCGCTGAAGGGAACGGAACATAATCCTCGCCAGCGCGCTTCCAGCCTTCCGGGCCAGAGCACGATCAATTTTCTCATCGGTCGTCAGCATGTTGTTCTCCAATCCCAGGAGTCCGGTGGGCCAGACCACCCGGCCCACGTCGCCCCTGTTGTTGTGGTTAACTGTGGGGAAAACCGTGGGGAAATTCAACCAGGAAGAGAAAACCCTTGAAAGTATTGGCGACCCTACCGGGACTCGAACCCGGGTCCCCGCCGTGAAAGGGCGGTGTCCTAACCGCTAGACGATAGGGTCACGGCGCAAACGTCGGCCAATATAGACGGCGAACCCGGGGTGTCATCCCGAAAGTCCGGCCATGGACGGGAGCCGGGGCCGCCGGCGGGCTCAACGGCGGCCGAGCGCCTCGGCCACGGCGGCGGCCTCCGCGCGCAGCGCCTCGAGTTCCACGCGTCCGCCCGCACCGGCAAAGCGCGCCTCGTCGCAGCGGTGGAACAGAACCCGCGCGCGCTCACGCAGCATGGGTTCGAGAGGGGCGGCGGCCGGTGCATCCAGCACGTCGGGCGTGACGGACGCCGGCGGCACGTTCAGCGCCAAGCCGAGCGCCTCCTGCAACACGCGTGCGAGGGCGGCGAAGAAGCCGGCGGCATCGCCGTCGCGCGCCGCATGGTTCAACGCCGTCAGGGCATGGTGCAGCGCACGGCCCGCGCGGCGCCGCCGGTGCAGTTCGGGATCTGCGGCCTCCTGCTCCCGGCGCAGCCGCCAGGCCCGGGCTGCCGCCCAGCCGGCCGCGGGCAGGAGCAGCAGCGCCGGAAACCATGGCCTCAGCAGCAGCGGCACGCCGATCCCCGCCGGCGCACCCAGGTCGGTGCGGATGTGCCTCAGGCCGCCGGGTGCCGCCGCGGACTGCGCCGGGTCCGGAGCCGCGGCGTCGTGGTCGGCGAGCTGCGGGGCCTGACCGGCGACGGGCGCCGCGGCGACGGGACGGACCACCAGCGGGACGCCGGGCAGCGGGATGGTCTGATAACGGCCGCGAGCCGGGGAGAAAAAGGTGAAGGCCGCCTCCGGGATGCGGTCCAGCGACGCCTGCTCCGGCACCAGCACCTGCTCAAAGATCTTGCGCCCGCCAAGTCCCGTGGGGGCGCCGGGCTCGAACTTCGCCACGGCCGGGTACCGGCGGAACGCCTGCCACGCCATCTGCTCCGGCATCTGCATCGCGTCGAAGTTCCCGTGGCCGGTCACCTCGAGCCGCAGCGTCACGGGATCGCCCACGGCCAAGTTGGTCGGGGTGGCGGTCAGCACGGCCTCGAACTCACCCACCGCGCCGCTGAAGCCGGGCGGAACATTGTCCGTGGGCAGGGGGCGGACGATGACCTCGGCCGGATCCGACACCAGGTCCACCGGTACCTGCTCGGCGTAGTTGTCGAAGAAATCCGAGAAGCCGCCGAAGGGATCCTGCCTCCGCACCGGCACGATGAGCCGTGCGTCCGTGGCGGCAATGGTCTGCGTGCCGGGCTTCACCGCGGTGATGGGCGCCTGCCAGGTGACCCGCTGGTACAGGGCGTTGTTGGTGCGCACCGAGATTTGCCGGCCGCTCTGCTGGAGGCGGCCGAGGGTGAACCCTTCCGCGGTGAGCGACGGAGGGCGTTGGAGCCGGCCGGCCTGGGCGTAGAGATGGACTTCCGCCATGGCGCTTTCGCCGGCGAAGAACTCGCGCTTCGGCAGGTCGAGCGTGAGGAAGGCGGTGCGCGCGGTCCCCGCCTGCCGTGCGCGCGCGGCATCCTCCGGCGCCATGACCCGCAGCGTGACCGGCAGCGTGCGCAGCACCCCCTGGCCCGTGTTGACGCTGATCGGCGGAATGGTGAACTCGCCCGTACGCGCGGGACGCACCGCGAAGGTGAAGCGCTGCTCCACGCCGGGCCGGCCGTTCACGAGGCTGAAGGACGAGCCCGTGCCGCGGCTCAGGATCTGCAGGCCGTCCACGGCCGGGGTGGGGATGCCGTCGCGGCCGTTGCCGCCGGTGATCGTGATCACCAGCTCGGCGTTTTCGCCCATTGCGATTGTGTCCGGCGTGAGGGTCGCCGCGGCCTCCGCTGCCCGCGCGTCCGCGGCGGCGAGGAGGCCGAGGAGCAGCACCAGGGTGGCGGCGGCGCGGCGCATGTCACCAGTCCTTCAACGTCCGGCTGCGGGCACGGGGCTTCTCGAGGGGCAGGATCTTTTCCTCGCCGCGCGCGGAATCCAGTAGCCGCTGCGCCTCGGCGCGCGTGAGATCGCCGGCCTCGCGCGGCGTGCCGTCGGCGCCGCTGGCCGCGGCGTCCTGCCCACTTTCCCCCTGATCGCCCCGGGCCTCGCGGCCCTGCTTGCCGTCTTCGGCCTGCGGGCTGTCCTGCCCACGGGACTGGTCCGGGTTGTCGGGCTGGTCCCGGCCGTCCTGGCGCTGGCCGCTATCCGGTGATTTTGGCTGCTGGCCGGGCTTCTCCTCGGGCGGCTGTTCCTGGTCGCCCTGGGACTGTTCCTGATCCTGCGGCTGGTTGTCCTTTCCGGACTGCTGGTCCGGCTGCGGATCCTCCTGCTGTTTGCTCTTCGGGTCCTGCTGCTGCGGCTTCTGCTGCTGCTGTTGCTTGGGCGGGGGCGGCAGTTCCTCAAGTGCTCGCCGGACGAACTCGCGGTTGTTCCGCGCGGCCGGGTCGGCGGGGTTGATTTTCAGCGCGGTTTCGTACCGGCGCAGGGCTTCCTGCCACGACTGGCGCTTCAGTTCGGGATCGGGCGCGGCGTCGCCGCGGAAGTACGCGGTGTCGCCGAGGTTCCGCCAGGCATCCTTCTGCAGGCCGATGTCGGCGGCCTGCGTCGCGGCGCGGAAGCCGCCTTCCGCGTTGTCGAGGTCGCGGGCCTTGAACGCCGCGGCGCCGGCGTTGAAGCGCAGGCGCAGGTCGTTCGTGTCGCGCGCGGCGAGCCGCTCGTACTCGGCCTGCGCCTGCCCGAACTGCCCGCGTTGGTAGTCGCGCAGCGCGGCGGCGGCCGAGGCTTCCGTCCGCGGCGCGGCGGCAGCCAGCAGCAGCAGCCCGGCCGCGCCCGCCGCGACGCCGCGCAGCGTGGGATGTTCCCGCGCGGCCGCGCGCAGCTTACCGCGCCGGCGCCGCTGGTCCGGCAGCAGGGACTCGAGGGCGAGCAGCGCGAGGGCCGCGGCCAGCGGCCACTGGAAGCGCTCGTGGAACTGCCGGAACGTCCGCCGTCCGGCATCCAGCCGCGGCAGCGGCGCCAGCCCGCGCTCATACAGCGTGGCCATGGGATTCGGCCCCTGCAGAGGCAGGTAGAAGCCCCGGGTCTGCTCGGCGATCTGCTTCAGCATGGTCTCGTTCAGCGCGGACTTCACCACCTGGCCCGTCGCGTCCTTGAGATAGGTGACGCGCCCCTCCGCGTCGCGCAACTGGATGACCTCGCCGCGCGGCGAGCCGACCCCCACGGTGAAGATGCGCAGCCCCGCCTGCGCCGCCGCGGCCGCGGCCTCGTCCACGCCGGACTCATGGTTCTCGCCATCGGTGAAGATCACCAGCGCGCTCACGTTGCCCTCCTTGCTGTCGGCGGCGGACAACGCGGTGCGGATGGCCGGGCCGAGCGCCGTGCCGCCCTGCGGCAGGAGGTCCGGCGCCAGCGCCTCGAGGCTCTGGCGGAACGCCTCGTCATCGAACGTCAGGGGCGTCTGCAGGAAGGCCGTGCCGGCAAACGCGATCAGTCCGAAGCGGTCACCCCCGCCCAGGCGCACCAGGTCCATCGCGGCCAGCCGCGCGCGCGCCAGCCGGCTGACGCCCGCGCCGCCGTCCTCGGCCAGCATGCTGCGCGACACGTCGATCGCGACCAGCACGTCCAGCCCGCGCTGGTTCATCTCCACGTCCGTCACGCCGAGCCGCGGGCGCGCCAGCGCCAGCAGCAGGCAGGCCAGGCCGGCCAGCCACAGCCCGGCCCGCGCCGCGTAGCGCCCCCGGCTGATCCCGGGCGCGAGCCGCTGCTGGAGCCGCACCGGAACAAATCGCGCCACCAGTTCCCGCCGCCGCCGCCACGACCACGCCGCCAGCAGCGCCAGCAGCGGCGCGGCCCCGGCCAGCAGCCACAGCACCTCGGGATGCGCCCATGTCATGGCAGCTTCCTCCAGACCGTGTGCCCGAGCAGGAACTCGAGCAGCAGCACCACCAGCCCCGCCACCGCGAACCAGCCGAACAGCTCCGTGAACTGCTGGTACTGCTTCGTCTCGATGTCCGACTTCTCGAGCTGGTCGATGTCCCCGTAGATCTCCCGCAGCGAGCGGGTGTCCGTGGCGCGGTAGTATCTGCCGCCCGTCCCCTCGGCGATCTTCTTGAGCGTGTCCTCGTCAATGTTCACCTCGACCGGCACGTAGCGCGTCTGGCCAAAGGCGTCCACCTGAGGCATCGGCGCCACGCCGCGGGTCCCGACGCCGATGGTGTAGGTCTTCACGCCGAGGGCCTTCGCGGATTCGGCGGCGAGCTCGGGGGAGATCTTGCCGGCGTTGTTCTGGCCGTCGGTCATCAGGATCACGATGCGGCTGCGCGCCGGCACGTCGCGCAGGCGGTTCAGCCCGGCGGCCAGGCCCGAGCCGATGGCCGTGCCGTCCTCGATCAACCCCAGCCGCAGTCGGCCGAGGCCCTGGAGCAGGAAGCGGTGGTCCAGCGTCAGCGGCGCGGCCACGTAGGCCTGCCCGGCAAAGGCCACGAGGCCGATGCGGTCGTTGGGGCGCCGGGCGATGAACTGCTCGATCACGTCCTTGGCGGCGGCCACGCGGTTGGCTCGCCGGCCCCGCACCTCGAAGTCCTCGGCGGCCATGCTCTGCGAGAGATCGAGCGCGATCACGATGTCGATCCCGCTGGCCGCCACGCGCGCCTCGCCCTCCGGCCGCTGCGGCCGGGCCAGCGCGATGACCAGCAGGCAGAGCGCCAGCCAACGCAGCCGACGCAGCGTCGTCGCGGCGAAGGACGGGCGCAGGAACGCCACGCCCTGCGTGAGCTGCGTGGACGAGTAGAGGAACGCCGAGTCGCGCGCCGTCCGCCGGCGCAGCCAGGCCACGGCCGGAACCGCCAGCAGCAGGAGCAGAAGCCAGGGCTGCGCGAAGGTCATGTGGTACCTGCGGGTGCGGGTGTGGCCGGCGGCGGCGCGGCCGTGGGTTCCGTCTCGCGGACCAGCCGCCAGGCGGTGCGGTGCAGGGTGCGCAGCTCCTCCTCGGTGGCGGGGTAGCGCGCGAATTTCACCGCGTCGCAGCGCGTGAGGAAGTCGGCCAGCAGCCCCTGCTGCTCGCCGGTCAGCGGCCCGCCGACGCGCAGTTCGCCCAGGAACTCCTCCGTGGTCCGGTCCGGCGCGTTCACACCGAAGCGCTCCTCGAGGTAATGGCGGAGCACGCCGGACACTCGGGTGCAGAAGCGCTCCGGCTCCGCGAGGTCCTTCAGCGCGGCCTCGAGTTCGTTCAGCGCGCGGAGATGCGCCGGTAACGCCGGGGTGGCCGGCGCGGGGGCCGGCGGCCGTCGGAAGCGCCGCCAGGCCCACCACGCGAGCAGCGCGAGCGCCAGCACGGCCACGGCGACGCCCAGCCACGCCCGCCAGTCCCACGGGATGGCGACCGGCCCGGCGATGTCGAGCATCCCGGCGGCGGGGGCGTTCGTCGCGGCGTTGACGGGGTTCGTGTTCATCCGCGGAGCCGCCGCTTCTCGCGGGCGTCGAAGAACTGGGCCAGCGCGCCGGCGTAGGGCCGGTCCGTGCGGAGCTGGATCAGGTCAATGTCCGCGGCGCGGAAGAGCTTCTTCAGCTCCTGCTGGGCGCGCCGCTGCCGCTCGGCGAACGACGCGCGCCGCTTCGCGTCGCCGGTGTTGAGTTCCACCACCTCACCGGTCTCGGCGTCCTTCAGGATCAGCCGGCCGAGCGGCGGCAGCTCGAGCTCGAAGCGGTCCACGATCTGGATCGCGACCAGGTCATGGCGGCGGCCGGCCTGCTTGAGGGGCGCGAGCGGGATCTGGCCGAGCGTGCCGCTGAACACCGCGCCGCGCCGGAGGTGGCCCGCGACCTGCGCGCGCGTCACGGTCGTGTGCCCGAGGAAATCGGAGAGCATGACCACGATCGAGCGGCGCGAGAGCACCTTCTGGAGGAAGACGACCGGCGCCTGCAGGTCCGTGCCGCGGTGCCGCGGCTCGAAGCAGAGGATTTCGCGGATGACGCGCAGGACGTGGCGGCGGCCCTTGCGCGGCGGGATGAAGGCCTCGACGTGGTCGGTGAAGAGCAGCAGGCCGACCTTGTCGTTGTTGCGGATGGCGGAGAAGGCGAGCACGGAGGCGACCTCGGCGGCCAGCTCGCGCTTGGTGTAGTCGCCGGAGCCGAAGAGGCCGGAGCCGCTGAGGTCCACGAGCAGGACGACGGTGAGCTCGCGCTCCTCGACGAACTTTTTCACGAACGGGTGGTTCATCCGCGCCGTGACGTTCCAGGCAATCGTGCGGACCTCGTCGCCCGGCTGGTACTCGCGCACTTCGCTGAACTCCATGCCCTGGCCCTTGAAGGCGCTGTGGTACGCGCCGGCCGCGGACTCGGACACGAGCCGCTTGGTGCGGATCTCGATCTGCCGGATCTTGCGGAGCAGCTCGCGGGGGATCATCGGAGCACGCGGCCCTTCTCGGCCGGGGTCAGTTCGGGCCAGACGCGCAGCCGCAGGGTCGCGGCGAGAAACTCCTCGTTGCTGACGGCCGGGCGCCGGCGCACTTCCAGGAAGTGCGCCGCCCAGTCCGGACGCCCCCGGCGGGGCCGCGCCGCGGGCGCGGCCTTCAGGAGGACCGCCGGCCGGCCGGCGCTCCGGATCACGATCGCCTCGCCGGCGGCGGCACGGTTGAGCCATTCGCCGGATTTCCTCTGGAAGGTTCTGCGCTTGACGACGGTCATGCCGGACAAATGGGTCTGACAGCCTGGAGGATTTCAACGGACGCCCGCCCCGCTCACGGCACCGGCAGCTCGTCGAAGATGCGCTGGATCACGTCCTCGCTCGTCTTGTCCTCCGCCTCCGCCTCGTAGGTGATCGCCACGCGGTGCCGCAGCACGTCCATGCCGATGCTCTTCACGTCCTGCGGCGTCACGTACCCGCGCCCCTGCAGGAAGGCGTGCGCCTTCGCCGCCAGCGTCAGCGCGATGGTCGCCCGCGGCGACGCCCCGAGCTGGATGAATTCCTTCACCGGGATGTTGTACGTCTCCGGCGACCGCGTCGCGCACACGAGGTCCACGATGTAGTCCTTCACCTTGTCGTCCACGTACAGGCCGTTCAGGACGTGGCGCGCGCGCAGGATGGTCGCGGCGTCCACCACCGGCTTCACCACCGGCAGGTTCTCCGTATGCGCCATGAGGTCGAGGATCTGCCGCTCCTCCTCGCGCGTCGGGTAGCCGATCTTCAGCTTCAGCATGAAGCGGTCAACCTGCGCCTCGGGCAGGGGATACGTGCCTTCCTGCTCGATGGGGTTCTGCGTCGCCAGCACCAGGAACGGCTCCTCCAGCGGGAAGGTCTGGTCGCCGATGGTCACCTGCCGCTCCTGCATCGCCTCGAGCAGCGCGCTCTGCACCTTCGCCGGCGCGCGGTTGATCT
>JBJXFY010000417.1:0-25119 GCA_046155815.1 Limisphaerales bacterium | reverse complement strand
CGCATCGAGAACGCCGTCGAGACCTCGCCCGCGCAGATGCAGGCCCTCGAGACCGCTCTGGCCCGCCGCTACGGAGCCGGACTCAACGTCACCTACTGGATCAATCCCGCCCTGATCGGCGGCCTCCGCGTGAAGGTCGGCAGCGACATCTTCGACGGCTCCGTCGCCGGCCACCTGGCCGACCTGCGGTCCAAACTCTGATTTC
This sequence comes from Limisphaerales bacterium, assembly GCA_046155815.1. Taxonomy (GTDB): domain Bacteria; phylum Verrucomicrobiota; class Verrucomicrobiia; order Limisphaerales; family CAIMTB01; genus JBJXFY01. The sequence continues at coordinate 24,914 of JBJXFY010000417.1, read as the reverse complement.
CCAACTCCCCCACCGTTTGCCATGAGCACGCTCCTTCAGGACATCGAAGCGCAGATCGCCGGCCTCAGCACCGCCGTGCAGCAGCAGAACGTCGGCGTCGTCCGCGAAATCTCCGACGGCGTCTGCAAGATCGAGGGCCTCTCGGACTGCATGTCCAACGAGATGCTCGACTTCGGCAACGGCGTCATCGGCCTCGCCCTCAACCTCGAGGAGACCGAGGTCGGTGCCATCATCCTCGGCGACTACCTCGGCATCGAGGAGGGCTCCGAGGTCCGCACCACCGGCAAGCTGCTCTCCGTGCCCGTGGGCAAGGGCCTGCTCGGCCGCGTGGTGGACGTGCTCGGCCGGCCGATTGACGGCAAGGGGCCGATCCCGTCCGAAATCGCCTATCCCGTCGAGAAGATCGCTCCCGGCATCGTGAAGCGGCAGTCCGTCAACCAGCCGCTGCAGACCGGCATCATGGCCATTGACGCCATGATCCCCATCGGCCGCGGCCAGCGCGAGCTGATCATCGGCGACCGTTCGACCGGCAAGACCACGATCGGCGTGGACACCATGATCAACCAGGCCCGCATCAATGAGCAGTACGCCGGCGTCGAGGGCTTCCGGCCGGTGTACAGCATCTACGTCGCCGTCGGGCAGAAGCAGTCGAACATTGCCCGCGTCATCGCCGAGCTCGAGAAGGCGGGCGCGATGAAGTATTCCATCGTCGTGGCCGCCGCGGCCTCCGACTCCGCCGCCAACCAGTACCTCGCCCCCTTCTCCGGCGCCTCCATCGGCGAATGGTTCATGGACAACGGCATGGACGCGCTGATCATTTTCGACGACCTCTCGAAGCAGGCCGTCGCCTACCGTCAGGTGTCCCTCGTGCTCAAGCGCCCCTCCGGCCGCGAGGCGTACCCCGGCGACGTGTTCTACCTCCACAGCCGCCTGCTTGAGCGCAGCGCCCGCGTGTCCGAACGGTACGGCAACGGCTCGCTCACCGCCCTGCCGATCATCGAGACGCAGGCGGGTGACGTCTCTGCGTACATCCCGACGAACGTCATCTCGATCACGGACGGTCAGATTTACCTTGAGACCGACCTCTTCTACCAGGGCGTGCGGCCCGCCATCTCGGTCGGCCTCTCCGTGTCGCGCGTCGGTTCCGCCGCGCAGATCAAGGCGATGAAGCAGGTCGCCGGCCGCATCAAGCTGGACCTTGCGCAGTTCCGCGAGCTGGCGGCCTTCGCGCAGTTCGGCTCGGACCTCGACGCCAAGACGCAGGCCCAGCTCGAGCGCGGCAAGCGCATCGTCGAGCTGTTCAAGCAGGACCAGTACAACCCGGTGCCGGTCGAGGTGCAGGCCGCCGTGCTGTGGGCCATGCAGAACAACCTCTTCGACGACGTGCCGGTCGAGAAGGTGAAGGATTTCCAGGCGAAGCTGGCCGACTACCTCGGCACGCGAAAGGCCGCGGTGCTCGACACGGTCCGCACCGAGAAGGCCATCGGCGACAAGCTGGCCGGCGAGCTGAAGGCCGCCATCACCGAGTTCAAGCAGAGCTACCGCTAGGCCCTGCCGCCCCCGCGGCTCCCCCGCCATGCCCAGCACGCGCGACATCCGCCGACGCATCAAGTCGGTCAAGAACACGGCGCAGATCACCAAGGCGATGCAGATGGTCGCGTCGGCCAAGATGCGCCGCGCCCAGCTCGCCGCGCTGGCCGGACGCCCCTACGCCCAGCTCATGAACGAGGTCCTCGCCGCCGCGACCGGGCGGGTCGGCGACTTCACCCACCCGCTGCTCGAACGCCGCGAGGTGAAGAAGCGCGCCGTCATCGTGGTCAGCACGGACAAGGGTCTCTGCGGCGCGCTGAACACCAACCTGCTCCGCGAGGCCGCCCGGCTTGACCCCGCCACGACCGTGTTCGTCTGCGCCGGCCGGAAGGGCGCGCAGTGGGTCGGCCGCCTCAAGCGCAACCTGGCCGCCGAGTTCACCTACCGGGACACGCCGCAATTCAGCGAGGCCCGCGCCATCTCCCGCTTTGTCCAGGACATGTTCCTCAAGGGCGAGGTGGACGCGGTGGACGTGCTGTATACGAACTTCATCAACACCCTCACCCAACGTCCCGAAATGCGGCCTCTGCTCCCCCTCGGCGAGCTGAAGGCGGTCAGCGCCGATGTTTCCGGCGAGGGCGCCGATGAGGAGCTGAAGGGCAGCGGCACCGAGTACCTTTTCGAGCCCGCAGCCGCCGACGTGCTGGGCGCGCTGCTCCCGCACTACCTGAACTATCAGGTCTTCCAATTTCTCCAGGAGGCCAAGGCCTCCGAGCATTCAGCCCGCATGGTCGCCATGAAGAACGCGACGGACAACGCCAAGCAGCTGATCAAGGACCTCACGCTGGAGTACAACAAGCTCCGCCAGGCCAACATCACCAAGGAACTCCTCGAAATCACCACCGCCCAGATGGCGATGGGCAACTAAGACTTCCAGCACATGAACCAAGGCAAGATCGTCCAAATCATCGGTCCCGTCGTGGACATCGAGTTCCCCGACCGGCTGCCCGCGATCTACAACGCGCTGGGCGTCAGCTTCACCCCGCCCGGCGCCAGTCCCACCCGGCTTACCCTCGAGGTGCAGCAGCATCTCGGGGACGGCTGGGTGCGCGCCGTCGCCATGAGCTCCACCGAGGGCCTCAAGCGCGGGCAGGTGGTCGAGGACCTCGGCGCCCCCATCTCCATGCCCGTGGGCGAGGGCGTGATGGGACGCGTCTTCAACGTCACCGGCGACGCCGTCGACGAGCAGGGACCGGTCACCGCGGACAAGTTCTACCCCATCCACCGCCTGGCCCCGCCGCTGGTGGACCAGTCCACCAACCCGCAGATACTCACCACCGGCATCAAGGTCATTGACCTCATCTGCCCCTTTCTCAAGGGCGGCAAGGTCGGCGCCTTCGGCGGCGCCGGCGTCGGCAAGACCGTCGTCATCATGGAGCTCATCAACAACATCGCGAAGCTCCACGGCGGCGTCTCCATGTTCGCCGGCGTCGGCGAGCGCACCCGCGAGGGCAACGACCTCTACTACGAGATGGCCGAGGCCGACGTCATCAAGTGCGAGAAGGACGAGAAGGGCCATCTCAAGCGCGGCGAAACCGGCCTGCCCATCCTCAAGCCCGGCTCCCGCATCGGCCTCGTGTACGGCCAGATGAACGAGCCGCCCGGCGCCCGCCTCCGCGTCGCCCTCTCCGCCCTCGCCGTCACTGAGTACTTCCGCGACGAGAAAAACCAGGACGTGCTGCTCTTCGTGGACAACGTCTTCCGCTTCTCGCAGGCCGGCTCCGAGGTGTCTGCCCTCCTCGGCCGCACGCCTTCCGCAGTCGGCTACCAGCCCACCCTCGCCGCCGAGATGGGCAACCTCCAGGAGCGCATCACCTCCACGAAGAAGGGTTCCATCACCTCCTTCCAGGCCGTGTACGTGCCCGCGGACGACCTCACGGACCCCGCGCCCGCCACGACCTTCGCGCACCTCGACGCGACCATCGTGCTCGAGCGCTCCATCGCCGAGCTGGGCATCTTCCCGGCCGTGGATCCGCTGGCGTCCAACTCCCGTGCGCTCGCGCCGGAATTCGTCGGCCAGGAACATTACAACACCGCCCGCGGCGTCCAGAAAGTGCTCCAGCGCTACAAGGACCTGCAGGACATCATCGCCATCCTCGGCATGGACGAGCTTTCGCCGGACGACAAGCTCACCGTGTTCCGCGCCCGCAAGATCCAGAAGTTCCTCAGCCAGCCCTTCACCGTGGCGCAGGTCTTCACCGGCCGCGAGGGCAAGCAGGTGCCCGTGGCCGACACCGTCCGCGGCTTCAAGGAGATCCTCGAGGGCAAGCATGACGACGTCGGCGAGAACGAATTCTACATGAAGGGCGGCATTGACGAGGTGCGCCAGTAACCGCCCGCATCTTGATCTTCCTCCTACACCTGATCCTGTGGGCAGAGTAGGATTGAGGTGAAGAGCAAGACTGAGAACCCCAAGGACCCGCCATGCCGCTCAAGCTCGAAATCGTCACCCCGGAGGCCAAGGTGTATTCGGAGGATGTGGACATGGTCACGCTGCCCGGCGTGGACGGCGAGCTGGGCATCTACCCCGGCCACGTCCCGTTGCTCACCCAGGTGCACGCCGGCGAACTGGCCGTCCGCCGCGGTGCCGAGCTGCTGCACCTCGCCGTCGGCGAAGGTTTCGTGGAGGTCTCCGGCAAGCGCGTCGCCGTGATGACGGACATGGCGATCAAGGCGGAGGACATCGATGAGGCACAGGTCGAGCAGGCCAAGAAGCGCGCCGAGGCGCGTCTGCAGGAAAAGCTCGGCGGCGAGGAGCAGGCCACCGTGCAGGCCGCCCTGCTCCACTCGCTCACCCAGCTCAACGTGAAGCGCCGCCGCCAGCGGTGAGATCCTTTCTTCGTCCCCCGAACGCTCCGGTTTCCGCCGGGGCGTTTTTGCTTCTTCCGGCCCGGCACGCCGCGACCTTAAATCCTCCGGCATGAAGCGCCCGACGTTCGACCCTGCCTGGCCCGAGAGCTGGCGCTACAGCTTTCCTTACGACGAGCTCGAGGCCTGGGGCGGCCTTGCCAACCGCGGCTACGCCTACCAATACGCCGAGCGCCGCCGCCACGCGATGGAGCTCGTAGCCCGCGCCCAGGCACCGCCGGCCCGGGTGCTCGACATCGCCGGCGCGCAGGGGAACTTCACCCTCGCCCTGGCCGAGGCCGGCTATGAGGTCACTTGGAACGACCTCCGTGCCGATCTCGAGGGCTACGTCCGCCTGAAGCACGAGCGCGGAACCGTCCATTACGCGCCGGGCAACGCCTTCGAACTCGGCCTCCGCGAATGCTTCGACGTCGTGCTCATCACCGAGGTCGTCGAGCATGTGGCGCACCCCGATGACTTCCTACGCAAGGCCGCGACCCTCGTGCCGGCCGGCGGCCACATCGTGATGACCACGCCCAACGGCCGCTACTTCCGCAATCCCCTGCCCCGATTCTCCGACTGCGCCGATCCGTCCGTTTTCGAGGCTCGCCAGTTCAAGCCCGACGCCGACGGCCACATCTTCCTGCTGCACCCGGACGAAGTGCCGCCGCTCGCTGCCAAGGCCGGCCTGCGGCTGGTGGAGCTCCGCGTGTACACGAACTCGCTGACCGGCGGCTGCCTCGGCACCGGGCCGCTGCTGAAGCTGCTTCCGCGCGGCCTCGTCACGGCGGGCGAGCGCCTGACCCAGCGCCTGCCCGGCGCGGTCCGCGACCGTATCTCGACCAGCCTCGCCGCCCTTTTCCAGCGGCCGTGAACTGCCGGTGTGCGGGCGGGGATCCACCCCGCGCCCGCAACGGCGGGATCAGGAGCCCACGCTGGCAAGTTCCTCGTTGTTCACGGCGTTGAAGATCTTGAACGACTCGGCGTGCAGGCCGGGGTCGGCGCGGAAGGAGATCTTGCCGAAGAACTTCTTCTCGAGGGCGATGAAGAGCTGTTCGTCCTCGCGGCGGAGGCGTTCGTAGACGTTGGGATGCGTGGCGATCTTGAGCTGGAAGTCCGACTCGTCGCGCGGGCGGCGGCGGAGGATTTCCGCGAGCCTGCGCTGGATTTCCACGCTCATGGTTTCGGGACTCTTCACGCGGGCGCGGCCCTTGCAATACGGGCAGGCGTCGTAGGCGGAGGCTTGGACGCTTTCGGTCTGGCGCTGGCGGGTCATCTCGAGCAGTCCGAGGGGCGAGATCGGCAGGAGGTGCGTCTTGGCCTTGTCGCGGCGCATGGCCTCGCGCAGGCGGTTGTACACGGCCCGCTGATCCTTCGGTTGCCGCATGTCAATGAAGTCGAGGATGATGAGGCCGCCGATGTTGCGGAGACGGAGCTGGCGGGCGATCTCCTCGGCGGCCTCGAGGTTCACCTGGAGTATGGTGGAGTCGAGGTCCTTGCCGGAACGGTGCTTGCCGGTGTTCACGTCGATCGCGATCAGCGCCTCGGTCTCGTCAATGACAATGTAGCCGCCGCCCTTGAGGTGGACGGTTCGCTGGAAGGCGGTCTCGAGCTGCTTGGTGACGTTGAAGCAGTCGAAGATCACGGCCGCCTCGTTGTAGTGCTTCACCTTCGACACCGAGCGGCGGGAGATGCGGGTGATCATCTCCTGGATGCGCTGGCACTGGCGGTGGTCGTCCACCCAGATGTGGTCCACGTCCTCGGTGAGGAAGTCGCGCACGGTGCGGCCGACGAGGTCGGGCTCCTCGAAGACGCAGGTGGCCAGCGGCTGCCGTTGGATGCGCTGCTGGATGTCGCGCCACTCGTCAAGGAGCAGCGCAAGGTCGCGGACGAAGTAACGGGCCTGCTTGCCCTCGCCGGCGGTGCGCATCACCACGCCCATGCCATCGGGGATGCTCAGCTCCCGGAGAATCTTCTTGAGGCGCTGGCGCTCATCGACGTTCTCGATCTTGCGGGAGATGCCGGACTGGTCGGAGTTCGGCAGCAGCACGAGGTAGCGGCCTGGAAGGGAGAGGTTGGTGGTGATGCGCGGGCCCTTGGTGCCGATGGGGCCCTTGGTCACCTGCACGATGATCTCGCTGCCGGGCGGGAAGAGCCGCGGCACGTCCTTCTGCGTGATCTTGGGTTTGTCACGCCGCTGGCCGCCGCGCTCGACGACCTCGACGCCGCTGTCGAACTGGGTCGGGACGATGTCCCAGTAGTGGAGAAAGGCGTTGCGCTCAAAGCCGATGTCAACGAAAGCGGCCTTGAGGCCGTCCTCGAGGTTGCGGACCTTGCCCTTGAAGATGCTGCCGACGAGGCGTTCCTCGTTCGTGCGCTCGATGTTGAACTCCTCGAGGCGACCGTGCTCGAGCACGGCGACGCGGATCTCCAGGGACTCGGCGTTGATGATGATTTCCTTGCCGCTGGGTTTTTTGGGGCGGATGAGGGCGGCGACCTTTTCCACCAGACGGCGGGCGGCCTGCTTGATCGCGCCGAGCAGGCCGCCCCCGACGGCGGGGGCGGGGCGCTCCGCGGCGGCCGGCAACGGGGGGTGATGCGGGTGGGCGGGGGACCGGGCATGGGCCGGATCGGCGACAGCCTCGCCTTCCGGCGGCAGGCCGGCGGCGAGGTTCTCCGCCCGGATGATTTCATCTTCGTGCCGTTCCGTGGCGAAGACGCTGTCCGCATCCTCGCCTGACAGCACCTCCTCGCGAGCCTCGCGGGCCGCAGGATCGGGCCGGCCATGGGCGGCCTCGGCGGCCTGGCGGTGGTGCGGCGGGCGCGGGCCGCCGCGGCCACGCCGCGGGTAGGGGGGTCTCTTGTTCATGTCTAATGGGGTCTCCGGTGGAGGTATACGTTTTGGACGAGGCCCACGGCGACAAGCGAGCAGACCACCGACGAGCCCCCGTACGAGAGGAGCGGCAGTGGAATGCCCGTCACGGGCATCAGTCCGAGGTTCATGCCAATGTTGATGAAGATGTGGCTGAAAAGCAGCGCCACGACTCCCGTCGCAAGGAGCCTTCCCAGGCGATCCTTCGCCTGGCCGGCGGCCTTCAGCCCGCTGAACAGCAGCAGCGAGTACAGTCCGAGGACCGCCACGCTGCCCACAAAGCCCGTCTCCTCGGCGATCACCGAGAAGATGAAGTCATTGTGTGCGCCCAGCCGGGGAAGGTACCCAAGGGCATTCTGCGTCCCCTGACGCCAGCCCTTGCCTGTCAGCCCGCCGGAGCCGACAGAAATCAGCGCCTGCTCGACGTTCCACGACTTCTGCCGTTGCAGCTCGCGGTAGTAGCGTCGTTGTTCAGGCGTCGCGCCTTCCGGCGCAAAATCTTTCCCGAAGTACACCAGCAGCCGGTGGCGCTGGTATTCCTTCAGCTTGATGAAGCGCCAGCCCTCCGGCGCAAAGAGCGCGTCCACCGTCACCAGCGTGCCGAGCAGCAGGCCCGCGCCCGTGATCATCCCCAGCAGCCGCGGCGGCACCCCGCCGACGAACATCATCGCAAACGCCGTCGGCACCAGCACGATCGCCGAACCGAGGTCCGGCTCCGCGAGCACGAGCGCGAAGGGCAGGCCCACGAGGCCCAGGCACCGCAACAGCGTGGCGCGCAGCCGCAGCTCCTCCACCGGCCGGCTGAGGAACTGCGCCAGCGCCAGGATCACGGCCAGCTTCGCGAACTCGCTCGGCTGCAGCGAAAACGGGCCGAGGTCAAACCACCGCCGCGCGCCGTTGCGCTCCACCCCGACCAGGATCACGAGCACCAGCAGCGCGATGGTGGCCCAGTAGATCGCGAAGGCCCACCGCGCGAGCACCCGATAGTCCAGGAACACCGCCGCCAGCATCGCCGCCAGGCCCACGCCGTACCACACGAGCTGCTTCAGCGCCGTGGTCGTATCCCCGAGCGTCGAGCTGAAGACGAACAGCGCGCCGCACACCTGCAGCAGGATCACCGCCACCCAGAGCGGCCACAGGATCACCTGCGGGCGCGGGTTCAGGCCGGGGATGGGCGCGGCGACGGTGGTCATGGTTGAAAGGCGGCGAAGCGGCCCGCCGCGAGGCCGGCCTCGCGCTGCTGCAGCGCCAGGAAAATCTGCCGCGCCACCGGCGCGCTGGTGCGCCCGCCCGAGCTGCCGCTCTCGATCACCACCACGACCGCCCAGCGCGGTTCCGGATACGGCCCAAAGCTGACGAACCAGGTGATCTTGTCCTCGAGCTGCCGGCCGCGCTTGATCTCCGCCGTGCCCGTCTTGCCGCCGATCCGGAAGCCGGGGATGAACGCCTCGCGGCCGGAGCTCTCCGGTTCCTCCACGTCGGCCAGCATCGCGTCGCGCACGAGCTGCAGGTCGCGCGGCCGGGCGCCGAGGTCGCCTTCGACCACCGGTTCAAACACCTGGCCCGCCGTGCCGCCGGCTTCGGACGGCTCGAGGCCCAGCACGAGCCGGGGGCGCAGCAGCCGCCCGCCGTTCGCGATGGCGGCCGTCATGACCGCGGCCTGCAGGGGCGTCATCGTGAGATAGCCCTGGCCGATGGCGAGGTTGGCCGTCGCGCCGTCGTTCCACGGCGTGCGCCGGGACCTCAGCGAGCGCAGGAACTCCTCGTCGGGGAAGAACCCGGGGTTCTCGCCGCCCAGCTCGATGCCCGTGCGCTCGCCGAGGCGGAAACGTCGCCCCATGGCGAGGATCGCCTCCGGGCCGAGGCGAAGGCCGTGGTCAATGAAGTAGGCGTTGCTCGAGCGCTTGAAGGCGCGCTTGAAGTCGTAGTCCCCCGGCGGCGCGGTGTCGTCAATGATCTGCCGGCCCAGCTTGTAGAAGCCCTCGTAGGCGTGGACCGCGCCGGGGTCAATCACGCCGGCCTCGAGGCCGGCGAGCGCGACGAGGATCTTGAAAATCGAGCCGGGCGGGTACGCGCCATGCACTGCGCGGTTCAACTGCGGGCTGAGCCGCTCGTCGCTGAGCCGGCTCCACACGTCGGGCGGGATCGGCGCGAGGAACACGTTCGGATCGAAGGCCGGCCGGGATGCCAGCGCCAGCACGTCGCCGTTCTGCACGTCCAGCACCACCGCCGCACCGCGCACGTCGGGCGCCACGCGGGCCAGGGCCTTCTCCGCGGCGGCCTGCACGGCGAGATCCAGCGCGAGCACCACCTGCGCGCCGGATTCCACCGGCTGCAGCAACGTCTCCTCGTGGCGGTAGCCCATGCTGTCCACGCGCAGCGCCTTCACGCCGGCCCGGCCGCGGAGCAGCGCATCCTGCGCCGCCTCGAGGCCCGCGGCCCCGCGCCAGTCGCGCAGGCGGTAGCGGAAGAGCAGGTCGTCGGGGTCGTTGTCCGCCTCGTCGGCGCGCTGAAGGTGGCCGAGGGCGTGCGCCGCGGCGGCGCCGTGCGGGTAGAAGCGCAGCGCCTCGATCTCGAGATCGAGCGCGGGGAGCTGCAGGCTGCGCTCCTGGAAGCGCGCGACCTGCGCGGGAGAGAGGTTGCGGGCGACCGGCAGCGGCAGGGCGAGGTTTTGCCGGTAGTGGCGGAGGAAGCGATCGGGCTCGATCGGCAGCTCCGTGCCGATCACCGCGGCGGCGCGCTGCACAAGGTTGCTGTAGGCCAGCAGGCGCGCGGATTGCTGGAGCGCGGTGCGCTCGGCGGTGTTCGGCCGCCGCCCGTGCACGGCGCGGAAGTCGGGCAGCACGAGGTTCGTGTAATGCCACACAAAGGACGGTCGCAGCTCGTCGAGATAGACGTTGAGGTCGTAGCTCGGGCGGTTCTCGGCGAGCGGCTGGCGGTTGCGGTCGAGGATTTTTCCGCGCACCGCCGGCACGCGCACGAGACGGATGGACTGGGACTTCTCCGAAGCGACGTAGCGGCTGCCCGCGAGCACCTGCACCCGCCACAGTCCGGCCGCCAGCACGAACAGGCCCGTGGCCACCAGCGCGCCGATCACGCGCAGCGGCCGGTGGCCGTCCCGAAGCTGGTCCACGAAGAGCATGGCGTCAGGAGCGCCCCCGCACGATCTGCCGGTCCGACCGGAACGAGCCGGGCGCAGCCTCGGGATAGGCGAACGTGCCGCCAATCCAACGGAAGAGGCGGAAGAACGCCGGGGTGACGGCCGCGCCGAACGCGGCCCCGACAAGCGCCTGGCGCAGCAGATGGCCGCCCACCGGGGGCGGCAGCGCAACGCGGCCAACCTGCTCCACCGCCCAGACCGGCGCCTCGGCGGGGGCGTCGAGCACCGGCCACAGGCCGCGCAGCAGCATCAGTCCGACGAGCGGCAAGGCGGCGGCGGCGGCGGCCCCGAGCGCCGCCTGTGCCGCGGGCGAATCGCGGAGGATGAAGTCCCGCGCCTGGTGCAGCGTCGCGCCCAGCGCCAGCAACGGAAAAACGCTGATGCCGGGCGGGTTTGCGGACAACGCGTCGAACCAGAACCCCCCCGCCACTGCCAGCCCGGCCACCAGCGCCAGCGGTCCGCACAGCCCGCAATAGACCATCAGGCAGGGGAGCAGGTCCGGCTGTACGCCGAGCCACCGGCGCGGCGCGGACACCGCCGTCTGCAGCACCACCAGCAGCAGCGCCACCACGAGCACGCCGAGAATCTGGACTCCTTCGCGGCGCATCATGGTGGCAGGAGCGGATTGAACCGCTGATGGACGCAGCTGGACGCGGCCGCCCGGGAGGCCACGCCGGCGCCCGCCGGCAGGTCCCAAAAACGTGCAGCCAGTTTCTTAATCATGATTTTTCGCCTGCTCTTCACCTTACTCCGGCTTCGCGACCAAGATTACGACCAGGATGAAGATGAAGACATGGCAGTTTTCGGACCAGCAGCGTTGATCCGCGTTCATCTGAGGTATCATCTTCAGGGCAGCTTCACCCACACCCAGTCCGCCGCTCCCGGCCGGGCCGCGAGCCGCACGCGCGCCTCGAGGTACAGGCCGTGGCCCACGCTGCGGAAGTCCACGATCTCGCCCACCAGGATGCCCGGCGGGAACACCCCGCCCGCGCCGCTGGTGAAGACCTTCTGGCCCGGCTGCAGCGCGGCGTTGCGCGGGAGAAACGTGAGTCCCACCACATCATTCTCCACGTCGCTGCCGGGCAGCGGGCGGATGATGCCCTGGTCGCCCGTCTCGCGCACCGCCGCGGCCACGGGACAGTTCGGGTCGCCGAGCATCACGATCTGCGCCGAGGCGGCGGAGACGCTCACGACGCGCCCGATGAGCCCCTCGGGGCCGAGCACCGTGGCGTCCGGCACCAGGCCCGCGGCGCGGCCGGCGTCCAGCCACGCGGTGCGCCACCAGTTCGCCGGGTCGCGGCCGATGATGCGCGCGGGGCGGAGGTTCCAGCCCGCTGGGCGGGGCAGCCCGGCCAGGGCGCGGAGGCGGGCGTTCTCGTGCAGGGCGGCGTCACGCTCCACGACGACGAGGCGGAGGCGCTGGTTCTCGGCGTCCAGCACGGCAGCCTGCGTGGCGGAGGGGCTGGCCGGGCGGAGGCTCTCCGCCGCACGCGCGGTCATGTTGCCCGCCGCGGCGAGGAGGCCGACGAGCGGCAGGAGGACGCCGCCGAGCGTCTGCCGGAAGCCCGCCTGCGCGGCGGACGGCAGGGCCAGCGCCACCAGCGGGAGCAGGGCCGCGGCGGCGAGGAGTAGGAGTTGGGGCTTGCGCAGCATCCCAGCCCGCTAGGCGGTGCTGGAGGAGGCGACTCGCTTGAGGAAGGACAGCTCCTGCAGCACCCGGCCCGTACCGGTGGCCACGGCGCTGAGCGGATCGTCGGCGATGTGGACCGGCAGTCCGGTCTCCTCGGCGACAAGCCGGTCAATGCCCCGCAGCAGCGCGCCGCCTCCCGCCATGACAATGCCGCGATCCACAAGATCGGCGGAAAGTTCCGGCGGGCAGCGTTCGAGCGTGATGCGGATGGACTCGAGGATGCTCGAGAGCGGTTCCTTCAGGGCTTCGCGGATTTCCTCCGAGCGGATGGTCAGCGTTTTGGGCAGACCCGCACTGAGGTCGCGGCCTTTGACTTCGAGGGTGAGTTCCTGCTCCAGCGGGTAGGCGGAGCCGATCCTGATCTTGATCTCCTCCGCCGTCCGTTCGCCGATCATCAAATTGTACGCCCGCTTCATGTGGGCGATGATCGTCTCGTCAAACTCGTCGCCGCCCACCCGGAGCGAGCGGCTGAAGACGATACCGGCGAGGGAGATGATGGCGATCTCACAGGTCCCTCCGCCGATGTCCACGATCATGTTGCCTGCCGGTTCATGCACCGGCAGGCCGACCCCGATGGCCGAGGCCATGGGCTGTTCGATCAGGTAAACTTCCCGTGCGCCCGCGTGGGAGGCCGAGTCCTTGACTGCCCGGCGTTCGACCTCCGTGATGCCCGAGGGCACCGCGACCACCACCCGGGGCGCGATCAGCTTCCGGTGGTGGACCTTCTGGATAAAGTGCCGCAGCATCGCCTCCGTGATCTCGAAGTCCGCGATCACGCCGTCCTTCATCGGACGGATGGCGACGATGTTGCCCGGGGTGCGGCCGAGCATGCGCTTGGCCTCTTCCCCCACGGCGAGCACGTTGGTGGTACCCGCCTGAACCGCCACGACCGAGGGTTCGCGCAGCACGATTCCCTGATCACGCACATAGACCAGTGAATTGGCCGTGCCCAAGTCTATCCCAATGTCGTTGGAAAACAGGCTTTTAAGCTGCGCGAGCATGAAGGGGCAAGGCCGGGACCAAGCTAGGGTCGGGACAAACGCCGGGTCAAGCCGGCACACGCGCCGGGTCATGTCCAGGTTACTCGCCTCCCCGCGCACTTCCGGGGATGGCGTCAGGCAGTCAGCCACGTTGCCGGACCGCCCGGGACCAACCAGGGCCGCGAGTCATCGATCCAATTTGGTGCCAGCGGGAGGAATCGAACCTCCGACCAAGGGCTTATGAGTCCCCTGCTCTACCGCTGAGCTACGCTGGCCCGGCCAAGGACGGCCCCAAAACGGGCCGAGTTAGTAGCGCCGTACGCCCGACGGCGCAATGCGAACTTGGCCATGCCGGGGCGACATTCCGCTTGGTGTCATGGGCCGTCCCAAGCCAAGACTACCGCTGTGCGCTGGATCGCCGCCCTGCTACTTATGCCCACGTTGGCGGGCTCCACGGCGGACTTTCCCGCCCCAGGTTTCCGGCCGCCGCCCCCGGGCACCCACGCGCTGACAGGCGCACGGCTGTTCGCGCGGCCGGGGGAGGCGGTTTCCAACGCCGTCATCGTCATTCGCGACGGACGAATCGCCGCGGCCGGCGCCGGCGTGACCGCCCCGGCCGGGGCCCGGCTCTGGGACTGCACCGGACTCACGGTGTATGCCGGTTTCCTCGACGCGTACGTCGCGTCCGGCACGAACCAGCCCGTCTCCACCCGCGATTCAGAGCCGATTGCCGCGGGTTTCACGGCCGCCGGTGGCCCACGCTTCTTCGGCGTACCAGGTCAAGAACGCGACCCCGGCCTGGCCGGCCCGGGCCACGGCCTCCCGGACGTGACGCCGGAGACGCGCGTCGCCGCCGCCTACCGGCCCGATGAGAAGCGGATTGCCGCGCTGCGCGAGCTGGGCTTCACCGCGGCGCACTTCGTCCCCGTGCACGGCATCATCCGTGGTCAGGGTGCGCTGGTGGCGCTGGGCGACGACGGGCCGAACGAGTCCATCCTCCGCGCCGACGCCGCGCAGTGCGTCGCCTTCGCACCCAGCCGGGCGGACAACCAGTACCCGAACTCGCTCATGGGCGTGATCGCCGTGGTGCGGCAGGCCTTCCTGGACGCCGCCTGGCACCGCGAGGCGGCTTCCAGCCCGAGCCCGCACCCCTTCAGCCCCGCGCTCGACGCTCTCGCCCGCGTGGGAGATGGCCAGCCCGTCTTCTTTGAGCCGGGCAGCGTGCTCATGGCCGATCGCGCGGCGCGCGTGGCGCGGGAAGCGGCGATCGCGAAGCCGGTGTTCGTGGCGAGCGGCCACGAATGGCGGCGGCCGGACCTGATCGCCGGCACGGGCGCGCCCTTTGTGGTTGCCCTGGCATTCCCCGAGATTCCCAAGCTCCCGGACGACGGGTGGGACGACGTCACCCTCGACCAGCTCCGCGCCTGGGATTGGGCGCCGGAGAACCCCGCCGTGCTCCGTCGCGCCGGCGCAGCCGTGGCGCTGACCACCGCCGGGATTCCGGAGCCGACGAGGTTCCGCACCAACCTCCGCGCCGCCCTCGACCGCGGCCTGTCCGAGTCTGACGCCCTCGCCGCATTGACCACCGTGCCGGCGGCGCTGCTCGGCGTGCAGGACCGCCTCGGCACGGTCGAGCCCGGCCGCCTGGCGAACCTGACCGTCGTGGCCGGCGACTACTTCGACCCTGAGGCTCCCGTGCGCGCCGTCTGGGTGGCCGGCACGCCCTTCGAATTCCCCGCGCCCCCGGCAACGAAAACGAACGACCCAGCCGCGGAGAAAAGGAAGTCCGAAGCCCGCGATCTGGCTCGCCGCCGCGTGGCGCGCGAGCCGCTCGCGGGCCGCGGCATCCTCACGAACCCGCCGGCCCTCTACCTCCGCGGCGCGACGATCTGGACCTGCGGCCCGGATGGCGTGCTGACCAACGCCAGCCTCCTCATCCGCGACGGCAAGGTGCAGGCCGTCGGCCATTTCCGCGCCGAACTGACCGCCGACACCCTCGCGGTGGACGGCACGGGACTGCACGTCACGCCGGGCCTGATTGACTGCCACAGCCACTCGATGATCCTGGGCGCCGTCAACGAGGCCACGCTGCCCAGCACCGCCATGGTCCGCATCGGCGACGTGGTGAACTCCGAGACGGACAACCTCCACCTCCAGCTGGCCGGCGGCCTCACCGTGGCGAACCTCCTGCACGGCTCCGCCAACCCCATCGGCGGGCAGAACCAGGTCATCAAGCTGCGGGACGGCGAGGGGCCGGAAGGGCTGAAATTCACGAACGCCCCGTCCGGCATCAAGTTCGCCTTGGGCGAGAACGTGAAGCAGTCCAACTGGGGCGACCGGCAGACGAACCGCTTTCCCCAGAGCCGCATGGGCGTGCAGACCTTCTACGTGAACCGCTTCACGGCCGCCCGGCGCTACGCGGCCCGGCGCGGCACCGGCAGCCAGCCGGCGGGCTTCCGCCGCGACCTTGAACTGGAGGCGCTGGCGGAGATCCTCTCCGGCACACGCCTCATCCACTGCCACAGCTACCGGCAGGACGAGATTCTCGTGTTCCTCCGCACGATGGAGTCCTTCGGCGTCCGCGTGGCCACGCTCCAGCACATCCTCGAAGGCTACAAAGTCGCCGACGAGATCGCCCGCCACGGCGCGGGCGCAAGCGCGTTCGCGGACTGGTGGGCCTTCAAATTCGAGGTCTACGATGCGATCCCCTACGCCGGATCGCTCATGCATGCGCGGGGCGTGAACGTGAGCTTCAACTCGGATTCGTCCGACCACGCGCGCCGGATGAACCTCGAGGCCGCCAAGGCCGTGAAGTACGGCGGCACGCGCGAGGAGGACGCGCTGAAGTTCGTGACCCTCAACCCTGCCAGGCAGCTCCGGATTGACCGCTGGGTCGGCTCATTGGAAGCGGGCAAGGACGCCGACTTCGCCGTCTGGTCCGGCCACCCGCTCGACACGCGCAGCGTGTGCCTCCAGACATGGATCGAGGGGCGCCAGTTTTTCGACCGCACGCGCGAACCGGCACGGGCCGAGGAGCTGGCCGCCGAACGCGCCGCGCTGCTCGCAAAGGCAAAATCCGCCGCGGCCGCTGCGCCTCCGGAAAGCGCGGCAGGCGCGGCCGCGCGCCGCGCATTCTTCCATGGCGCCCTCGAACGCGCGCGCCACCTCGGCGTGATCGAATGCCAGGACTGCCTGCTGCAGTGATGAACCACCCTGCACTCCGCCATCTCTTCCTAGCCGCCGCCATCAAGCTGGCGGCGACACCGCTGCTTGGCGCGGACAGCCTGGCCATCACCAATGCCACCCTCCATACGGTGGTGGGACCGGTGATGACCAATGCCGCGATTCTCGTCCGCGGCGGACGAATCACGGCGTTGGGCCACGCCGGAATCGGGCCGGCCGACGTGACCGTGGACGCCACGGGCCTCCACCTCTTCCCCGGCCTCATCGCGCCGGTGGCCGCGCTCGGCCTGCTTGAGATCGATGCTGTCCGCGCCACCCGCGACACGACCGAGGTCGGCGCGTTCACGCCCGACGTGTACGCCTGGGTCGCGGTGAACCCGGACTCCGAGCTGATCCCGGTGGCGCGTGCCAACGGCTTCACGCACGCGCAGCCCGTGCCGCAGGGCGGCGTGGTCAGCGGGCATTCCGCGGTGATCGCGCTCGACGGCTGGACGGTCGAAGAGGTCGCCGTGCGCCGGGCCGCCGCGCTCCACGTCGTGTGGCCGTCGTTCGTGCTGAACACCGCGCCCCGCGGCGCCGCGGCCAATCCCGAGAACTGGAAGTCTCCCGATGAGCAGGCGAAGGAACGCGACCGCCGGGTGAAAGCGATTGACGACTTTTTCCAAGACGCCGAGGCGTACGCCAGGGCGAAGGTCGCGGAGGGCGAAAGTTTCACCATTGTGCCCGCGTGGGAGGCCATGCTGCCGGCGCTGCGCGGCGAGGTGCCGCTGTTCCTCCACGCAGACGAGCAGCGGCAGATCCGCTCCGCCGTCGGGTGGGCGGCGCGGCGGAAGTACCGGGCCGTCCTGGCCGGCGGACGCGACGCCTGGCGCTGCGCCGAGCTGCTCGCCACCAATCAGGTGCCCGTCGTCTTCGAGCACGTCTTCACCCAGCCCGCGCGCGACGAGGATCCCTACGACGTGCATTTCGCCGCGCCGGCCATTTTGTTCCGCGCCGGCGTGCGGGTCGCCTTCTCCGACGGCACGGACCGTTTCGGCGCTTCCAACATCCGCAACCTCCCCTACGCCGCCGCGCACGCGGCCGCCTTCGGCCTACCGGCGGACGAGGCCCTGCGCGGACTGACCCTGCATCCCGCCCACGCGCTGGGCGTGGCGGACCGGCTCGGCTCCCTCGAACCGGGCAAGGAGGCCAGCTTCTTCCTCGCCGACGGCGACATCCTCGACATCCGGACGCAGGTGAGGCGGATGTGGATCTCCGGGAACGAGGTCAGCCTCGAAAGCCGGCACACCCGGCTGCATGAGCGCTACCGCCGTCGGCCGAAGGCGCCGTGAGCCGGGAGGCGGGTTTTCCGGCCCATCGGCGCAGCCTGAGGGCGTGGCCACCAACATGAACGCCGCGGTGGCCGCGCCTTGCGTCGCTGCAGAACCCGGCTATCTACTGTTCAACAAGTACGCACACGTATGAAAACTGAAGCCGCCGTGCAGGTTTCCACCTGGGATACAGTCATCATCGGGGCCGGGCCGGCGGGCAGCGCCGCCGCCGCGGTGCTCGCCCAGCAGGGCCACCGCGTGCTCGTGATCGAGCGTGAAAAATTCCCCCGCTACCACGTCGGCGAGTCTATGATTCCCTTTACCAACGTGGCCCTCCAAAAACTCGGGCTGACGGACCGGATGCGGAACTCGGCCTTCGTCCGGAAATTCTCCGTCCAGTTCGTGTCGCCCCGCGGCGAGGCCTCGCAGCCCTTCTATTTTTTCACCCGGTACGGCGAGGACGTGGCTCAGACCTGGCAGGTGCTGCGGAGCGAGTTCGACCAGATCCTGATGGACAATGCCCGCGCCAAGGGCGCGACGGTGCTGGAGGAAATCGAGGTGAAAGAACTGCTGCGCGAGGATGGCCGCGTGGCGGGCGTGCGTGCGGTGGACGCGGCGGGCGTGACTCACGAGTTCCGTGCGCCGATGACGATGGACTGTTCGGGCAAGGAGTCCTTCAGCGCGGTGCGCAATGGCTGGCGCCAGCGTGACCCGAAGCTGAACAAGGTGGCCGTTTGGACCTACTACAAGGGCGCCCTGCGCGACGACGGCCTGGACGCAGGCGCGACCACGGTGGCATTCGTGCCGGAAAAGGGCTGGTTCTGGTACATCCCGCAGCACAACGACATGGTCAGCGTGGGCGTGGTGGCGGAGGGCAAGTACCTGACGCGAGGTGGCGTGAAGGATCCAAAGGCGATCTTCGAGCGCGAGATCGGGCAAAATGCCTGGATCCAGCGCCATCTCGCGCCTGGCACCCAGGTTGGCCCGCACTACCTGACCAGCGAGTACACCTTCCACGCGCGGCATTGCGCCGAACCGGGCCTGCTCCTGGCGGGTGATGCCTTCTGCTTCCTCGACCCGGTGTTTTCTTCCGGCCTGATGCTCGCGCTCAAAAGCGGCACGGCCGCCGGGGAAGCGGTGCATGGGGCGATCGCGGCCGGAGACTTTTCGCCGGAACGTTTCGCCGCCTACGGCGCGCACCTCCGGCAGGGGGTGGAGAACATGCGCAAGCTGGTCTATGCCTTCTACGAGCCGGATTTCAGCTTCCGGCAGGTGATCGAGCGGTACCCCGACCTAGCCGGCGACATCACGGACTGCCTCTCGGGCGATGTGAACAAGGACTTCAGCCGGCTATGGGCGGCGGTACGGGAATTTGTGCCCGTGCCGGATGAACTGCAGGTGGGAGCGCCGCTGACAGCCCGCCGGGAAGCGGCCGTGGCGGCCTGACCCCGGCCGGGACCGGCTCACCTAATCCCGGCCCGGGGCACTTGTCGCCGGGCGGCTCCCCTTTCCGGACCTGCCGGGCCGGTCCCGCACCTCAGCCTGCTTGGCGCATCGGGACCCGGCGGCGCCCTCCCCGCTTGTTTTTTTGCGGATTCGGCCGCACGCTTCCCCCCGACTCCTTGACACTTGTGTTACGACGTGATGACTTCCCGCACCTTGTCGCAACCCGTTGAACCGAAATGAGCGCGGACCGGATGCAGCTTCAGCGATTCGAGCTGAAATACATCATTGATGAGACCCGCGCGCTGGCCATCCGGGACTTCGTTAGTTCCTACCTGGAGATTGACGAGTATGGCGCCACGCAGCCGAACCTGAGCTATCCGGTACACAGCCTGTATCTCGATTCGCCTTGGCTGACCACCTACCACTGGACAGTCAACGGCAACAAGAACCGCTACAAGCTCCGCATCCGCTTCTACGACAACAACCCGACGGCGCCGGTCTATTTTGAGATCAAGCGGCGGATGAACGACGCGATCCTGAAGCAGCGCGCGGCGGTGAAGCGCGAGTTCGTGGACTGGGTACTGGCGGGACATCTGCCCGAGGCCGACCACCTGGCCTCGACGGATTCGAAGCATCTCATCGCGGTTCAGAACTTCAGCCGGTACTTGAACGAGATGCAGGCCCGGCCCACCGCACACGTCGCCTACCTGCGGGAGGCCTGGATCAGTCCCTCGGACAACGCGGTGCGCGTGACGATGGACCGCGAAGTGCGCTGCGACCCCGAGCCGACGGCACGGTTCCTGGCGGAAATGCACCGACCGGTGGCGGTGTTCGACGACAAGGTCGTGCTGGAGCTGAAGTTCACCGGCCGCTTCCCCAATTGGTTCCGCGAACTGGTGCAGGTCTTCCACCTGCACCAGTGCTCTGCCGCAAAATACGCGGACGGCCTCACGCTCCTCGGCGCGCAGCACGTGCTGGCCGCCCATCTGGACGTGCTGCCGGCGCTCGCCGCCCAGCCCGCCGCAGCCCGCCGCCTTGAGGCCGCTCGGCGGAACGACGTAAGCCCCACCTTTGCACCCGCCGCCGCATGATGGACTGGCTGTCCACGGCGGACGTCGCCGCCGTCCCCACGGATTTTGCCGCCGTTCTGGTGAGCCTCTGCCTCGCCTTCCTATGCGGGCAGACCATCGCCTGGACGTACATGTGGACGCACGGGGGGCTTTCATACTCCCGGTCGTTCGTCAACTCGATGATCCTCATCCCGGTCGTCGTCGCAATGGTGATGCACGTCCTGTCCAACAGCCTCGTGACGGCGTTCGGGCTGATGGCGGTGTTCGCCATCGTCCGTTTCCGCAACATCCTCCGCGACACGTTGGACACCAGCTACATCCTGACCGCAATCGTGCTGGGCATGGCCGCCGGCACGCAGAAGTGGGCCACGGCCGTCGTGGGCTGCGCGTTCGCGGTGGCGGTGATGTTCTACCTGCACTTCACTGGCTTCGGCACGCGGCGGCGCTACGACCTCATCCTGAACCTGCACTGGGCCCGACCCGGCGGGGAGCTGGGCTTTTTGCTGCGCCTGCTGGACCGCCACAGCCGCCGTGTCCTGTGCGCCAGCCAGCGTTCGAACGAGGGGTTCGGCGGCACGGACCTTTCCTACCGCCTCCTCCTGCGCGACAACAACCGCGTGCAGGATCTCCTCGTCGAGCTGCGCGGCCTCGAGGGCGTGTCCCGCGTGACCAGCATGCAGGCGGAGGATGAATCCGAACTCTGAGATGGAACGCCTCGAACCCATCCCCAGCCCGCCGGGCGCCCTCGGGCGCGAGATCCGCCACCGCTTCGTGCCGGTCGTCGTCTTTGCGGCCGCGACCGTCGTCATCGCGCTCCTCTGGCAGCGCGATTTTCGCGGCCAACATTTCTTCGGGGAGGTCGAGGCCCGCCGCGCCAACGTGATCACGGTCGAGGGCGGCACCCTGACCGGGCTCGCCGTGGACCGCTTTTCCGAGGTGAAGGCCGGCGAAGTGATCGGCACGGTCGAGTTCAGCTCGACCGAAGCCGCCGGAAAGGAACTGGACGTGGCCGCCGCGGAGCTCCGCATCACCCGCGCCCGCATGGCGTTGGACGAGGCCCGCAACGCCCAGGGCCTGGAAGACCTCCGCTCCCGTTGGCTTGAGGCCCGCGTGGATCTGGCCGGCGCACGCGTGAACCTGGAGCGGGCCCGCCTCGACCACGAACGCAACTCCCGGCTCCACGCCGAAAAGGTCATCGCCGATGCCGAGTTCGAGCTGACACGGGCGGTCCATGAGTCGCTGCTGGCCGAGGTCGCGGAGCGGGAGCGGCTGGCGGCCGGCCTTGCCGCGGCGCTGCCGCGCTTTGAGGCGATGAATTCCACCGGCCAGGCCGAGGCTCTGAAAATCCTCGACGAGGCCGTCGCCGCCCAGGAAGGACTGCTCGACCAGGCCCGCATTGCCAAGCTCCGGGCACCGATAGACGGCGTGATCACGGCGGTGAACCACCAGCCCGGCGAGCGCATCCCGCCCGGTGCCATCGTTGCCGTGGTCACTGCGCCCCGCTCCCAGCGCATCATCGGCTACGTGCGGCAGCCGCTCGCCATCGAGCCGCGCGTCGGCATGCCCGTCGAGATTCGGACCCGCACTCGTCCGCCGCTGATCCTCCAGTCTTCCATCAGCAAGGTCGGCACGCACCTTGAACTCGTTTCGTCGCCGCTGCGCCTGCGCGGCTTTGACAACGCCCTTGAGCGCGGCCTGCCGTTCCTCGTCGAGCTGCCGCCCGAGGCCGGGCTCCATCCGGGCGAACTGGTGGACCTGATCCTCCGCCCCGGCGACGCCGCGCGCTGAACCGTGGCGGCGGCGCCCCGCCGCGGAGATCGCCCCAAAGCCTCACCGCGCCGCGGCCACCCACCGTTCTGCCAGCGCCCGCAGATCCGCCCGGTGGTCCGTCTCCGCGCCGGGCGCGAAGTAGCGGCGCTGCAGGTTCGAGATGGATGCCCCGATCTCCTGCCGCTGCTCGGAGGAAAGCGCCAACCCGGCATCCGCCTCCATCCGCCGCAATAGCCGGAGGACGCTGAAGGGCGTCACCTCGCCCGGCACCATGTACGCTGGCGCTGCGACGGTCTCCGCCGCCGCCGGACGCCTCCGCAGCCAGACCCGGAAGGCTGCCGCGCCCAGCCCCACGCCGCCCAGCGCCCAGAACCACCACCAACCGCGCTGAAGCGGCACGCCGGCCACGGCGATCTCCGCCGACACCTCGACCAAGTCGGCGTCGGCGTAGCGCTTGTAAGTCGCCTTCGTATCCGCCTGCCTGGGTTGCGGAAAGGCGAAGGCCAGTGAGTCACCGGCGGCCGAGGGAGTGAGTGAGACCAGCCACACGCGCTCGGACACCGGCGCCACCGTGTCCCCCTCCGTGTCCATCCGCGTGAGCACGACGCCGCGGTCGTCCACGTTGGTCACGGTGAATCCGCCGAAGGCGAGGTCCACCAACTCGCTGAGTTCCGGCACCAGCCCGCGCCCGGCCGCCTTGATCTCCAGCGTGGCGCGGCCCGCGGCGAGTTCCCGGTCGTCGAGCGTCTGAACGATCTCGATCTGCCGCGCCGGGCGGGCGGGCGGCGCCTCCGGCCGCGCGTCCACAAGCACGGGCGCGGAGCTCACGGGCAGCACCACCTGCCCGGCCGTGTCCACGAAGTCCATGTTGAGCTGCAGCCCGGGCAGCCTGTCCGCCGCGGCGTCCTTGGCCTTCAGCAGCAGGTAGGCATAGGGAAACTCGCGCCAGCCGGGACGGTCCGTGCCGCGGGACTCCACCTTGTCCTCGTGGAAGGTCACGGCCAGCACCTCGAAGCTGTCCGTGAACTTCTCCCGCACCTGCTTTTCGAAGTCATCCCGGTAGTTCACCGGCCCGCCGCCGTAAGGATTGAAGTAATAGCCCTGGTTCCCCTGGTTCTGGAGGTACTTCGCAAACCCGCCGCTCTCCCGGCCCACGGCGTCCGTGTGCAGGATGCCCACAAACACGCCGAAGGGCTTCCCGTGCCCGACCGCCGCGTCGCCGTCCACGCGCACGTCGAGCATGATCTCGCGCAGCAGGTCGTCGTAGTAACGCACGAGCTTCCGCGCCTCGGCGGCGGCCGGATCGTCGCCGGCGACCTCGAGGCCGGCGCGCAGATAGCGCGGCTTCAGCTCCGGCCGCAGGCCCTGGCTGCGTTCGGACAGGCCGCGCGCGAACGCGGTCCGGTGCCGCGCCGAGGCCTCGCCGGGCAGCCCGGCCATCGCCGCGCGGATGCGGCCAAGCTGGTTCGTCGAAGGCTCGGTCTGGCGGGTGAGATAGGCGAGGTCGCTCGCGCCGAGCGTGGCGTTGAACCACTGCTCGAACACGCGCGTGGTCTCGTCCGGCTCGTCCAGCGCCGGCAGCTTCGCCGCGTACATCTCCGCCGCGCGCGCGAAATCCCGGAACGCCTCGTCGCGCTTCGCCGTGTAAACGGCGAGGTCCACCTTCTGCCCGTAGTCGAACTCGGCCCAGTCGAAGAGCGTCGCCGCCCGGGCGAGCGTCACGGACCAGTCGTCCGGCGCCCGGCGCTCCGCAGCTTCGGCGAGGCCGGCGAGCAGCTCGTAGCCGCGCGCCACCTGGGCGCTGATCTCCTTGTCCGTCCGCTTTGTCTTGGCGTCCTGCTGCACGCGCGGCTGGCGCCACTGGCCGGCGAGGCGCTCGCGCATTGTCTGGATCAGCCCGGCCAGCAGCGGCGTGTCCAGTGCCTCCACCGGGCCGAACACGCGCTCGAGATCCTCGACGCGGAACACCTCCGCGGCGCTGTGCGCGCGGGTGAAGGCGTCCACCCGCACCTCCTTCGCCGGCGGCTTCGGCAGGCGGTTCAGCGCGGGCAGGAAGCCCGCAAGCTCGTCCAGGTTGCGCTGCTGATGTGCGCGTGTGAGCGCGATGCCGCCCATCTGCTGGTAGGGATTGTAATAGGGATTGTAGTAACGTGGCTGGTTCAAGTTCTGCGACGGGCTGCGCTTCCGCGCCCAAGTGTTCAGGAAATCGCCGGCCAGCGAACGGCCGACGTCCGGGTCGTCCTGCGCGACCAGGGCGAGCCCGGCGAGGGCGTCGGCGAAGCGCTCCTCCTGCGCGAGCAGCGGCACGCGCAACACGCGCACGCGCGGCGCCACCGCCGGGTCAAGCTGCGCCAGCCAGCCGCCTTCCGGCTCGGCCTCGAGCAGCGCGGCCGCGTTCACCGGCTCCGGCTGGTTCGGATCGCGGTAGCCGGGCTGCGGGCCGAAATAAACCTGGTTGCCGAACTGGTCGAACTGCGGCTGCTGCGGGGGCGGCTCGTCGCCGCGGCGGCGGGTGAGTTCGGCTTCGCGGAGCCAGGTGGCGGCCAGCGCGTTCAGCGGCAGGCGCCACGACGCCGCCGGCTCGCCGACGGCGAGCAGGCCGTCCACCGCGCGGCGCTGCAGGCGGAGCGCCGCGGCGCGGGCGTCCGCCGGCCGCTGCGCCGGGCCCTGGGCGGCGACACGGCCCGCCTCCGCGAGGATGGCCAGGCCGAGCGCCGGCTGTTCGGCAAACGTCGTCCGCAGCCAGTTCGAGCCGGCCTCGCGCTGAAGCTTCGGCAGCAGGTCCAGCGCGCGGTGCAGCGCCTTCTGCCGTTCGGCGGCCGGCGCGTTCGTGGCGAGCAGCAGGAACTGCGTCAGTTCCCAGGACGAATCCAGCGCGGCGCGGCGGGCGGCCCGCGCCTTCGCCGGATCGTCGGAACCGTATTCGCCCGCGCGGCCGGCGAGCTGAGCGGCGTGCAGGTTCAGCGTCGCGAAGTCGTTCGTGCCGCGCGCGGCGT
>JBJXFY010000407.1:0-8788 GCA_046155815.1 Limisphaerales bacterium | reverse complement strand
TTCTGGTGGCGGCGAGGATATGCCGCGGATCGGCAGCGGTGAGCAGCGAGCGGTCAATCGCCTCGTCGTCTCACCCGGCCATGAGGACCAGGGCGTGATCCAGATGCTCGGCGGCCAGAGCGGGCATTTTCTCTCCCCCAACTTCCGCGCCGGACACGAGGCGTGGGTGAAGGGCGAGACCATGCCGCTGTTGCCGGGGCTGGCGACACACACCCTCCGCCTGCAACCCAGGGAATGAACCGCCATGAAACGACCGCGCATCCGAAGTTGGCTTCGCCGCGTGGCGCTGGCCGGAGCCGCAGGACTGGTGCTGCTCGCGGTGGCCGGCGCGGCCTGGCAGGCCATCGCGACGCGGCGGATCGAGCGGCAACATCCGCCGCCGGGCCGGCTGGTGGATGTGGGCGGGCATCGGCTGCACGTCCACGTCCGCGGTGCGGGATCGCCCACGGTGGTGATTGACGCCGGTTTGTCCGGCGCCTCCTACGATTGGGAGACGGTTGCCGGAGGGATCGCCAGCTTTGCCCAGGTCTGCACCTACGACCGGGCGGGCTACGGCTGGAGCGATTCCGGGCCGCGTCCCCGCACCACCCAGCACGTCGTGGAGGAATTGCGCTCGCTGCTGGCCAACGCCGGGCTGCGCCCGCCGTTCGTCCTGCTCGGACACTCCTGGGGTGGCCTCAACCTGCGATACTTCGCGAGCCGGCACCCGGACGAGGTCGTGGGCCTCATCCTGGTGGACGCCCTGAACACGGACCTGGACATGAGGGCCGAGATGGATGGCTCCACGCCGCTGCTCTACACCGTGCTCAACCACCTCGCCTTCCTTGGTCCGCAGCGCCTGGTCACACCCGGCATCATCCGGGAGCCGGCGTACGATCCGCCGGCGCGCGAGTTCCGCCTGGCCATGCTCAACCGCACCCGGAGCACGCACGCGATCTATGACGAACTCACCGGCCAGGCGAACTGGCTGGAGGTGCGTGCGGCGCTGCGCCACCTCGGCGACCTGCCCGTGACCGTGGTCACGACGCAACAGGATTCCGCCCGGGCCACGAACGGATCTTGGATCGGCGGCCCCGGCTGGATCGAAGCGCAGCACGTGTTGACCAACATCTCGCATCGCAGCCGCCTCGTCGTCGCGGGCACGACGGAGCATGACATTCAGTTCCACCGTCCCGATCAAATCGTCGCGGCCGTCCGCGAGATGCTGACCACCCTGCGCGAAACCCGGAAATGAAACCGCCCCGAGGCTGGCCGCTCCGACTTCTCAAATGATGAGGTCGCTCCGCCGACCGCTGGTCCTCGCCCTGCTCACCAGCGCAATCAGCCTGGGCATCTGGGCCGCGCTCGGCATCGGCGCAAACTTCGGCGTCCCTCCTGTCGTCGCCGTGGCGGGGCTGCTCTGGCTGTTCACGGTTGGTCTGCCCACCTCGCTGGGAGTCGCGCTGGCCGCCACGATTTGGGGGCGATTCGAGCCCATGACGGGCTTGCCCGGCTTTCTGTGGCTGGGGGCGGGGCTGGGCGTCGCTTTCCAGGTGATCGCCTTCCGGGTGCTGGCCGGGGTCGCCGGAGCCGTCCGGGCGGTGGCAGGAGTCCTGGGTTGGGGACAGATCGCGGCCGGCACGGGTGCGGTGCTGGTGGCAGCGGGAGCGGTGCTCTGGCTCACGCATCGTGCACCCGCCCCGCTGGCCGGAGCCATTGACGCCCACGCCCACCTGTTCGGCGACCAGGGCTGGCCGCCGGTCCACAAGCAGACGTGCGGGCTTTCGTCCGCGCAGAAGGCGAACCCAAGCTACGGCCTGCTCACAAAGCTGCTCCGGATCCCGTCCACCGGCGACCTGAACGAGCTGTACGTCGAGGCGCTGGTGCGGCAGGCGCGGGAGGCGCGCGAGGCGTTGGGAACCTTCCGCGTCGTGTTGCTGGCGCAGGACAGCCGCTACACCGAGGCGGGCGAGCCGGATTGGGCCAACACCTCGGTCTATGTCCCGAACGAGCATCTGTTCCGCGTGGTCGCCCGCCATCCGGACCTGTTCATCCCGTGTCCGTCGCTTAACCCGCAGCGCAAGGACTGGGAGGCGGAACTGGACTATTGCCTCGCGCAGGGCGCGCGCGTGCTGAAAATCCATCCGCCCACGCAGGCGGTAAATCCCGGCGATCCGAAGTTCCGGGCGTTCTACCGGAAGTGCGCCGAGAAGGGCATGCGGATCATGGTCCACACGGGCGCGGAGCACTCGGCCCCGATCGCCAGCAAGACGCTGGGCGACCCGCGGTTCCTCACGCTGGCGCTGGAGGAAGGCTGCACGGTGATCGCCGCGCATTCCGGGACGCGGGCGTTCTTCGATCCGCCGGCGGAGGATCACTTCCCCGACTTCGTGGCGCTGGCCGCGAAGCATCCCCGGCTGTACGCGGACACGGCGGTGCTGGGGTCGCAGTTCCGCTGGCGGTGCCTCCCTGAAATCGTGGGGACGCCGGAGGTGCTGCCGCGCATCCTCCACGCCAGCGACTGGCCCTTTCCGGCGAACGCGCTGGTCTTCTGGCATCGGCTGCATCCCCTGACGCTCGTCGGATTGATGGGGCAGAAAAATCTGTTCCTGCGGGATCTGCGCCTGAAACAGGCGCTCGGCCTGCCGGCGGAGTCGTTCCAGCGGTTTGGGCGCCTGCCGGGCTTGGCCCCCTCGGCGGGCGGGGCAGGGCGGCGTGAAGGAGCAACAGGCTGAACCGGCCTCCGCGGCTCAGCGAGCATCGGCCACCAGGAATGAAACCGGAGCCCCGATCCGGCGCTGACGACGCTGAAGCCTGAACGAATCTCACGCCGGCTTTCGAGGCGGTCCCGGCGGGCGCCTGCCACCGGAAGCTTGCGGCCGTCGGCGGAGGCGGCCGAACGTCAGTCCTGCCGTGGCGAATCCCCACCCTGCAACCGCTTCGTACACCGGCGACGCCGGCCGTGCGTACCACGGGGACAAGCGTGGCCTGCCGCCGGTGGCGCTGCCGTGGGTGGCGGCGGTGCGGGCAAGGCTCTTCCAGCCGCACGTCCGGGAGACGGACGCGGTGTTCGAGTTCGGCTGCGGCGCGGGGTGGAACCTCGCAGCGCTACAGGCCGCGCGCCGCGTCGGGTTCGATGTGGCGGACTTCCTGCGCCCGGAAGTCGAGGCGGCGGGCGCGGAATTCGTGACGGACACCGCCGCGCTGCCGGACGCGGCGTTTGACGCGGTGATCGCCCACCATGCGCTCGAGCACGTCGAGGAGCCGCGCGCCGTGCTGGGCGAGCTGCGCCGGCTGCTGAAGCCCGGCGGCACGCTGCTCGCGGCGGTGCCCTACGAGAAGGAACGGCGCTACCGGCGCTTCGACCCGGCGGAGCCGAACCGGCACCTGTACTCGTGGAACCCGCAGACCTTCGGCACGCTCCTGACGGTGGCCGGGTTCGCGGTCCGCGAGATCGGCCTGCGGCGCTACGGCTACGACCGTCGCGCCGCGGTGCTGGCCGCGCGGCTCGGGCTGTGTCCGACGGGTTTCCGGACGATCCGCGGCCTGCTCCGCACGTTGCGCCCGCTGCACGAGGTGGCCGCGGTGGCGGGCCGGCCGTGAAGGCCCGCCCTCCGCCCTTCAATAGCGGAGCAGCACCACTTCATGCACGTCGTTCACCTGTACCTCGACGCGCCGCCCGCGGCGTTCGAGGCGCGTCGCGGGTGAGTAGGCCCGTGCGCCGCGCAGCCGTTCCGTCGTTTCGATCTCCGCGCGGAACAGCGGCAGGTCCTCCATCGGCCGCGGGATGACGGCCGGACGGCCAGTGGGCGGCGTGGTCTGCGGCGGCGTCAGGTAGCCGAGCAGGTGGACGCGCAGCACCCGCACGGCCGGTTCGTCCGTGACCACCGCCTCGACATGGGCCGGCGCGGTCACGCGGACCCGCGGGCGGGGGTGCAGCCGGCGCACGGCGTCCGCCAGCAGGCGGCGCGTCTCGGTGATGTGGTGCTCGCCGGCGGTCGCGAAGTCCGGCGCGCCGGCAAAGGTCAGCACCGTGCCGCGGCCCACCCGGTTCACGAGCACGGCGGGTCCGACCGCCATGTCGGGGCTCATCGGCCAGTCCGTGCCTTCCCGGCCCTCGCGCTGGCGGGTGGTGCGGTGGGGCTTGAACAGTTCACCCACGGGCGTGGCTGTGGTGGGGGCGTACACGGTGGCGGGGCCTTTCACGAGGAAGGGCCAGTCCGCCGGCACGTCCGGCGCGAAGGGCGCGTCCGGCGCGGGCGCAGGGAACCGCATCCAGTTGTCCTGTGACCCGAGCCGCTCCTGCACCCGCGCACCGACCAGGTCGCCGAGGAGGGTGTCCGGCAGCGGCCGGCCGAGGGAGTCGAACTGGCCGGTCCAACCGGTGAGGATCAGCGCGCCGCCCTCCCCGACGTAGCCGCGCAGCAGCGCCGCCTCGGACGCGGAGAGGATCGCTGCGTGGGGCACGAGCACGACGGGAAAGGCCCGCAGCGCCGCCGCCGTCACGTGCTCGTCCAGCAGGACGCCGTAGGGGAGGTGTTCATAGACCATGGCCTTGTGCGCGCCCAGGAAGCCCTGGAAGTAGCCGGCGGGCTGCTCCCGGCCGAGCCAGTCGCGCGTGCGGCTGCTGAACCAGAGGCCCACGTCGGCCACCGGCATTTGTCCGAAGTGCGGGCGTCGGGCGCGGGCGTCCGCAAATGCTGCGCCAAAGCGCCCGTAGGCCGCCAGATCGAGCGCGCCGTCAAAGCCGGTCTTGTCCACGAGGGTCACGAACGCGCCGTGGGCCAGCAGCGTGAGCAGCTCCCAGCGCAGGTCGGCCAACGGGCGCGTGGTCTGGTCATGGTACATCCGCACGCCGCGCTGCATGGCCACCTGCACGCGCTGATGCGGCACGGCGGCGCGGTAGAAGGCGGCGTTCAGCCCGACGGTGAGCGCGCTGAAGCCCCACACGCCGGTCTCGCCGGTGATGAAGTCGCCGTTGCCCGCGTGCTGCACCGGCCGCTGGCCGACCTCGAAGCTGAAGGGCGGGTTGCCGTGGTAGTTGTAGTCCACCGTCGCCCGCGGGTTCAGCATCTTGATGTGCGCGTAAAGCGCCCGCTGGAAGCGCTCGCTCGTGCGGTAGCGGAAGTCGAGCATCCGGTCCCAGGCCTCGTCCCACGTCGCGCCCCGCGGCATGGGGTGGCCATGTTCCTTCTGAAACTCCGCGCGGCAGGTGTCGCACCAGCAGCCGTAGGGCGGTCCGAAGCCCTGATCCAGCATGTCGAGGTGGAAGCCCGCTATGCCGTACGCGAGCTGTTCGGCCACGATCTCCTTCATCGCCGCCAGGTAGCCGGAGTTGAAGCAGAAGCGGCCGATGGGCCGGCCTTCCGGGTCGCGCATGGCCCACTCGGGGTGGGCGTTCAGGAAATGCCCGCCCTGCTGCACCACGCAGTAGGCGATCACGGGCAGGCGGCTCAGTGCCGCCTCGTCCACCGCCTCGCGCAGCGGGTCGCGCTCGCCGAGGCCGGGCGCCTTCGGCAGGAGCCGCGAGTCGTAGTAGGCGAAGTCGCCGTCGCGTGCCCAGGCCACCAGGTATTCGCCGCCGGCGGCGACGGTTTCGCGGACGATCTGGCGGCCGTCGAAGCGCGCGGCGTAGCGGGCATCATTTGGGTCGCTGTGGCCGAACTGCGCGCCGGTGGGGCCGACCTCGAGCCCGACGAGCGCGCCCGCGTACCATGGCGGCGCGGCGGCGGCGGTGAGGGTCAACGCGGCGGCCAGGGCCGGCAGGCGGGCAAGGCGGAACATGACGGCCCGGAGGGTGCACCGCGGGGCGGGCGGCTGACAAACGCGGCGCGGCCGGCCGCGCGTTTGACGGCGGGCCGCCGGCTCCGTTCAGTCGGGCAAAGCAACCACCGATGAACACCCCGCTTTCCCGCCGTTCCGCCCTGAAGACGCTCACCGCCGGGGCCGCCGCCGCGGCCGTGGCCGCCGAGTTTGCGCCCGGTGTGCGGGCCGCCGAGGCCGCTGCGCGCAAGGGCCGCATCAACCATTCCGTCTGCAAGTGGTGTTACGGGAAGATCCCGCTCGAGGAGTTTGCCGTGGCCGCCAAGGGCATGGGCATCCAGTCCGTCGAGCTGCTCACGATCGAGGAAGTTCCGGTGGTCCAGAAGCAGGGCCTGACGTGCGCGATGGTGAGCGGCGTGCCCGGCGGCATCGTCAAGGGCCTGAACCGCCGCGAAAACCACGATGCCATCGTCGCCTGGTTCGAGCAGGCCGCGCCCAAGGTCGCCGCGCTCGGGCTGACGAACATCATCTGCTTCTCCGGCAACCGCGCCGGCCAGTCCGACGAGGAGGGCATTGAAATCTGCGCCGAGGGCATCCGCCGCCTCGCGCCCATCCTCGACAAGCACAAGGTCGTGGCCGTGATGGAGCTGCTGAACAGCAAGGTGGACCACAAGGACTACCAGTGCGACCACACGAAGTGGGGCGTCGAGCTGTGCAAGCAGGCGGCCGTGGACCGCTTCAAGCTGCTCTACGACATCTACCACCTGCAGATCATGGAGGGCGACGTGATCCGCACGCTGCGCGAGGCCAAGGACCACATCGCGCACTACCACACCGGCGGCGTGCCGGGCCGCGGGGAGATTGACGAGGGGCAGGAGCTTTTCTACCCGGCGATCATGCGGGCGATCGTGGACACGGGCTTCCAGGGCTTCGTGGCGCAGGAGTTCATCCCCAAGCGCGCGGACGTGCTGGCCTCGCTGCGGCAGGGGGTGGAGATCTGCGATGTGTAGGGAAGGTCAAAGCGCAAAGTTCAAAGCTCAAGGAAACCTCCAAAGCACAAGCCCCAAGCTCCACGGCGCGTGACCGTCGGACTTGGGGCTTGGTCCTTTTCTTGGGCCGTGAACTTTGCGCGTCGAGCTTCCTGCCATGTCACGCCGCCACCGGCTTCAGCTTCCCTCCCGCGGGCGCGGGCTTCGCCGCGGCCACGCCGCGGAAGCTCCGCCAGAAACGCAGCGGGAGCAGCGCGAGGCCGATGAAGAAGAGCTGCGAGACGTTGAAGAGCATCAGCCACTTGAACGCCGAGTCCATGAAGCCGTAGGAGTGCAGGCCGATGCCGAGCATGTTCGTGCCGAACCACGAGAAGGCGGTCACGATGTTGCCGAACAGGGCCACGGCCATGAGCGCCTTCTCGGACAGGATGCGGCCCCAGCGGGCGTGCAGGTAGAAGGCGTTCCAGATCACGATCAGCAGCGCGCCGTTCTCCTTCGGATCCCAGCCCCAGAAGCGGCCCCACGACTGGTCGGCCCAGATGCCGCCGAGCACGGTGCCGATGAAGCTGAAGAGCGTGGCGAAGCAGACCACGCCGTACACCATCCGCTCGAGCGCCTTCCCGCCCGCCACGGAGAGCGTGGACGTGAAGAAGCCGCGGATCACGTAGAGCATCGCCAGGAAGCCGGCGACGAATGCGGCCGAGTAGCCGAGCGTCACCACGACCACGTGGGTCGCGAGCCAGAAGTTCGTGTCCAGCACGGCCTGGAGCAGGGCCATGGTGTCGCCGCCCAGCGCGAGGTGGTGGGCGATGATGAGCGTGGAGAAGCCTGCGGAGCTGGCCACCACGGTGCCGAGGCCGTCACGCGACACGCGCTCGAGCACGAGGCCGAAGATCGCGGCGCCCCAGCCGATGAAGACAGCCGAGCCGTACAGGTTCGTGACCGGCGGCCGGCCCTCCAGCACCATGCGGAAGATCAGGCCGGCGGTGTGGATGACCAGGGCGAAGGACGCGAGCCAGACGCCGCTGCGGCGCAGCACCTCGTTGCGCTGAAACCACGACACGCACGCCAGCACGAAGGCCACGACGTAGATGCCCATCGCATGATAAAAGACCTGGATGCGGTTGAACCAGTGCTCGCTGCGGACCTTGGCCTGCTCGGGCTGGTAGCCGCGCTGCGCGAGCCACCGGCCGTAGTCCGCCACGGCGGCGCGGAACTTTCCATCGTCGCCGGACCGGAAGGCGGCCTGCATCGCGGCGTAGGCGCGCACGGGTTCGGGGATCTTCCCGCCGCGCGCGGCCTCCATCAGCGCCGTGCCGGCGTTGCCCCAGTCGTCGCGCGAGTGACCGGGGTTTCCGGCCGGCACCATGAGCGGGTAGGCGAAGCGCGCCACCTGGTCGAACTGGCCGAGATGGCCGATCAGCGCCTCAAACGCCGCCTGGTCGAAGGCCTGTCCCGCCTCGCGCGCGCGGGCGGCGGCCACGCCGGCCGGGATGGCCTGCTCGTAGGCGTCCAGCGCCCCCGCGAAGTCCGCCACGCCGGGCGGCTTCAGGCTGTGCTGGAGGCGGTGGTAGAGGACGACCTTTTGGTACAGCGCCGTCACGGACCGCTCGAAGGGCGTCTGCTGCTCGGTCTTGGGCTTGGCCTCGCCAATGCGCTGCGCCTCCTCGCCCAGCTTCGGGAGCTGCGGCCGGAGCTGCGCGAAGGAGAAGTACTTCTCCGCGGGATCGAGCCGCATCAGCGTGATCGCCTCGGGATGGTCAATGCGGAAGACCGGCCGGGCGTCGGCCTTCTCCGGCTGGAAGAGCATCTCCTTGAGCCACGCGATGGCCGTGGTGGTCTCGGCCGGGCGGTCCGCCGACTTCGGCGTGTAGATGGTCTGCTTGGTGCGGAGCTGGAGCAGGGCGTTGCGGGCGACGGAGTCGAGCGGCTGGGTGCGTCCCTGCAGCAGCACGGGCAGCCGGCCGAACTCGTCGGCCACGACCGCCACGCGGCGCGGCAGGATGGCCTGGAACAGCCACAGGCCGGCGAGCAGCACGAGCACGAACGGAATCCAG
>JBJXFY010000401.1:0-24328 GCA_046155815.1 Limisphaerales bacterium | reverse complement strand
TGCATGTTCCCCAACGATCTGATGATGCAGCCCGAGACGTGGAACAACATCCTCGCGGCGATGATCCAGGTGCGGGAGAACCATGGGTGGAGGGAGTGAGTTGCCGCCCGCGCCCCCGCCACGGGCTGCGAAATGGAAACGAAGCCGGCCCAACCACGCATTGCGCTGGTGTTGATCCACGGCATTGGCGAGCAGCGGCCAATGGAAACGCTCCGTGATTTCATCAAGGCCGTGTTCCCGGCTGATTGGACGTGCAGGAGCAGGCCCGACCGGCTGGCGGCGAGCCTGGAGGTTCGCAAGATCCAGGTGGAAGCCCCAGATTCCGGCCCGCGGGTGGATTGCCATGAGTATTATTGGGCGCACCACATCCAGGGAACCTCGGTCGTTCACATCCTGCGGTGGCTTGTCCGTCTCTTTCGCACGCCCGACAGGGACTTGGAGGCGATGTCCAGTCACCTGAGCAACAACACCTACACATGGGCCAAGGGTGCTGCTGCGGCGACCGCTTTCCTGCTCGCGGCCGTCACTGCGGCGGGAATGTACTGGGTCAACTCGGGCGGGTGGGCTTCCAAGGCTTGGGCATGGATTGCCCTCTCGCCAATTCCCTTGGCCCTGTCAGGCCTGTGGCTGCTGTTGCAGACCAAGTTTGTGGAAGTCGTCGGCGATGCCGCCCGTTACCTCGACAATGCCCCTGCCAACATTGCCGCACGACAGGTCATTCGGAGGGAATGCATGGAGATCCTTGAAGCTTTGAACCAATCGTATTCCCGGGTCATCATCGTCGGGCACAGCCTTGGCAGCGTGATTGCCTATGATGCGCTCAAGTTCCTGTGGGCCGGGCAGAAACCCCATGCAGGTATGCCGGCAACGGAATCCAACACCATCGGGCTTCGCCTGCTGCATAATCCGCCACGGGTTGGCCTGCCGCGGTTTCTTGCAATTCAACATCGGCTGTTCAATGAACTGATTGCCGGCAACTCAGACCAACCCTGGCGAATCAGCGACCTTATCACGCTGGGAAGCCCGCTGGCACACGCACCCATGCTCTTTTCGCGGAGCCGAGATGAGTTTGATGAACTCAAACTCCAGCGGGAGTTTCCGACTTCCCCTCCACAGAATGACGGCGGTTCAGGGATCTGCGGATGGTATGAGGATGGGACGCTCTTTCTACATCACGCAGCGCTCTTTGCCGTCGTCCGGTGGACCAATATTTGTTTTCCAGGCGATCCCATTGCCGGTCCGCTCCGCGATGTGTTTGGGTCGGGAATCAAAGATGTGCATCTGACAGGTGGTAAGGGCAA
This sequence comes from Limisphaerales bacterium, assembly GCA_046155815.1. Classification (GTDB taxonomy): domain Bacteria; phylum Verrucomicrobiota; class Verrucomicrobiia; order Limisphaerales; family CAIMTB01; genus JBJXFY01. The sequence continues at coordinate 23,027 of JBJXFY010000401.1, read as the reverse complement.
TTACGCCGACCATGTCCGCTACTGGCAATCAGACCGTCCGGGATACGCTCCCATAGCAGGGGAGATCATGGCCTTGGTCCGGAGCGAGGCGGATCAGGCGGCGCGCGTGCAGACCTCAGCGACCTGCACGAGAATCCTCCCCTGCGACCTGGACCGATGAGCTAGCCGAATAGGCCCTTGCAGACCCTGCTGACCAACCGCACTGGCACCCTGTGCCCGGAAAGCTTTTCTCCCGCGATGAACGAATCCCGCAGCGCCGCCGCGACCGCCGCGAACTGGCTTGGCTGGCTGGTCGTGGCCGCGGCGATCCTCAAGCTGCCCCTGCTGTGGACCTTCCTGCGGCTGGGCGCGATCGCGCCCGCGGCGGGCACCAACCTGCTGCTGTACCTCGCCCCGGTGGTCCTCCTCCTGCTGGCCGGCGGCACCGGGCTGATCCTCGGACGCTGGTTCGGCTTCTGGTGCGTGTACGTCGCGGTGCTGGCCTCGCTGTATCTCGGGCAGGCGGACCTCGCCCGCGGCGCGGGGGTGTTTCCGCTGATTGACCGCGTGCTGCCTCCGGGGCCGCTGAAGCCGTACTGGCTCTGGCTGCTGAACCTGCCGTTTCTCGCGCTGCTGGTATGGGCGCATGTCCGGTTGCGGCGCGAGCGCGGCCTGCCGCCGTGGCCGCGCCTCCGCCTGCTGGCCGTGGGCGCGGCGGTGGCGGCCTTCGCCGCGGGCGGGCTGTGGCTCAAGCGCTTCTCGCGCATCCACGGCAGCTACCCGCAGCTCGCCGCGTTGCCCGCCGTGGGCGACGACCTGGCCGCGCTCGTGACCACCGGGCCGGTCGAGGCCGAAGGGCTGGTGCATCCCCAGTTCCGTGGCGCGACGGCCGTGGCGTCCGGCCGGGCGGAGCGCGGGGCGGTCGAAAGCTTCGCCGCCAAGCTGGAAATGAAGCCCCTCCACGACCGTCCCGAGACGTGGCCGAAGATGCTGCCGCAATGCCGCCAGTGGGCGCTGGCGGAGCCGCGGTTCGCGCGCGACTTCGGCACGAACGCGCTGCGCTGGCTCGGCCGCGTCGGCCCCGACAGGAAGGCGGCGCTGCAGCTCTGCTGGCGGCCGGAGGACGGTCGCTTCACGCTCGAGGTGCTGGGCCGCGTGGAGTGATCGGAAATTCCAAGCTCCACCTTCAAAGCTCCAAACAAGCTCCAAGAACCAAAGGCCAGCTGGCGGCCACGCCGCTGTCCGAGGTTTGGAACTTGGCCGTTGGCGCTTGTTTGGAACTCGGAACTTGGAATTTCTCCCCGGACTTGTTTGCCGCGCGGCCGGCGGGTGATACTGCCGAAAACCCCGTGTCACTCCGCATCTCCGCCTGCTTGGCCGTCCTGCTGTCCGCCCTCATGCCCAGCCGGGCGGCCGACACCGCGCCCATCGGCCTGCTCGGCCGCCCGGCGCACGGCGTGCCGGCGGGCGAGGTCCTGCTGGGCGAACTGAACTGCGTGGCGTGCCACGCGCCCACGCCCGCGGCGGCGGCGCGGCTGTCGGCCAAGGTGGGCCCGCGCTTTGGTGGGGAGGCGCTCCGGCTCACGCCGCAGTTCCTCCGCGAGTACCTCGCCAACCCGGCGCAGGTCGGCGCCGCCCGAGCCATGCCGGACGTGCTCCACGGCCTGCCCGCCGCAGCCAAGGCGGACGCGGTCGAGGCGCTCACGCACTACCTCGTCTCGCTCCCGTCGGCCGTGGCGGACACGCCGGCCGAGGCTGATCCGGCGGACATCGCGGAGGGACGGCGGCTGTTCCACACGGTCGGCTGCGTGGCGTGCCATGCGCCGGAGGCGTCGCCGGACGAGGTTTTCCCGCACGGCGCCAGGCTCGGTCCCGCGGAGTTCGACGCGCTGCGGCTGGATTCGATCCGTACCAGCGTGCTCGCAAGGAAGACCACCGTCGCCGCGCTGGCCGCGTTCCTGCGCGACCCGTTGAAGTCACGGCCTTCGGGCCGGATGCCCGCGGTGCCGCTCGGCGAGCGCGAGGCGGCGGCGCTGGCCGCGTACCTGCTGCGCGACCAGGCGGCGGCCGGCGGCGGGGAGGCCTTCGTACCGGGGCTGCGCGTCGAGTACTTCGAGACGCGCACGGAGGGCCGGATGCCGGACTTCGAGACGCTGACCGCCGCCGCCCGCGGCGTGGCCACGAACCTGAGCGCCGCCTACATCCGGCGCGCGGACCACGTCGCCCTCCGCTTCACCGGCCACCTCGAGGCGCCCGCCGACGGCGAGTACACGTTCTGGACGGTCTCCGATGACGGCTCGCAGCTCTACCTCGACGGCCGGCTGGTCGTGGACAACGCGGGCGAGCACGGCGCGGTGGAGAAGTCCGGGAAGGTCACGCTGAAGGCCGGCCGGCACCCGCTGCGGGTGACGTGGTTCGAGAATGCCGGCGGCGAGGAACTGGCCGTGTCCTGGTCCGGCCCGGGTTTCGGCCGGGAGGTGATTCCCGCGTCGCGCCTGAGCCGCGCCGCCAGGCCGATGCGGCCCCTCGGCGAGACTTCCTTCACGGTGGATGCGGCGCAGGCGGCGCGCGGGCGGGCGCTCTTCGGCTCGCTCGGCTGCGCGTCGTGCCACGCGGTGGACGATCTGGCCGGCGCGCCCACCGCCCCGCCGGTCCCGGCCCTGGCGGCGCTCCGCGCGAATCCCGCCGCGGGCTGCCTCGCCGACGAACCGCCGGCCGGTCGTCCGCGTTTCTTCCTGACGGCGGTGGAACGGACCGCGCTGCGCGAGACGGTCGCGGCGGCGGAGAAGCTGGAGACACCGCTGACGCCGGCGCAGTCCGTCCACCACACGCTCGCGCGGCTGAGCTGCTACGCCTGCCACGCGCGCGACGGCGTCGGCGGCCCCGGCGACCTGCGCGCCGCCTACTTCACCACGGCCGGGGAGGCGGACCTGGGCGACGAGGGGCGACTGCCGCCCGCGCTGACCCGCACCGGCTTCAAGCTCCGGACCGCGGCGCTCGGCGCCATCCTGACCAACGCCGCCGCCGCGCGCCCGTACATGGCCGTGCGGATGCCGCAGTTCGGCGCGGCCAACGTCGGGCACCTGCCGGCGCTCTTCGCCTCGGCGGACGGCGGCGGCACGGGCATGGCGCCGGCCTTCGATGCCACGCTCGCCAAGCACGGCCGCAAGCTGGCCGGCACCGGCGGGCTGGCCTGCGTGTCGTGCCACACTTTCGGGAAGTTTCCCTCGCTCGGCATCCCGGCGCTGGACATGACCCGGATGGCCGGCCGGCTGCGCTGGGAATGGTTCGACGCGTACCTGCGCGACCCTGCGTCGCTCCGGCCGGGCACGCGCATGCCGGCCTTCTGGCCGGAGGGACGCGCGGTGAACACGGACGTGCTGGACGGCGACACCGCGCGGCAGATCGCGGCGCTGTGGCACTTCCTCTCGCGCGGGGCGGAGGCCGAGCTGCCGGACGGGCTGGTCGTCGGCCAGATGGAGATTGCGCCGACAAACGGGCCGGCGATCTACCGCCACTTCCTCGAAGGCGCCGGCACGCGGGCCATCGGCGTCGGCTACCCGGAAAAGGTGAACCTCGCGTGGGACGCGGACCAGATGCGGCTCGCGCTCGCCTGGCACGGCGGCTTCGTGGACGCGGCGAAGCACCGCACCGGCCGCGGCGAGGGCTTCCAGGGGCCGCTGGGCGTGGACGTGATCAAGTTCCCCGAAGGCCCCCCGCTCGCGCGCCTCGCGCAGCCGCAGGATGTCTGGCCGGCCGCAGCCGGCGCGGACGCGGGCTACCGGATGCGCGGGTACGCCTTCGATGCGGAGCGCCGGCCGGTGTTCCGGTACGAGTTCGCGGGGCTGGCGGTCGAGGACCACGTCGTGCCCCGGACGACGGAGCTGGACGCGTCGCTGCGGCGCACGGTGACCGTGCGCGGCGACAACGCGCCGGGCGACGTGTGGCTCCGCGTGGCGCGCGCACCGCAGATCGTGGGACGCGACAGCACGACGTTCCTGGTGAACGACAGGCTGACCGTGCGCCTCGGGGAAGGCTCCCGCGCGCAGGTCGTGGAAGCGGGCGGGGAGAAGGAACTGCGCGTGCCGCTGCGCTTCCGCGACGGCGCGGCAGAGATAGGGATGGACTTTGAGTGGTGAGGACGCCGTGGAGTTCACCGCCTCAATCAGCCCGACCGCGCGTAGAACAGGCTTGCAGCCTGCTGTTTGGCAGGTTTGCAACCTGCGGACGCCGCCCACGCCTCCGGCGTTCGTTCTGTTGGTCGCGCCGGCCGGCAGCAAGCCGGCGACATGGCAGACTGAAAACCTGCGCCACGCGGCCTCCGCGCTCCGGCCATGACCCTCCGCCTCGCCCTGCACGGCCTCGAGAAATCCTTCGGCGCGACGCGCGCGCTGCGGGGCGTGTCGTTCTCCGTGGCGGCGGGCGAGGTCCACGCGCTCATTGGCGAAAACGGCGCGGGCAAGAGCACGCTGATGAAGATCCTCAGCGGCGCGCACCGGCCCGACGCGGGACGCATCGAGCTGGACGGCACGGCCTACGAGCCGCGTGACCCGCTCGCCGCCCGGCGCGCGGGCGTGGTGATGATCTATCAGGAGCTCACGCTCGCGCCCCACCTGAGCGTCGAGGAGAACATCCTGCTCGGGCAGGAGCCGCACCGTTTTGGCTGGCTGGACCGCGCGCGGCGTCGGACGCTGGCGCACGCGGCGCTGCGCGAGCTGCAGCATGACACCATCCCGCTCGGGGCGCCGGCGGGCAGCCGCTCCATCGGCGAGCAGCAGATCATCGAGATCGCGCGGGCCCTGGTCTCCGAGCCGCGCGTGCTGATCCTCGACGAGCCGACGAGCAGCCTCGCGCAGGGCGACGTGGAACGGCTCTTCGCCGCGATCCGCCGCCTGAGCGGCCGGGGGGTGGCGGTGATCTACATCAGCCATTTCCTCGAGGAATGCCGCCGGCTCTGCGCCCGCTTCACGGTGCTGCGCGATGGCGAGAGCGTCGGCTCCGGGCCGATGGCCGCGGCGGACACCGCGCAGCTCGTCCGTCTCATGGTCGGCCGCGTGGTGGCGGAGATTTATCCCCGGACGCCGCGGACGATCGGCGGGCCGGTGTACGAGCTGCGGGGCGTGAGCGGCCGGGCGCGCCCGCACGGGGTGAGCCTGAAGCTGCGTGCCGGCGAGGTGCTGGGCGTGGCCGGGCTGATCGGCGCGGGGCGCACGGAGACGCTGCGCGCCGCCTTCGGGCTGGACCGGCTGGCGGCCGGCACAGTGGCGGTGCTGGGCGCGGAAGTCCGCCGGCCTTCGCCGCGCGATTCACTGGCCCGCGGGGCCGGCATGGTGAGCGAGGACCGCAAGGCGGAGGGCCTGCTGCTGCAGCGCAGCGTGGCGGACAACCTGGTGCTCACGCGGCCGGGCACGGTGAGCCGCTGGGGCTGCGTGTCGGGCCGGCGGCAGCGCGAGGCGGCGCGGCGGTGGATCGAGCGGCTCGGCGTGCGCACGCGCGGTCCGGACCAGGCCGTCGGCGAGCTCAGCGGCGGCAACCAGCAGAAGGTCGCGCTCGCGCGGCTGCTGCACCACGACGCGCGCATCCTGCTGCTCGACGAGCCGACGCGCGGGATTGACGTGGGCAGCAAGGCGGAAATCTACAAGCTCATCGGCGCGCTCGCGGCCGAGGGGCGGGGCGTGCTTTTTGTGAGTTCCTATCTGCCCGAGCTGCTCGGTGTGTGCGACACCATCGCCGTGATGTGCCGTGGCCGGCTGACGGCCGTGCGACCGGCGGCGGGCTGGACGGAGCACGAAATCATGGCGGCGGCCGTCGGCCAGGAGGAGGTGGCGGCATGAGCACGCGCGTCCTGCGCTGGCTGGCGGCGGGCGGGCCGCTGCTCGGCCTGCTGCTGGTGATCGGCCTGTTCAGCCTGAGCGATGAGATCCGCGGCGTCTTCCTCAGCGGCGCGAATGCGAAGGTCATCCTCACCCAGACCGTCGTGGTCGGCCTGGGCGCGCTGGGCATGACGCTGATCATCGTGTCGGGCGGCATTGACCTGAGCGCCGGGTCGGTGGTGGCGCTGGGCAGCGTGGCGGCGGCACGGCTGATCGAGGCCGGATATCCGTCCGCGGCGGTGATCGTGCTGACGGTGGTGACCGGCGGCCTCGTCGGGCTGGTGAACGGCGGCATCATCGCCGGCCTGCGGATGCTGCCGTTCATCGTGACGCTCGGCATGATGACGCTGGTGCGCGGGCTGGCGAAGTGGATCTCCGACAACCAGGTCGTGACGCCGCCCAAGGCGCCGGCGATTGACGCGCTGATGGCGCGGGAGAAGGCGGCGCAGTTCTTCCCGCTGCCGCCGGGCGTGTGGATCACGCTCGCGCTCGCGCTGGTGATGGTGGTCGTGCTGCGGCGGACGATCTTCGGCCGGCGCGTGTTCGCCATCGGCTCGAACGAGGCAACGGCACGCCTGTGCGGCATCCGCGTCGGGCTGAACAAGGCGGCGATCTACGCGCTGGCCGGGCTGTTCTTCGGGCTGGCCGGGCTGATGCAGTACGCGCGGCTGACGGTGGGTGACCCCTCGGTGGCCGTGGGCCTGGAACTGGACATCATCGCCGCGGTCGTGATCGGCGGGGCGAGCCTGAGCGGCGGCGTGGGGAGCATCGGCGGCTCGATGATCGGCGCGCTGATGATGGCCGTGCTGCGCAACGGCTCGAGCCAGATCGGCTGGCCGACGTACATGCAGGAGATCATCATCGGGATCGTGATCGTGCTGGCCGTGGGCCTCGACAAGTGGCGGCAGGGGCGCTTCGCGAAGGGGTAGGCGAGAGGACGCGAGGCAATCGTCCCCGTCGTCGTCGTCCTCGTCCTCCTCCTCGATCCGGAGGCATTTTCGAGGAGGAGGACGAGGACGAACAATGTCGGCCGGTTGCGCAGACTTCATCCGCCCGCATTCTCCCCGCGCATGCCTGACCGCCTGCTCACGCTCGGCCATTCACCAGACCCGGACGATGCGTTCATGTTCTACGCGCTGGCCAAGGAGCTGATCCCTACGGGCGGCCTGCGCTTCGACCACGTCCTTCAGGACATCCAGACGCTGAACGAGCGCGCCACCCGCGGGGAGCTGGACATCTCCGCCGTGAGCATCCACGCGTGGGCGTACATCAGCGACCAGTACGCGCTGCTGCCCAGCGGCGCCTCGATGGGCGACGGCTACGGGCCAATGCTCGTCGCGGAGAAGAGCATGACGCGCGACGAAATCGCGCGGGCGCGCATCGCCGTGCCAGGGACAATGACGAGCGCCTTCCTGGCCTTGCAGCTCTGGCTCGGTCGGCCGGCGAAGGAGTTCAGTTCCGTCGTCGTCCCGTTCGACGAGATCTTCCGCGCGGTGCGCGAGGGGCGCGCGGACGTGGGCCTCATCATCCACGAGGGTCAGCTCACGTTCCAGAACGAGGGCCTCGTCTGCTGCGCCGACCTCGGCGTCTGGTGGGGCGAACGGAACGACGGCCTGCCGCTGCCGCTGGGCGGCAATGTGATTCACAAGCGCCACGATCCGGCGCTGCGCTCGCAGGTCGCGCGCATCCTTGAGGCCAGCATCCGCTTCAGCCTGGAGCACCGGGCGGAGGCCGTGCAGCACGCGCTCCAGTACGCCCGCGACATGGGCCGCGACCTCGCGGACAAGTTCGTCGGGATGTACGTGAACCACTGGACGCTCGACTACGGCGAGCACGGCCGGGAATCCATCCGCCGCTTCCTCGGCGGCGCGCACGGGCAGGGGCTGATCCCGCGGCTGCCGGAGCTGGTTTTTGTGGAATGACGGCTACCGCGGCGGAATGGCGGGGCTCTGCGCCGGGCGACGCGGCTTTTCGGAAAGAACGAGCGTCGGGAGCCTGTCGGACGGCGTGAGCGTGATGGCGGCGTGGTTCTCCCACGGCCGCTCGCGGCGGTTGATGACGAGCGTGCGCGGCAGGAACTGCACCTCGTGGCCGAAGCAGTGCAGCGTCACGTTGCCGGGCTGGTAGGTGAGGTCTTCAAAGACGTTCGTCCCGAACGGTGGCGCGCGCCGCGGCACGTCGAACACGACGGTGGCGGGGAGATTGGTCGCAGCGGTGGTCTCGCCGCCGAAGAGAATGCTGACATTCGTAATGCCCAGCGCAGGCTGGTGGATGCGCAGCACGGGGAAGCCGGCCGGCACGCGGTCAAACTCGACCTGCCACGGCCCGCGGCGTTGGCGCAGGTGGGCGTCGCACGACCAGAAGGCAATGTAGCCGACGACGGTGAGGACCAGCGGCAGGAGGAAGAAGCGCCAGGTGCTGGCACGGTCGGCGGCCATGTGGCGGGCAACCTTGAACCGCCCCGCACCGCGTCAAGAGCCCGTGGCGGCGACGCCTCGTCGCCGAAGGTGCACCCGGCGCCCCGTCGCGGCCGTGCCGGCAGGACGCTGCGGCAGCGTTCAGACGCGGAACGGGTTTTCGTCGGCCGTCGTCGGGGCCGGGGCCTCCCTGGCGAACGGGTTCGGCCCCCCGACGCCCGGCTCTGGAAGGCGCGGCGGCAAATGTCGCGGGGCCAACAGGCAGAGGATCCAGCCGGGCAGCAGGTGCAGCGGCTGGGCCAGAAGGAGACCCTCGATCCGCAGGCCGCCCAGGGCGTACAGCGCGAGCGCGCCGAGCATCAGCAGTGCGCCCGGCATGAGCGCCGCGCCCGCCATCCGCCAGCAGCCGGCCAAGGTGGCGCGCCGGCCCAGCAAGGTGGACCACAGCCACAGGAGCGGCGCGTAGGCGGTGGCGAGCAGCGCCCAGCCGGCAGGCAGGCCGACCGCCGTGGACACAGCGACCGCCTTGCGGACCGGGCCGCGCCAGCCGGCCCAGCTCCCAGGTGTCGTGACCGCGTCCAGCGGGAGGTCCAAGCCCGGGGGATACGGGACAGTCAACGTGCCGAAGAGGGAGCCGAACACCGCCCCGCGCCGGTGCAGGACCAGCTGTACGTCCGCCGTCCGCCCCCGCGCCGTGGGGTCATCCGGCGCCACTGCCACGCCAAGGAACGGCCCGCTGTGCAGGGTGAGCACCGGAGCAGGGTTCGACCAGACGAGCTGGCCACCGGTGACCGCCCCGGCGCCGGCGGGGAGGGCCTTGGCTGCCTGGTCCAGCGCCGCTTCCCAAGTTCCCGTCCAGGCGATCCGGACGAGGAACACTCCAAGGACCATCACGACCAAGGACCAGCCCGCCAGCCACCATGCCGGCCGCGCGTGAAACGCCGCCACGCCCGCCGGGGTGAACGGCTGGGCGACACCTGAGGCGGGCGGCACCGGCATGCGCCAGCATCCGCGCCCTCCGCGGGCGGCGCAACCCGGCGGCGGTGACCTCGCCCGCACAAGCCGCTTCATTGTATTCGAACGCGCCGACCCAACCCGGGAGAGGACCACAACGGCGGTGACCGGGCGGCTGGCGGGTGCCTTGCCAGGATTTCCGTTGGGCACGCTGCCTCCCGGGGCTGCTTTCGCCGGGAAAACGCCTTGCCAGTCCGCCCGGGCACCATCACCTTACCAGCTCTTTTAGAAATCGTATGGAAGCTGCCGCCAAGGGTGAGCGCATCAAGATCTTCGCGACGCATGACCGGGACACCGGCTCGGCGGACGTGCAGGTCGCGCTGCTCACCGACCGCATCAATCACCTGACTGAACATTTGAAGGCCAACCAAAAGGATCACAGTTCGCGCCGCGGGCTGCTGATGATGGTCGGCCAACGCCGCCGGTTGCTGGATTACCTCAGCCGGAACCAGACGGCCCGCTACCAGGCGGTGACCAAGAAGCTCGGCCTGCGCAAGTAGGCGCCGTTCCCCCTCGGCGCCGGCATGGACCCGGCGCCCAGGCGCGCCAGGCCCGACCGCCGCGGGCGACCCGCCGCGCCTTTGAAATCCTCCGCGGCACCTAATTAGCAAACGTCGGCTCCCGGGTAATTTCACCCAGCCTCCGCCCCCATGCCGGGGGCTCGGTGAAGTTCCTCAGGGCCGGCGGTTGCCAGACTGCAACCATGCCAGAACGCGTTGTCGCCAAGGTCGGCGACCAAGAACTGATCATCGAGGCGGGCAAGCTCGCCAAACAGGCCGACGGCTCCGTCACCGTCCAACTCGGTGAAACGATCGTGCTCGTCGCGGCCGTCGCCGCCACCAAGGCCAAGCCCGGCCAGGAATTCTTCCCGCTCACCGTGGACTACCGCGAGCGGGCCGCCGCGGCCGGGCGGATTCCCGGCAGCTTCTTCCGCCGCGAAGGCCGCCCGGGCGAAAAGGAAATCCTCACCAGCCGCATCATTGACCGGCCCATCCGACCGCTCTTTCCCAAGGGCTGGTTCAACGAGGTCCAGGTCCAGATCATCCTCCTCAGCGCCGATGGCATCAACGATCCGGACATCCTCGCCACCAACGGAGCCTCAGCCGCGCTGCTCGTGAGCGACATACCGTGGGCCGGCCCGCTGGGCGCGGTCCGCGTCGGGCGCATCGCCGGGGAGTTCATCGCCAACCCGACCCATGAGCAGGTCGCCGAGAGCGACCTTGACCTCGTTTACGTCGGCAACGAGCACGACGTCGTGATGTTCGAGGGTTCGGCCCGCGAGATTTCCGACGCCGATTTCGTGGCGGCCCTGAGCTTCGGCCAGCAGGCCATCCAGCCGGTACTCCAGGCCCAGCGCGACCTCGCCGCCAAGCTCGGCAAGCCCAAGCGCGCCATCACCGTCAACGTCGTCCCCGACGAGATCCTGAACGCCGCGAAGTCCGTCATCGGCGGCCGCATCATCACCGCACTGCTCACGCCCGGCAAGCTCGCCCGTGAGGCCGCCTGCAAGGCGATCGAGACCGAGATGGGCGCGAAGCTCGTCGAGCAGTTCGGCGCGGAGAAGGTGAACGACTTCGTGATCAAGGACGCCTTCTACTACATCCAGAAGGAGGCCATCCGCTCCCTGATCCTCGACCAGGGGAAGCGCCTCGACGGCCGCGGCATGGACGACGTGCGGCCCCTAGGCGGCGAGGTCGGCCTGATCCCGCGGGCGCACGGCTCGGCGCTGTTCTTCCGCGGCGAGACCCAGGCGCTCGCCCTCGCCACCCTCGGCACCACCGACGACGTGCAGGAGTTCGACGCCTACGGCGGCGGCACCAGCGAAAAGCAGTTCCTGCTGCACTACAACTTCCCGAACTTCTCCGTCGGCGAAACCGGCCGCATCATGGGCCCCGGCCGCCGCGAGATCGGCCACGGCGCCCTTGCCGAGCGCAGCATCGAGCCGGTGCTCCCGCTCGCCGACTACCCGTACACAATCCGCATCACCAGCGAGATCATGGAGTCCAACGGCTCCACCTCGATGGCCTCCGTCTGCGCCGGCAGCCTTGCCCTCATGGATGCCGGCGTGCCCGTCAAGCGCCCCGTCGCCGGCATCAGCGTCGGCATCTGCGCCGAGCACGACGCCGCCGGCCGGCTCGGCCGCCACAGCCTGCTCACCGACATCATCGGTTGGGAGGACCACTTCTGCGACATGGACTGCAAGATTGCCGGCACGGAGAAGGGCATCACCGGCTTCCAGCTTGACCTCAAGCTCAAGGGCCTGCCCCACGAGGTCATGGCCCGCGCCGTCGAGAAGGCGCGCGTCGCCCGGATGCACATCCTCGACGTGATGAAGTCCATCCTGCCCGCGCCGCGCGCGGAACTGAGCAAGTACGCCCCGCGCATCGTCACGCTCAAGATCAACCCCGAGAAGATCGGCGCCGTCATCGGGCCCGGCGGCAAGAACATCAAGGCCCTCGTCGAACGCTCCGGCTGCGAGATCAACATCGAGGACGACGGCTCCGTCCACATCTACTCGCATGATTCCGAGGGCCTGAAGATCGCCCGCGAGGCCATCGAGGGCATGACCGCCGAGGTTGAGGCCGGCCGCATCTACCGCGGCAAGGTCGTCACCATCCGCGAGTTCGGCGCGTTTGTCGAAGTACTCCCCGGTAAGGACGGCCTGGTCCACATCTCCGAGCTGGCCGATTTCCGCGTGAAGAACACCGAGGACGTCGTGAAGCTCGGCGACCTGATCTGGGTGAAGTGCCTTGGCACCGACGAGAAGGGCCGCGTGCGCCTCAGCCGCAAGGCCGCCATGGCCGAGCGCGCCAAGGAGCATGAGGGCACCGCGCCCGGCCCGGCGGCGTAAACCTCGTTCTGCGGAATCAAGTCATCGAGGCCGGACCTTCAGGTCCGGCCTCTTGCTTTGGCCGGCAACTCATGGTCGAGCGACTCGGCTGGTCGGTTGACCCCGCGTGGGCTGCTCATCTGCCCTGCGTCCATTCTTTCCGACGGGTCGTCAGGAGGCCGCCACCTCGGACTCTTCAGCCAAGCGCCGAATCACCCAGGGATGCATGAATGCCTTTAATGTCCGGAGTCCGATAACTCCGATGCCCGTGGCGAGAACCATGCCCGCCAGCCCGTAGATGCTGGCTTCGGTCGGAATCCCCGGCCACAACAGTCTGGCAATGCCCAAGGCAATCAGACCGCCAATAAGGGGCGTGACGCCAATCCAAAGATGATAGCGGAACAGACTGTCCAGCCCGAGCAAGATTCTGATGCGCATGATACCAGCTACCTTTGAAAGTTGCTCGGATCGGTGATTCTACCGGTCATTCACTGCAATCGGCATGATGCCGTTGCCCACCGGCTTCTTTGGTTTGGCAATCTGCGTTCATCCGTGTCCATCCGGGTTCTACTCCCTCACTTCAGCCACCCGCGCTGCCGCAGCCAGAACTCCAGATCCTTCGTCCACGGGTGCCCGTCCGCGAGGCCGATGCCGTGCCGGCCCTTTTCATAGACGTGCAGGTCAAAGGGCACCCCGGCCTTCCGCAGCGCGGCCGCAAACAGGAGCGAGTTCTCCACCGGCACCGCCGCATCCTCCACGGTGTGCCAGAGGAACGTGGGCGGCGTGTCCTTCGTCACCTGCAGTTCATTCGACAGGAGCTGCACGAGGTCCGCCGGCGGGTTCTCGCCCAGCAGGTTCTTCTTCGACCCCTGGTGGGTGAACTCGCCCAGCGAGATCACGGGGTAGCAGAGGACGCCCAGGTCCGGCCGCGAACTCTGCCGGTCCACCGCGTCCGCGGCGTCCGGCCGGCTCGCGTCGAAATGCGTCAGCAGCGTCGAGGCGAGGTGCCCGCCGGCCGACGATCCCATGATGCCGACGCGCGCCGGGTCCACGCCCCAGTCCGCGGCGCGGGCGCGCACGAGGCGCACCGCGCGCGCGGCGTCCTCGAGCATCCGCGGATGCCGGTAGCCGTGTGACCCGAGCCGGTACTTCAGCACGAAGGCGTGGACGCCGAGCGAGTTGAGCCATTCCGCGTAGGCCGGGCCCTCGTGCTGCGCCAGGCCGCCGTAGCCGCCGCCTGGCAGCACGACGATGGCGGCGCCGGTCGCACGCTCCGCCGGTGCGCGGAAGGGCGTGAGCGTGGGCCGGTCCTGCTCGCGTTCACCGAGCGCGCCTGGCGCACCGTCCGGCCAGAGCGGCAGGGGCGTTTCGGCGGCTGGGGCGGCGAGGGTGGCAAGCATGGTCGCAAGCAGGCAGGTCAGAAGGGCTTTCATGGCACGCCCGGAGGCTGCCCGGCTGGCCGCGGGGACACGAGGCGTGATTCACGCCGCCGGGCCAGGCCGCGGCGTGCCCGGATCAGGACTGTCGCCCGCCGCGCCGGGAGATCGCCGCCGTGAAGGTCTCCGTAAGCGCCGCCACGTGCCGGGCGGCGTTGAAGCCGGCCGCCTGCTCCCGCGCGCCGGCACTGAGGCGCGCGTAGTGACCGGCATCGTGGAGGCATTCGCGAAGGGCAGCCCCCAGCCCTGCGGCAGTGGCCGGTCGTCCGGGGGCGAGGTGGCCATTCACGCCGGGCGTGAGCCAGGCGCGCACGCCGCCCACATTGAACGCCGCCGCCGGCACGCCGAAATGCCCGGCCTCGACGCCGGTCTGGCCAAACGGTTCGGGCCAGATGCTCGGCACGACGAGGAGTTGTGCGGCGGCGAGCTGCTGCGCCCGCTCCGCCGCCCCGATCCAGCCGGGCAGTTCTACGGTCACCGCCGGATGACGCGACATGACGACCCGGGCCTTCGCGGCCAGCCGCTCCCGTTCCGGTCCGTCGCCGGCGAGGACGATTTCAATGCGCCGGCCGAGCGCGGCGGCGAGGCCGGGGGCGGCCTCCAACAGCAGGTGCGCGCCCTTTACCGTCTCGAGACGGCCGAGGAAGAGCAGCCGCAACGGGCCTTCGGCGGGCAACAGGCGCGAGCCTTTGGCAGGTGCAACGTCATCCGGCGGGACGAGGAAAGGCACTACCGGTGCCCGCCCGGGCGGGATGCCATGGCGGCCCAGTTCGGCCTGCATCTGCACGGAATGGCAGGCCACGGCGTCGGAGGAGCGAAGCACCCCGAGCCATTCCCGCTGGAGCTGGAAGCCATGCCACACCGAGGCCGGGTTCCATCCGCCGCAGCGGCGCGGATACCAGCAGGCCAAGCAGGCCGGGCCAAAGACGCGTTCGCACGGCCGCGCCACCGGCAGGCGGACGAACTTTCCGCCGTTGATGCAGGTGCCGTAGTACGAGTGCTGGAAGACGATGACCGGCCAACGCGCCGCGGCCCGGCGGATCAACGCCGGGCGCAGCGGGCTGTTCACATACAGCACGTCCGGCTTCCATTCCTCGATCCGGCCGAAGGCCCGGTCGTCCGGCAGCTGGCCCAGATGGACGCCGCCGCCCGACGCGAGGGGCGGCCGTACGGCATCCGGGGCGTGCTGGAAGAAAAGCTCCGCCTCGAGGCCCGCCTGGCCGAGCGCCGGCAGCACCCGCTGGACGTAAATCTCCAGCCCGCCGACGACGCCCCCATGGGCGTTGAGCACCGCGACGCGCACGGCGGCCGGAAGTTGCGGGCGGTTCAGACCGCCGCCGCCACAAGGTCGCCAACCTCGCGGGTGCCGTGGCCCATCTTGCCGGCGGCGAGGCCCTCGATCTTCGTGTTGATGACCTCCACGACCGCGGCGTCCACGGCGGCGGCGGCCTCGTGTTCGCCGAGGAAGTCGAGCATCATGCCGGCGGCGTTGATGGCGGCGAGGGGGTTGATGACATTCTGGCCGGTGTACTTCGGCGCGCTGCCGCCCATGCACTCGAACATCGAGGTGCCCCCGGGGTTGAGGTTGCCGCCGGCGGCCACGCCGAGGCCGCCCTGGATCATGGCGGCGAGGTCCGTGATGATGTCGCCAAACATGTTGTCCGTGACGATCACGTCGAACCACTCCGGGTTCTTCACAAACCACATGCAGATGGCGTCCACGTGGGCGTAGTCCGGCTTCACCGTCGGGTACGCCGGGGCCAGATCCTGGAAGGCGCGCCACCAGAGGTCGAAGGCGTACGTGAGCACGTTGGTCTTGCCGCAGAGCGTAAGCTGCGCGGTCCTGCCGGCGGCGGTGTCCTCGGGCTTGAGGCCCTTCCATGGCCGGGCGTCGCGGCGCTTCTTCGCCAGCTCGAAGGCGTACTGGAGGCAGCGGTCCACGCCACGACGGGTGTTGATGGACTCCTGCACGGCGACCTCGTGCGGCGTGCCCTTGAAGAGGTTGCCACCGGCACCGGCGTACAGGCCCTCGTTGTTCTCGCGGACGACGATGAAGTCAATGTGCTCCGGCGTCTTGTCCTTCAGCGGGCAATCCTGCACACGGTAGAGCTTCACCGGGCGGAGGTTGATGTACTGCTCGAGCTCGAAGCGCAGGCGGAGAAGGATGCCCTTCTCGAGGATGCCGGGCTTCACCTGCGGGTGCCCGACGGCGCCGAGGTAGATGGCCTTGTACCGGCGGAACTCCGCCACCGCGCTGTCCGGCAGCACCTCGCCGGTCCTGAGGTAGCGGTCGCCGCCAAAGTCGTAGGCGTGCCAGTTCAGCCTGAAGCCGAACTTGCGCCCGGCCGCCTCGGCGACCTTGAGGGCCTCGGCGGTCACTTCGGGGCCGGTGCCGTCACCCGGCAGCACGGCGATATCGTGGCTCTTCATGCAGTTGAGGTTCCGCAAGCGGAGCGATGAGGATAGGCAGGACCGCCCGGCGGGCAACGGGGATTTTGCCCGGGCAGGTGGCGCAACTTGCCGCTTGTGCTAGCCTGCGCCGCAGTTACAACAGCGCTGCAATCCTGTGACGTACCCCTGACCATTCCCGCCCCCCATGAATTGCGCCGTGCCCCCCGACACCATTGAATCGTCCACGCTGTACCAGGAGTTTCAGGCCGAACGGCGCGAGATCTTGGTCCACAAGTGGTACGAATCCGAAAAGCGCGGCTATGACGTCGGCTTCGACTACGCCCTGACCGACTGGATCCTCAAGCACCGGGCCGCGTGGCGCCGTGCGCGCCGCGAGATGCTCGCCGGTCGCGGATGCCACGCTCTCGCCGCCTGAGCCTTCCCGACGCCGCCGGGAAAGCTGTTGCCGGACCCGTGGCTCTCCGGAGAGATTCGGCGTGTCCGCCCGCATCCGCCGGCACTCCCGCATGACCTGGAACCGCCCGCACCTCCTCGACATTGAATCCCTTTCCCCGGCCGAGCTGAACACGGTGCTCGACACCGCCCGCGCCTTCAAGCTGCTCGCCGGCCGCAACATCAAGAGCGAGCCTTACCTGCGCGGCAAGACGGTCATCAACCTCTTCGTCGAGCCCTCGACACGCACCCGCATCAGCTTCCAGCTCGCGGCCCAGCGCCTCTCCGCGGACGTCGTCAACTTCACCGCCGAGTCCTCGTCCCTGAAGAAGGGCGAGACCCTCCGCGACACCGCGCGCAACCTCGAGGCGATGAACGCGGACATCGTGGTCATCCGCCACCAGGCCGCGGGCGCACCTCACTTCCTCGCCCGCTTCCTCCGCTCCCATGTCATCAACGCCGGCGACGGCGCGCACGAGCACCCCACGCAGGCGCTGCTCGACATCTTCACCATCCGTGAGCATCAGCCGTCCCTGAAGGGACTTCAGGTCGTGATCCTCGGCGACATCCTTTTCAGCCGGGTGGCGCGCTCGAACATTTGGGCCCTCCGCCACCTTGGCGCGGAGGTCACCGTGGCCGGCCCGCGCACGCTGGTGCCGGACCACTTTGCCGCCCTCGGTTGCCGCCTCGCCAGCACGCCCGCCGCCCTCGAACGGGCCCTCGCCGAAGCCGACGTCGTCAACCTCCTCCGCATCCAGCATGAACGGCAGCGCCGCTCCATGTTCCCCGGCATCGGAGAATACCGCGCCCTCTTCGGCCTCGACGCCGAACGGATGCGCCGCCTCAAGCCCGAGGTGATCATCATGCACCCCGGACCGATCAACCGCGGCGTCGAGATCGACTCCGACACCGCGGACGGACCGCGCTCCGTCATCCTGGAGCAGGTCGCCAACGGTGTCGCCGTCCGCATGGCCGTGCTCTACCTCGTCAGCGGCGGCGACCCCGCGCTCGGCCGGAGCTGACGCGCCGTGCGACGCGCGCTGCACCATCCCCTCCGCACGCTCGGGCACCTCGGCGGTTTCCTCGCCGCCGTGATCCTCGTCGCCGTGGAGTTTCTCTTCCGTCGCTGGCTGACCGGCCGCGCGCGCGACGTGCGGGTGCGGGCCGCTTGGCTGCATTGGGCCGCGCAGCGCACGGCGGGCGGGCTCGGCCTGGGCTGGCGGCACCACGGCACGCCGCCCCCGCTCGGCCTGCTCGTCTGCAATCACCTCAGCTACTCGGACATCCCGGTGCTGGCCGCGGCGCGACCCATGATCTTCGTCGCGAAGGCCAGCGTCCGCTGGTGGCCGGTGTTCGGACAGCTCGCCGGCTTTGGCGGAACGCTCTTCCTCCGGCGCGACCGCCGCGGCCACGTCGCGGACATCGCCGCCGCCTTCGCGCCGATCATCGAGGGCGGCACCGTCATCGGACTGTTTCCCGAGGGCACCAGCAGCGGCGGCGAGACCGTGCTGCCCTTCAAACCCTCGCTCTTCGAGCCGGCCGCCACCCGCGGCTGGCCCGTCACGCCCGCGTGGATTACCTACGAGGTCGAGGGCGGAACCGTCGCCGACGACGTGGCGTACTGGCGCGACATGACCTTCGCCCCGCACCTGCTGAACCTTTGCGCACTGCCACGCGTTGTCGGGCACGTCTTCTACGGCGAGCCGGTCACCGGCGTCTCCGACCGGAAGGAACTCGCCCGCCGCCTGCACGCCGCGGTGCTCGCGTTGAAGGCGCGGCATGAACGATACCCCTGGCCGCCGTCGTGACCCGGTCCCCCGCGAGGTGGCGCCCCACGAGGAAGGCCAGCGTCGCCCAGAGCGTCGCTCCGTACAGCACCGTGGCGAAATCCCTGCCCAGCCCGAAGAGCGCGCCGGCCCCGGGCGTGAGCACGGAGCCGGGCACCCGCAGCACCGTGGCCGCGGCGTGGACCAGCGCGAAGACCACTGGCCCCCGCCAGCCCAGCGCCGCCACCGCCTCCAGACCGCGCTGGAGGACGGGTTGCATGGCCGGACCGGCGAAGAGGACGAGCGCCGCCAGCACCGTCGCCGCCAGCAGCGATTTCACGCGGGGACTCATGCGGCGACGGAGAGGGAAACCCTGCGGGAGAACTTACCCCGCGCCGGGGCCGCCGCCGTCCCCCGCTTTGGGCTCCTGATTCGTATCCGTTCGCGCGAGCATGTGGCTTCGCTTTCCGACCGGGTCGCGCACGACCGCCGTGCCTTACCGGCGCTCGATCACCTGCGCGCGGGGGAAGCGCACTTTGGGCAGCACGGCGTACTTGTCCGAGGGCGACCGGTAGCCCGCCGCGCAGCAGACCGTGCTGGTGAGGTTGCGCTCGGGCAGGCCGAGGATTTCGTCGAATCTCGCCGGCTCGAAGCCTTCCATCGGGCAGGTGTCCACGCCAAGCACGGCGGCGGCGGTCATGAAATTGCCCAGCGCGATGTAGGCCTGGCGCGTGGCCCACTCGTTGATCGCCGCCGCGCCGGGGCCCTCCACGAGCGAGCCAACCATCATCTTCCGAAATCCGGCCAGCTGCGCCGGCGGTGTGCCGCGGACCTCGGAGGTGCGCGCCAGCAGGGCATCAATCTCCGCCGTGCCGACGCCCCTGTGGATGCACATCACCACGAAGTGCGAGCACTCGGCCACCTGCCGCTGGCCCCAGGAATGCGGTACCAGCCGCTCGCGCAGGGCGCGGTCCGTGAGCACCACGAAATGCCACGGCTGCAGGCCAAACGACGAGGGCGTGAGCACGAGGGTTTCCTCGAGCGCATCCCAGAGTTCTTCAGGGATCACGCGGACGGGATCGAAGGCTTTGGTGGCATAGCGCCAGCGGAGGGCGGCGAGCAGGCCAGGGGCGGGCAGCGGCGTCATGGAAAGGAGGATAGGGGCAAAGCGGCAAAGCCCAAGTCCTCGTGCGGTGCTCGTCGTCATCCTCGTCCTGGGCCTCGAAACGCGGCAGATCCGGCCACGACGACGACGTGGACGGGTCCGAGCAGCCAGTAGGCGGGAGGTCAGTCGCCGGCTTTGGAACCCGCCGCTTGGGGCTGAACGGGAACCAGGGGCCGGGCTTTGGATTTTCCTCCGCTTCCCCCTTGCCAGTGCCCCTCCGCTCGGACGAAATCTCCGTTCCTACGAAGCGCGCATGAACTTGGCGGACATCCTCAGCCCGGCGCAGATCATCCCCGCGATGCAGGCGGCGACCCGCTGGGAGGCCATCGACGAGCTGATCGCGCGGCTGGTCGAGACGGGCCGGATCCGGCCGGAGCACAACGAGGCCATCGCCGCCGCGGTGAAGAAGCGCGAGCACTCGATGAGCACCGGCATCGGCTTTGGCGTCGGCATCCCGCACGCCTCGACTGATCTCATCGGCGAAGTCTGCGGCGCACTGGGCCGCTCGCAGCGCGGCGTGCAGTTCGATGCGCTGGACAACCAGGCGGTGAGGCTCACCATCCTCTTTCTTGTGCCGCAGGGGCAGTTCCAGAAGCACCTGCACACCCTCGCGAACATCGCAAAGAACCTGCACAACCGCGAGTTCCGCGACGCCCTCGAGTCCGCCCCCGACGCCGACGCAATGTACCGGGTGCTCGCCTCCATGCGCGCCTCGCGGTGAAGGGCGTTTCGCGCCGGGGAGCCCCGATGGCTCGGCGCTTCCTCATTCCTGCGCCGTGGCCGCCAGCCGCAGGCCTTCCAGCGTAAGGGCGGGACACACGGCCCGGATTTCCGGCACGCCTCGCGCGATCAACTTCGCGCAGCCCCCGGTGGCGATCACGGGCAGCCGCGCGGCGCCGAGCTCGCCGCGGATCCTGCCGATCAGCCCGCGGACCAGTCCGCGGTAACCGTGGACCGCGCCCACGAGCATCGCCTCCTCCGTGCTGCGGCCGATGGCGCTCCGCACTTCGCGGATGCGGATGCGCGGCAGCAGGGCGGTCTTCTCGTGCAGGTAGTCCGTCATCGCGCTCAGGCCGGGAGCGATCACTCCCCCCACATAGGCGCCCCGCCGGTCCACGATGTCGAACGTGACGGCCGTGCCGAAGTCCACCACCAGCACCGGAGCGCCGAATAGGTGGCGGGCCGCGATGGCGTTCGCGAGCCGGTCCGCACCGATGGTCTCGGGCCGCGGATAGTCCACCATGATGCCGCGTGCCGTGGCGGCCGTCAGTTCAAGCGGGGCCAGGTTGAACTCCCGCCTCAACCAGCGCCGCAGCGGCGCGTCCGCCGCCGGCACGACGGAGCAGAAGGCCGCGGTGTCGGGCCGGCGGGATGCCAGCCAGGCCAGGAGCGCGCGCGGGGCGTCCGCGTTCCGCCAGCCGCGCGTCGGCACGTCCATGGGCCGGCCCATCCGCGACCCGCGGGCCAGCGCCGCGTGCGTGTGCGTGTTGCCGATGTCGAGGAGCAGCGTCGTCATGTCCGGGCGAGGATCACGTCGCCGCCCACGACGCGCTCAAGGTGGCCGTGCTCGGTGCGGACGAGCAGCGCACCCTCCGGGTCGAGGGATTCCGCCCGGCCTTTGATCCGGCGCACGCCGAGATCCACGACGACCTGCCGGCCGAGTGTGACGCAGGCCTCCTCCCATTCGTCGGCCAGCGCCTCGAAGCCGCCGGTGCGAACGGCGGCGTAGGCCGTGTCGAGTTCCGCCAGCAGGCGCGAGGCCAGCTCCGGGCGGTCCACCGGCTCACCAAGCGCGAGCCTGAGCGACGTGGCCGTGTCGCGCAGTTCGCGGGGCAGGTCGGCGGCGGTGAGGTTGACGTCCACGCCGACGCCGAGCACGAGGTGCCGCACGCGGTCCGGCTCGGCGCTGAGTTCGGTGAGGATGCCGGCGCATTTGCGGCCGCCAAGGAGCAGGTCGTTAGGCCACTTGATCTCCGCACGCAGGCCCGACACGGCCAGCACGGCGCGGTGCAGCGCCACGGCGGCGGCGATGGTGAGCTGCGTGGCCGCGGAAGGCCGCAGCTCCGGCCGCAGCAGCACGGAGAACCACAGGCCCTTGCCCGGCGGCGACACCCACGTCCGCCCCAGCCGTCCCCGGCCGCGCGTCTGGGCCTCGGCGAAGACCACGACGCCCTCGGCCACGCCGTCGCGCGCGAGGCGGTCCAGCACGTCGTTCGTGGAGCCGGTCTCGTGGAATACCTGGATGTCGCGGCCGATCAGCGTACCTGCCGGCAGCCGCGCCTTGAGATCGTCCGCGTGCAGCAGGTCCGGCGTCTGCACGAGGCGGTAGCCGGCGTGCGGGCTGGCCTCGATCTCGTAGCCGAGGCGGCGCAGCTCCTCGATGCGCGCCCAGACGGCGGCGCGCGTCACGCCCAGGCGGGCGGAAAGCTCCGCGCCCACGAGCGGGCCGCCCTCGTGCAGCGCGCGCAGGATCGCCGTGTCGAGCTGGCCGGGGGCGCTCACGCGACGAAGTCCAGCCCGAGGTCCGCCGCCGGCGCGGAATGCGTCAGCGCGCCCACGGAGATGAAATCCACGCCCGTCTCCGCGATCCCGCGAACGCTCGCGAGCGACACGCCGCCGCTGGCCTCAAGCAGCGCGCGGCCGGCGGCGAGCCTCACGGCCTCGCGCAGCGTGGCGGGCGGCATGTTGTCGAGGAGGATGATGTCCGCGCCGGCAGCGAGGGCCTGCTCCACCTGCGCCAGCGTGTCGGCCTCGACCTCGACGCGGAGGTACGGCCGCGCCGCGCGCGCGCGCGCGACGGCGGCGGCGATCGGGTCCGGCTTCTCCCCGGCGAGGGCGGCGAGGTGGTTGTCCTTGATGAGCACGAGGTCGCCGAGGCCGAAGCGGTGGTTCACGCCGCCGCCGCAGGCCACGGCGTACTTCTCGAGCCGCCGCCAGCCGGGCGTGGTCTTGCGCGTGTCCAGGATGCGGGCGCGCGTGCCGGCCACGGCGTCCACAAACTTCCGCGTCAGCGTGGCGACGCCGGACAGGTGCTGGACGAAGTTCAAGGCCACGCGCTCCGCCGTGAGGATCGCCCGCGCGGAGCCGGAAACCTCGATCACGAGGTCGCCCGCGGGCACGGCCGCGCCGTCGTCCGCGTGCGGATCGAGGTCGAGGTGCGGGTCCACCGCGCGGAAGGCCGCCTCCGCCAGCGCGCGCCCGGCCAGCGTGAGCGGCGTCCGCGCGACCAACCGGGCGCGGGCCTGCGCGGCTTCGGGCACGCAGGCCGCCGTCGTCACGTCGCCCGGACCGATGTCCTCGGCCAGGGCGGCGGCGACGAGCGCCTGGAGTTCGGCCGCGGTGAGCGGAAACACGGACGCAGTCTGCGCAAACCGGCGCCGCGGCGCGAACCCGAATCTGGTCGGGCGGCGGACGGAAGCGGTACTTGGGAACTTGGAGCTTGGACCTGGGCGCTTCCCATAGTGGCATCTCCGCACCGTGACCTCCGTCGGCATCATCGGCCTCGGGTACGTCGGGCTGCCGCTCGCGCTGCACTTCGCGCGGGCCGGCCTCGTCGTGACCGGGCTGGACATGGACGCAGCCAAGGTGGCGCGGCTGAACGACGGCCAGAGCTACATCGGCCACATTCCCGCCGCGGAGATCGCGCGCGAGGTCACGGCCGGCCGGCTGCGGGCGACGACGGACTTCGCCGCGCTGGCCGGCG
>JBJXFY010000388.1:0-10433 GCA_046155815.1 Limisphaerales bacterium | reverse complement strand
GGGCGGGATGCCCGAACGGCGCCCGCGCCGCAACCCGGCATGGCCTCTAACCCGGCATGGCGTCGCGGTTGGCAATCGGTGCGTCCCGCGTGCCGGGTCGCTGAGCTTGGGTCGTTCGGCAAAAGTTCCGTTATGAAAACTACCATCGCTATTGTTGTCGGATACGCGGTTTGGACCGCTTTTTGGCTCGGCGGGAATGCCGGTTTTCGCGCTCTGGGGATTACGCCGAGAGACCAAACATCCAAGATCGAGAGTTCGGGGACGTTGCTTGCCTTGTTGGTTCTGAGCGTCGTTGCTTCTGTTACCGCGGGGTATCTTAGCGGCCTGATCTCGGCGGGGAAGGCTTCGGCTTACATCTGTGCCGGCTTGCTGCTCGCCACGGGAGTCGCGGTGCAATGGGGCGTCAGGTCCCTCTTCCCCGTCTGGTATCATGTGGCATTCTTGCTTTTGCTTGTGCCCGTGTTTCTTCTGGGCAGCAGCTTCGTCAAACGCAGTTGACGGATGGTTGTCGCAACACAGCAAAGGCCGAACCAAATCGGTCGAGCGAACCGCCGCCCCGCTTCTCCGTTCGAGGCGCGGCGGGAGTTCGAGAGTGCCTTGTGCGCTCCATCGTCCCTGTCGGCGGCGGTCGCTCACCCCTAGCGTTAGGCGGCGTCACCATTTTCACGGCCAACTATCAAACGAAGACCAAACACGTGAAGAGATACAAAGTCATCAGAATCATCGGCGTGGTCTTGCTAGTTCTGGGCGCGGGACTGATCATCCTTCAGATTATGGAAGGGGGGAAGTCAGTCATTCAAACGATCGGCGCGGGTGGGGGGCCGATTGGCGTGGGCGGCGCTTTGTTTGGGTTGTCACTGAGGCTGGAGAACAAAGAGAAGACTTCAGGCGATCGATCCGACACGCCCAGATGATGAGCGGATACGACAGGAGCCGTTACTCCCAGGCCGCCTAACCATGCGCTGCAGCGCCTATGAGGGTTGTCAACGCCCAAGCGGGCCGGAAGTGAGTCGGGTTCTGTTTTCTCGGCAGCCTTCGGTGTTCCTTTCGCGGTCCTTCCTTCCCTGTCCGCCGAGCCGGGCCAGGCGCGGCTTCCCTGAGTCGTGTCCCCGCACCCGCGGAGGTCACCAGCTCCTATTCGGGCCTCCCCTCACGGGGAGCCCATGAGGTCATGCCTGACGGCGGGAAGCCGCCGGGGGCGCCGCAACTCTTCATGGCATCCAACCGCCGCCTCGTTACGGCCTCCGGGCCGCGGGGACATTGGTGCTGGAGGTTTCGAAGCGGAAGACCATCTCACCGGTGCGGCCGAGGCCGAACTTCTCCCGCGCCAGCCGCTCGAGCACCTTCGGGTCGGCCTTCACGGCGGCCATGTGGTCCTTGAGGTCGCGCTCGCGCTGCTGCTCCGCCGCGATCTCCGCCTCCAGCTCCCGGGCGTGCTCCTCCTGCGCCGCCCGCGCCCGGAATTCCGGCAGGTACACGATCAGCGCCCCCACGAAGATGGCGACCACCGCCAGCGCGACGCCCAGCCCGGCGAGCCGGGCGGGCCAGGAGCGGCGCGCGGGGGTGGCGGGCATGGCGGTCAGCGGTTCACGGAAGCCCAGGCCGTGAGCCGGGAGTCGGGCCCGAAGGTGAGACGAAGAACTTGGTCCGGCGTGGGCGGAGTCGCAGGCACCCAGACGGCGCCGGGCGACCCCCAGTAGCATCGGCGGTACGAACCGACCGGCCGCGCCGTAAAGCCGGGGCTGCCGGGATCACCGCGGCGGGTGAGCCATTCGGCCACCCGGCCGCCTTCCGAGAGGTCCGCGCTGCGGTCGGGCGGGCCCATCTCCCGCACGGCATCGTCGAAGGTGAAGGTCCCGACCCGCGCGCCCCAATCCACGCGCGGGCGCGAGGCACAGCCGGCGGCGGCAAGGCCGGCCGCCGCCAGGCACAACGCGAGGGCTGTCCGACGTCGAATTTGCACGGGGAAACGCTGCGCCGACCTCGGTGCGATTGCAACCGCGGACGCGGCAGAAGGCCGCAACGGTGGTAGGGCGTGCAGTCCCCTGCCCGCCGCGGGCGAACGCAGGGCCACACCTCCCGCGCCGTCGAGCCGCGCGCGGGACAGTGCGGAATCCGGGCGGTCCTGGTCACGCGGTCGGCGCGCACGAGGCGACGCGCCATCCCGGCAGCAGGCGGGCTGGAAGCCGGCGACCCACGCAGAAACGAAAGCCCCGCCGGACCTTGCAGCCCGGCGGGGCCAAAGTGGGAGTGGGAGTTCGCCACGCTCTCTTTCCCGTTCGCCGACGTTAGGCGCCTCGTGGGCCGCCGGCTCCCCGACGCTGTTCTCCACGGCAAATGGAGTTTGCGGCCTCGCAGCAGGGCCGTCCGGCGCCTCGCGGCGGCCGGAATTCTTGAGTGTGGCCTCTTGGCCCGCTTCGGCCGGCGTTTGCGCCGCCGGCCCGCGGACTGGGTTCAGACACGCCTGTGAGTGACATCCGCGTCTGTACCGATTTGCCCAAGGACGGCCCCCGCCTGACGGCGGGGCGTTGGCCCGGGGCAACGGGTCTGGCCACTTACCTCGCAGGCTGCCTTCGGCTCACAGGCCAGCGGTCCCCTCGGGGATCGCCGGCATTGCGGAGGTGATTTCCGCGTCCTGCCCGGACGCTTGGACCTCCCGAATCCCGTGCTCCCTTTGTCCGGCTTTCGCCGGTTTTCGTCGGGCGGGTCACATTTATTGGGCGTGATCCCCGCCAGAGTCACGGGACCCGTGCTGGTGCGCAGTAGCAGCCGTGCACCTCATGGGTGACTGCGACCGGCGCAAACCCAAACCGGGCGTGCGCTTCTGACTAGGCCCGCTCCGCGGTTTTCGCGGAACTCGCCCCGCAGTTTCTCAGTCGCTTAGGGCGGCGTGCGACCGCCGCCCGAGAAACTGGTGAATGCTGCCTCCGGGCCAGCGCGGGAAGCGCGGCATTCAGAGGGACCAAGGCCACCAGCCGGCCCTGATCTTTCCCGGGTCACCCCGGCGTATCCCACGGCGTCCCGCCTGCGCCGAAGCGCCGGCCACCACCGTGTTCTTTCAAAGAACAGTTTCTTTCTAGCATCCCCTCACTCGCCGCCAACTGAAAGAAGCGCACAAGTTGTGCACCTGGCGCAAGGGGCACGCCGCAGGAGCCGGGCCCCGCGCCGGCATTGGGCCAAGCCTGCCCCGCCAGCGAGGATGTTCACCGGCGTGCGCGGTGGATGCGGTGAAGAACCCGGACCGCTGCGCCACGGGCTGACGCGGGGACGGACGAGGCGGCCCGCATTGCCCTTTGCCGCCGCCGCCGCGCCGGCCCATGATCGGCCCCGCATGGGCCTGAAGGAAGACATGGAACGGCTTGCCCGGCAGGCGAAGGACGCCTCCCGTGCCCTCGCCCTCCTGCCCGCCGCCGAGCGCAACCGCGCGCTGCTTGCGATGGCCGACGCGCTGCCCAAGCGCGCCGACGAACTTCTCGCCGCCAATACACGGGACCTCGAGACTGGTCGCGCGCTCGGCCTCTCCGCCGCGATGCTCGACCGCCTCGCGCTGAATGACGCACGCATCGCCGCCATGGCCGAGGGCCTCCGCCAAGTCGCCGCTTTGCCCGACCCGTTGGGCCGCGCGCTGGACGAGCGGATTCGCCCGAACGGCCTGCGCCTCCGGAAGATCGCCGTGCCCATCGGCGTCATTGTCATCATCTACGAGTCGCGCCCCAACGTGACCGCCGACGCCTCGGGTCTTTGCCTGAAGAGCGGCAACGCCACCATCCTCCGCGGAGGCCGCGAGGCGTTGCATTCCAACCAGATCATCGCCTCCACCATGGTCGCCGCCGCGCGCGCGGCCGTGCCTGCGTTTCCGGAGCACGCCGTCCAGGTCGTGCCGACGACAGACCGCGAGGCCATCCCGGCGCTGCTGTCGCTCGTCGGCCTGGTGGACCTCTGCATCCCGCGCGGGGGCGAAGGCCTGATCCGGGCCGTGACCGAATGCTCCCGCGTGCCCGTCATCAAGCATTACAAGGGTGTCTGCCATGTCTTCGTGGACCGCGCCGCGGACCCCGCGATGGCGGAGGAGATCATCTTCAACGCCAAATGCCAGCGGCCCTCGACCTGCAACGCCGCCGAGACGCTGCTGGTGGATTGGCCCGTCGCGACGGATTTCCTGCCGCGCGCCGCTGCCAGGCTCTGGACCAAGAACGTCGAGCTCCGCGCCGACGCGCCCTCGCGCGCCGTGCTGGCGATGAAGTCCCAGCCGCCGGAAGGGAAGCTCGTCGCCGCGCAAGCCGCGGACTGGGAGACGGAGCACAACGACTACATCCTGAACGTGAAGATCGTGGATGGCCTGGCCGATGCCATCGGCCACATCAACCGCCACGGCTCCGGCCATTCGGACGCCATCGTGACCGCCGACGAGACGGCGGCGCGGCGCTTCCTGGCCGAGGTGGATTCGGCCACGGTGTACTGGAACGCCAGCACGCGCTTCACGGACGGGTTCGAGTACGGCATGGGCGCCGAGATCGGCATCAGCACGGACAAGATCGGCGCCCGCGGCCCGATGGGCCTGGACGAGCTGTGCAGCTACAAGTGGCTCGGCATGGGCACGGGGCAGGTGCGGGGATGAACCAGGCCCCGGCAGAGATTGCCCGCCGCATCCGCGCCGCGCTGCCGCCGGGCGGCCTCTTCGCCGGACAAAGCTGGCGCATCGCCACCGCTCCGTTCCCGCTGCCGGCGGAGGTCGCGCGTGAATTTCAATCACTCGGGCGGTTGCTGCTGCAGTTCCACCGCGCCACGAACCTGCTCTACCGTCGCAGCGCCGAGGGCCGGGCGCCGGCCTGGGTCGCGGAACTGCTGGACCACGGCAAGCCGCCGGAACTCATCGCCCTCCAACGCGACGCCGCCCTCCGCAACGAGCTGCCGCGAGTCATCCGGCCCGACGTGCTCGTCACCGACGACGGTCTCGCGATCAGCGAGCTCGACTCCGTGCCGGGCGGCATCGGCCTCACGGCGTGGTTGAACCAGGCCTACGCCGTCCTTGGCTTCGACGTGATCGGAGGCGCGCGCGGGATGCTCGACGGCTTCGCCGGCATCTTCGGCAATGCGCCCCGCGTCCACATCGTCGTGTCGGAAGAATCGGCCACCTACCGGCCCGAGATGGAATGGCTCGCGGGACAGCTCGGCGCGGAAAGGTTCACCGTTCACGATTCACAATTCTCCAACTTATCCGAGGGCGCGGCCGCCTATCGCTTCTTCGAACTGTTCGATGTCGCCAACGTCCCCGCCGCCGGCCCGCTCTTCGCCGCCGCGCGGGAGAAGCGTCTCCACCTTACGCCGCCTCCGCGTCCGATCTTCGAGGAGAAGCTGCTGCTCGCGCTGCTCTGGAACCGCAACCTCCACGAACTCTGGCGGCGCGAACTGGGCGAGTCCTTCCTCAACCGCCTCAAGAAGCTCGTGCCCCGCTCCTGGGTGCTGGATCCCGCCCCCCTGCCCCCGCACGCGGCCTATCCCGGCCTCGAACTCACCGAGTGGTCGCAGCTCAAGTCACTCTCGCAGCGCGAGCGCGACCTGATCCTCAAGGTGTCCGGCTTCTCGGACCAGGCCTGGGGCGCCCGGGGCGTCCACCTCGGAAGTGACTTGTCCCAGGCGGACTGGGCCGCCGCGGTGGATACGGCCCTTGCGGCGTGGCCCACCTCACCGTGGCTGCTCCAGCGCTATCACAAGCCCGCCCTGGTCCGGAGCGAGTGGGCCGACCCGGACACCGGCGCCGTGCATCCCCTGCCCGGCCGGGTGCGGCTCTGTCCCTACTACTTCGTCCACGGCGAGGGTGACGCCGCACGGGCGCACCTCGGCGGCGTGCTGGCCACCGTCACGCCCGCGGACAAGAAGATCGTCCACGGCATGGCGGACGCCGTGCTGGCCCCCTGCACCGTCGTCCCAGGGGGGAAGGAGCCATGAGCCTCCCGGAGTACCTGCTCTTCGCGTTCAGCTCGCTGTTCGTGATCATGGACCCGATCGCAACCGTGCCGGTATTCCTCGCGATGACGCCGGGCGATTCCGTGGCCAAGCGCGTGCGGATGGCGCGCATTGCCTCGCTGGTCGCGGCCGGCGTGCTGCTGGGCTTCGCGCTGGCGGGGACATGGATTCTCCGCCTGCTGGGCATTTCCCTGCCCGCGGTGCAGTTCGCCGGGTGCATTGTGCTCCTGCTCATCGCGCTGGACATGCTGCGCGCCCAGCCGTCGCGCGTGCGCGAGACGAGCGAGGAGACGGCCGAAGGCGCGACCAAGGACGACGTGGCGATCACGCCGCTCGGAGTTCCCCTGCTGGCCGGCCCCGGGGCGATGTCGTCCGTGATCCTGCTCCAGAGCAAGGCCGACGACCTCTACAAGCAGGCCGGTCTGCTGCTGGTCATCGTCGTCGTCTGCCTGCTGGCGTTCGCGATCTTCGCCCTTGGCGCCCGCAGCGCACGTTGGCTGAACCCCATCGCCCTGAAGCTCACCGAGCGCCTCATGGGCCTGCTGCTCGCGGCGATCAGCTTCCAGTTCATGATCAACGCGCTGCGGGACCTGGGGATCGTGAAGTAAGGGCTGCCCGGTACCTTCGGCTTGAAGGGCACCGCTGGCACAGTACGCAACTTCCCCAAGGGGCTCCCCGGGGAAGTTGCCGGTCAACTCACTCCTCAGTACGCGGCCTGCGCGCCCTTGATGGAGCGCTTCTTGAGCCAGGGCATGAGGGCGCGGAGCCGTGCGCCGGTGCGCTCAATGCCGTGCTTTTCGCCGGCGATGAGCAGGGAATTGTACTTGCGGTAGCCGGATTCGTACTCCTTCACCCAGTCCTTCGCGAACTTGCCGCTCTGGATGTCCTTCAGCGCGGCCTTCATCCGCTTCTTGACGGACGCGTCAATGATCTTCGGGCCGACGGTCAGGTCACCCCACTTGGCCGTCTCGGAGATCGAGAAGCGCATTCCGGCGATGCCCGCCTCGTTCATCAGGTCCACGATCAGCTTCAGCTCGTGCAGACACTCGAAGTACGCCATCTCGGACGAGTAGCCGGCCTCTACCAGCGTCTCATAGCCCGCCTGCACCAGTGCACTGGCCCCGCCGCAGAGCACGGTCTGCTCGCCGAACAGGTCGGTCTCCGTCTCCTCCTTGAAGGTGGTCTCGAGCACGCCGGCGCGGGTGCCGCCGATGCCCTTGGCCCAGGCCAGGGCGATGCGCTTCGCGTCCTTGCCGGGGTTCTGGTAGATGGCGATCAGGCTGGGCACACCCTTTCCCTCGGCGAACTGGCGGCGGACGATGTGCCCCGGTCCCTTCGGCGCAACGAGGATCACGTTCACGTCCGCAGGCGGCACGAGCGTCTTGAAGTGCACCGAAAAGCCGTGGCTGAAGAGCAGCGTCTGGCCCTTGCGCAGGTTTGGCGCGATGTCGTTCTTGAAGACCTTCGCCTGCTTGGTGTCGGGCAGCGCCACAAAGATCACGTCGGCGCGCTTGACCGCCTCGGCGGTGGGCACGACCTCGAAGCCGTAGTCACGGGCGACGGGGATCGACTTCGAGCCTTCGTAGAGGCCGATGATGACGTTCGCGCCGCTGTCCTTGAGGTTGAGGGCGTGGGCATGCCCCTGCGAGCCGAAGCCCAGCACGGCAAGTGTCTTGCCCTTGAACACGTTCAGGTCGGCGTCTTTGTCGGTATAGATTTTGGCCATGGGAAAAGTCTTGCCGGGTGCAGTGGGTGGAGGTGCGAGGATCCGTGGTCTTTCAGTTCAAGTCAGATCGGGCGGGTTCATTTGCGCGGCAGCGCCACCTGCCCCGTCCGCGTGAGGTCCACGATGCCGAAGTCCTTCATCAACGCGATGAACTTCTCGATCTTCCCCTCCCCGCCGGTGATCTCGATCGTCAGGCTGTCCGGCTGCACGTCCACGACCTTGGCGCGGAAGAGTTCGGCCATCTGGCAGATCTCGGCACGGTTCTGCGGCTCGGCCTTCACCTTGATGAGCACCAGCTCGCGGTCAATGTAGTCACCCGCCCCGTAGTCCGTGACCTTCACCACGTCCACCAGCTTGTCGAGCTGCTTGACGATCTGCTCGACCGTCGCGTCGTCGCCGCGCGTGACGATGGTCATGCGCGAGAGCGAGCCGTCGTGCGTGGGCGCGACGTTCAGCGAGTCAATGTTGTAGCCCCGGCCGCTAAACAGGCCGGCGACGCGCGTCAGCACGCCGAACTTGTTTTCGACGAGGACCGAAATCGTGTGGCGCATGGTGTGTCGGGTGATCCGCCGCGCCCGCCGGAAAGCAAACGCCCGCCTCCGGTCGGGAGGGCGGGCGGCCTGGGCGGGCGTTCGGACGCAGGCCGCGTCAGCCCCGGACGACCGGGGCGACCAGCTCGCGTACGACGTTCGCGTTCATATTCACGGGCCGGGAGGGTACGGAGGCGCGGGAGATGGTCAAACCTTTTCCCGTCGTGCCGAACGTGCTGCCGGCAACTTCGTGCAAACCGAAGCCGCGCCGGTCAGATCGTCTGGCTCAGGAACCCTCCGTCCACGCGCACGTCCGTGCCCGTCACGAAGCTGCTCGCCCCCTGGCTCGCAAGGAACACCGCCGCACCCACCAGCTCGCGCGCCTCGCCGAAACGGCCCATCGGCGTGTGGCCCCAGACTGCCTGCGTGCGCGGCGTCGGCGAGCCGTCCTCGTGGAACAGCAGCTTCCGGTTCTGCTCCGCCGGGAAGAAGCCTGGCGTGATCGAGTTCACCCGCACGCCGCGCGGCGCCCACTCGCGGGCGAGGAACTGCGTCAGGCTCAGCACCGCCGCCTTCGACGCCGAGTACGCGACCACCCGCGACAGCGGGAGGTGCGCGGATACACTGGCGATGTTGATGATGCTTCCCCGCCCCGCCCCCGTCATCGCCGGGCCAAACTCCTGGCACGGCAGCAGAACCCCGCCGACGAGGTTCAGGTCGAAGTTCACCCGCCAGTCCTCCAGCCCGATGTGCTCGAACGCGCGCTCCGCGGTCACGGTCACGCGCGGATCGTTGCCCCCCGCGGCGTTGACCAGAATGACGGGTCGGCCGAGGGCCGAAGCCACCGCCTCATGCGCGGCCTTCAGGCTGGCCCGCTCCATCGCGTCCGCGGCGAAGAACTCCGCCGTCCCGCCGGCCTCGCGGATGCGCCGGACGCAGGCCGCGCCCCGTTCGGGGTTGCGGCCCAGCACGGCGACCTTTGCGCCGGCGGCGGCCAGGCCCTCCGCCAGTGCGCCGCCGAGCACGCCCGTGGCGCCGATCACCACCGCCACGTCGCCGGAGAGATTGAAGAGATTCATCGGAAGGGAGAAGTCTGGAAGCTCCAAGTTCCAAGCTCCAAGCTCCAAAAAAGTTCCGCCCCTCAACTGGCGCATCCGGTCACTGCCCCGTGCCTGTCGGTCGGCCCGGCCGCAGTAGCGCAGATTTGCCCGGACGCGCCCCCCTTCAATTGCCCACGCGGCGGCGGCGGCTTTGGAGCTCGGAGCTTTCTTGGAACTTGTCGCCTGGGACTTTCCCTACGGCTTCTTCCCCCCCGCCTTCGCCAGCTCGTCCGTCAGCCACAGCGCATGGATCCGCGCCACGTCCCCCATGTAGCCGTGCTGGGCGAAATCCTTCGCCGCCGCCGTGATGTAGCGCGCGGAAGCGCCCCGCCGTCCCGCCGCCTCCTCGTACAACGCCAGGTACAGGTCGGCGTAGAAGCGCGCGCTCTGCCGCCGCGCACCCGGCGGCTCCGCAGCCACGGCGGCCTCGATGTCCACCACGGACCCCTTGCCAGCATAGAGGGCGTACACCTCCTTCATCGGCACCCGGCCATCCGGGCCGACCGGCAGCAGTTGCGCCCGCGCCTTGTCGAAGCCGTCGAGCTTCGCGGCGCAGAGGAAGTGCCACGTCGCGTTCTCCACGTCGTCCGGGTTCACCTGCCGGTGCAGCGCGAACTGGTCGCGCCCGTCCGCGTACCGGCCTTCATAAAACAGCGCGATGCCCCGCTGCCAATGCTTCGGCGCCGACTGCGGCCGAAGCCGGATCACTTCGTCGAAATCAGCCACCGCCCCGGTAGGGTCGCCGACCCTGAAGCGTGTCTCGCCCCGCGTCTGCCACCAGTCCGGCCGGTCCGGTTGGATCTCGATGAGCCTGTTGAGGTCCACCACCGCTTCCGGCAGCCGGGCGTTCTGCAGGTGCAGGCCGGCGCGAAAGATTCGCGGAGGCAGGTCGTCCGGCGCTGCGGCCACGGCCTCGTCGGCGAGCTCAAGGGCGCGCTTCTGCAGGCCCTTGCCCGCGGCCTCCCGCGCCTTGTCGAGCAGCGGCCGGGCGGCCGCGCTCGCGCCGATCGCCTTGAGATGACCGAAGGCGTCCATCACGAATTGCTGGGCGGCGGCCTCGTTCATCAACTGCTGACAACCTTCCTCCGACAGGACGAGCGCGACGGCGTC
>JBJXFY010000384.1:0-3735 GCA_046155815.1 Limisphaerales bacterium | reverse complement strand
GTTGGTCCAGCCGGCGGCGGCGAGGTCCTCCAGCTCCGCCTCCAGCTCGTCCTCGACGCCGTCGGCGGCCAGACGCGGGCCGCCCGCGCGGCGGGCGGGGGCCAGCAGGGTGCGCGGCGGGCCGGCCGGGGCGGGATCGTACACCTGGGGCTGCCCGTCGGCCCCCATGCGGACCGGCGCGCCGCCGGTGCGGTCCGCCTCCGCCTCCAGTTCATCCACCATCCGGGCGAGCGCACTGACAGCGACCAACGGAACGACGTCGCGCCGAATCGCCGTCGGCAGCGCCTCCGAGGCAATCCGCTCCAGGCTGTACACCTCGGTCATGGTGCCCGTGAGGAAGGAGAACTCCCCCTTGCCGATCTTGAGCGCGGCATTCGGGCCGCCCTCGATGACGGACAGGTTGTCGCGGAACTGGGTCGTGAGCAGCTCGCCGTAGGGCGTCGCCGCCAGCATCTTCTGGCCCTCGCCGCCACTCGCCTTGGGTGTGCAGCAGCGGAGGAACTTTTCCCGCAGCTCCTTTTTGAAGAAGGAGAAGGACTCTCCGTGCTGCATGCCCAGGGCGATCAGCTTCCGGTAAACCCGCAGCCGCTTGAGCAGGCTGGGCATCGTGCCGTCGGGGTTCAGGATCGCGAGGAAATCAATGTCGCCGGTGATGGGCTTGAAGGTGCCGGTGCCGTCGTCCATGAGCAGGCGGAAGGCCTTTCGCTCCTGGCCGGTGTAGGGATCGGTGAAGCTGTGCGGCTCCAGCCGGGCGGCCCGCTTGGCCCCTGAGTTTGGCAGGAGAAATCTCCCCAGACCCACGCCCTGCTTCTGCGCGTGGAAGTCCACGTCAATCCCGTTGCGGCTGTAATCAATGAAGTTCTGCGCCTGCTTGGGCCACTCCTCCATCTGGAACTTGAGCCGCTCGCGAACCTCCGCGCGGAGGGCCACGGAGGCCTCGTCCCCCACGTTCAATTCAGGGAAGCGGTTCAGGAAGTTGTTGGCCACGTCGTTGAAGGCCGGATTCGTCGGGTCAATCCAAGGAATCGGCGGCTCCACGACCACGCACTCAGCATCGAACCTGTCCGGGTAGCCGAGGAACCTCCGGTCCAGTTCGCTCACGGTCTTGATTGAAACGCCGCCGGGCTTCAGCAGGTGCGTCCCGGCATCGAGGTGCTCGGCGGATTTGGGCGAGCGCGAGCGGAACGGGATAACCACGCCCTCCTGCTTCGCCACAGCCATTACCCCGTCCACGTCCTCCTTGCGCGCGCCGTAGCCGTCCCGGTACACGCGCGGCTCGTTCACGACGTTGAGGCCCGTCGGCAGGTCGTCGCTGTCGGGCAGGTCCGCGAGCGCGCCGCGTACGGCGTGGTCGTCCACCGTGCCGCCGAGCTCCCGCGCCTGCCGCTCGAAGCTCTCCTCGAGCGCCTGCTTGGCGGCCGACTGCGCGCCCTCGCGCAGCAGCAGCGCCTTGCGGATGGACCGCGCCGCGATGAGCGCCTCGAGGGGAAGGTCAATGTTCTCGCCGGTGATGCGCGCCATGCCGCCGGCGATCTGCTTGAGGTCGCCCGACTCCAGCGTGCGGCCGGTCTCGATGATGGCCCGCTCCACGGCCGGCCCGATGTTTGCCGCGGCCAGCTCCACGCCCTCGAGCGACTCGACCCCGACGGCCTTGAGCGCCTGCAGATCAATCGCGATCTCCTGGGCGAGGCGCGCGCGGGCGGCCGGGTCTTCGAGGCCCTCGAGCGCCTGTCCGACGGCCCAAAGCTGCCACCCCACCAGCCGGTAGCCGCCCACGCCGATCTCTTGCAGCCCCTGGCCGGTGAGCAGGGCCAGGCCTGCCAGGCTGCCGCCGAGATTGCCCAGCCCCTCGGTGAAACGGCAGGAAACGAACCCGCCGAACGACAGCTTCGTGGGGCACGTCAGCCACGGGTCCGTCCCGGCGGGCACGCCGGCCAGCTCGATTTCGTGCCGCGCGGACCAGCCCTCGGTGACCTTCTCCACCACCTCGATGTCCGTCGGCTTCGCGCGCAGCGGCTTCGGCCCGTCGCCGTGGACGTAGCCGACCACCTGGTAGGTGACCGCGAGGGTCGTGTTGGTAGTCACTTCCGCGGTCGGGATGATGGCGGCGATTTCGATCTCCTCGTCCGGCGCGAGCAGGAACGCCGTCGGCCCCTCGGGCGTCCGGCCTCCGCTGTCGCGCAGGAAGAAGTAGCCGCCGGCGCCGTTGCCCTCGATCGTCGGGAAGATCACCACGCCCACGGTCTTGCCTTCGTCAATCACCCCGCCGCGGCTGTCCTTGAAACGCGAGACGTTCTTGAGCGAGCCGAAGACGCGCACGACCTGCCCGGCGCGGTAGTCGCGGTCCTCCACGTCGAAGCGGGCCTCGACCAGCGTCTCGCCGCCCACGTTCACGAGCCCCTCGCCGCGGGCCTGCAGCCCGGTGTCGCCGACCTTGCCCTGCACGAGGATCGAGGCCTCGGCGTAGGTGCGGTCCTCGGCGACGTACAGGTTGGTGCGGCGGACGGCGTTGGCCGCGCCGGGCGCGATGGTGCCAAAGTCGCCCGGCGGGACGTTCGTGGGCGTGATCCAGATGTTGAGATCCTGCGCCAGGCTGGTGAGCTGGATCGGGTCGTCCACGATCACCGCCTTCACCTCGGTGATGTCCTGCCGCGAGACGTTGGTGAGGCCGACGATCAGCTCGACCAGGCGGTCGAGGTCGTTGGTCTCGCCGTCGTCATTGTTGTCGCCGCCCAGCACCAGGCGCGGCGGCTTCTGCTCGATGCCCACGATCAGCGCGGTCACCTGCCCGGACACCGTCGCCCCCGCCCCGCTCACGGTGCGGTTGATGGCATCCATTCCCCGCACGCCGGCGGCGCGGATCGTGAACTGCCCCACCCGGTCGGCCCGCAGCCGCCAATCCAGCTCCCGCTTCTCGCCGGGCTGGAGCGTGCCGATGTCGGTCTGCGCCGGCGCGCCCAGGATGGTAAAGATTTCCGGGGCGAACAGCGCCGGGGAGTTGCTGGTCACGTTGAAGACCAGTTGCGAGAGCGCGCCCGCGCCGTCGCCCGAGGCCTGCACGGTCACGCGCACGGTGAACTCCTCGTCCAGCTCGAGGCGGTTGCCCGTGTGCTTGTTGAGCAGGCGCACCGAGACCACGGGCCGGGGCGCCGCCACCTGGATGAGGCGGGAGGCGCGGTTCGTGAGGCCGTCGGTGTCAGTCACCGTCAGGTAGGCGGTGTAGTTCCCCGGCAGGGCGTAGCGGTGGTTCACGCCGGTGCTGCTGGCGGTGTCGCCGTCGCCGAACTCCCAGCGCTCCGTCAGCGGGTCTCCTTCCGGGTCCCACGAAGTGGATTGAAAACCCCACTGGCCCGGCAGCGTGGGATCCGCCCGGGCCGTAAAGTTCACGAAGGGCCCGCGCGGACGGATCTCGGCGTACCAGTCCGGATGCTGTTCGCCGATGGTCGAGGGGCATTCCGCGTTGTTGTCGGGGGTGGAGATGCCGTTGAAGTAGCAGTGGAAAAGCAGCTTCCCTCCCGGCAGGGGCGCAATGGATCCGAAATCGCCGTGGGGATTCCGCTGCAGGCCGGGGGTGAACAGGGCGTAGGAATTGTGGTTGGTGTAGTTCTTGTACACCGGAAACTCCCCATACAGGTGGACGCCGCAGCTCTTGCCGTTGCCGTTCTCCGCCGGGATGTTGTAGTGAACCCGGACCTTGGCGATCGGGATGGTCACCACCGGCCCGACCCCTTGGGA
>JBJXFY010000376.1:0-23948 GCA_046155815.1 Limisphaerales bacterium | reverse complement strand
GCAGCTACCTCGCGCGCGCCTGGGCCGCCGGCGGCGACACGGGGCGCGCCCGCAAGGAGCTGGACCGCGCGCAGGCGCTCGATCCGCACGACCCGACGCCGTGGCTGGTCGCCGGCCTGCTCCGCCGGCAGCGGAATGAGATCAACGACGCCGTGCGCGACCTGGAGCGCTCGCTCGACCTGAACGACCGCCGCGGCGTGTTCCGCTCGCGCCTCGGCCTCGACCGCGACCGCGCGCTGCGCAGCGCGACGCTGGCGCCGGCCTACGACGACGCCGGCCTGCCCGAGGCCGCCGAGGCGCTGGCCAGCCGCGCCGTGACCGACGACTACGCGAACTTCGCCGCCCACCTGTTCCTCGCGCAGAGCCTCGCCGCGCGCGAGGATCCGCTGCGCTACGACCTCGGCCTCGAGACGCCGCGGCTGAACGAGCTGCTGCTCGCGAACCTCCTCGCGCCGGCCGGCGCGGGGAACCTCTCGCCGCAGTTCGCGCAGCAGGACAGCCTGCGCCTCTTCCGTCCGCCGGAACTGGGCTTCAGCTCGCTGACCGCGTACCGCGGCGACGGCCACTGGGCGCAGGCCGCGAGCGCCTTCGGCTCGCTGGCGAACTTCGACTACGCGGTGGACGCGCAGTTCCTCGACCTCGACCGCCAGCGGCCCAACTCGGACTACGAGCGCCTCCAGTTCACCGCCGCCGCAAGGCAGCGCGTGACGCCGGACGACCATGTCTATTTCCAGGCCGGCTGGGCGCGCACCGAGGCCGGCGACGTGGCGCGGTACTGGGATCCCGCGGACGCGAGCCCCGACCTGCGGGTGGAGAATGAACAGGCCCCGCTGCTCGTCGCGGGCTGGCAGCACCGCTGGTCGCCGGCGAACGTGACGCTGGCGCTGGGGACCTACGCCGAGGACGACCTCGACCTCGCCGACCCGCAGCGGCGGCTGCCCTTCCTGCGGCAGAGCGGCGGCGTGATCACGGACATCGAGGTGGGCCGGGCCGTGTACGACCTCGACCTCGGCAGCCGCTTCCGGCTCGGCGGCGCGGAAGTGCAGCACATCTGGCAGGCGGAGCGCTTCGGCGTGATCGCCGGCGCGCGCTACCAGCGCGGCGAGGCGGAGAACGACGTGACGATGGCCGGCCCGCTGCCGCCGCCGCTCGCGGACGGCACCGTGACGAGCGACCTCGAACGCGGCGGCGGCTACGCGCTGGGGCAGTTCCGGCCGGCGGAATGGCTGCGCCTCGACGCCGGAATTGGCTACGACGCGGCACGCTTCCCGCGCAACGCGGACCTGCCGCCCTTCGACGGCGCGGAGGAGACGCGGGGCGAGTTCACGCCGCGCGCCGGGCTGACCCTCGCGCCGGCCCACGGTCCCCTGGTGCAGGCGGCGTACGGGCGTTCGCTGGGCGGGCTGTTCTTCGATCCCAGCCTGCGCCTCGAGCCGGCGCGGCTGGCGGGCTTCAACCAGGCCTTCCGCAGCCTGATCCCCGAGTCCGTGACCGGCCTGGTTCCGGGCACGCTGTTCGAGTCCGCGGGCGTGCGCGCGGACCATGCCTTCGCGTCGGACACGTACGCCGGCATGAGCGTCGAGTGGCGGCGCTCGGACGGGGAACGCGACGCGGGCGCGGTCTCGAACTCGCTGCCGCTGCCGCTGCCCGACACGCCGGCCGTGCTGACGGAGGCGCTGGAGTTCGAGGAGCGCTCGCTGTCCGTGTACGTGCAGCAGCTGGCGGGCCGGCACTGGTCGCTGGGCGCGCGGTATCGCGTGTCGCGCGCGGAGCTGGAAACGCGTCTGCCCGGCGTGCCGCGCACCGCCGCGGGCCTGGATGCGCTCGAACGCGACGAGGCCGCGACGCTGCAGCAGGTGACGCTCAGCGCGCGCTGGCAGCATCACGCGGGCTGGTTCGCGCGCTGGGAATCCGCGTGGCGGCATCAGGACAACGACGGCTACGGCGGCACGCGTCCGCCGGACGACGACTTCTGGCAGCACGCCGCCGTGGCCGGCTTCCGCTGGCCGCGACGGGTCGCGGAACTCCAGGCCGGCGTGCTGAACCTCCTTGACCAGGACTACCGGCTGAACCCGCTGAACGCCGCGCCCGACCTGCCCCGCGAACGCACGTTCTTCGTGAGCCTGCGGCTCAATTTCTAGCTCGTGCTCGGGCTCGTCCTCGAAGCACCCCGCCCTTCCGTCCCGCCGGCCGGCTGGCGCGCGGGGCGGTTCCTGACACACTGACGCCGCTTGCGCCTCCGCCTCCTTTCCGGACCCCGGCCGCGCGCCGCGCTGGTGGCGGGCGTGCTGGCCGCCGCGGCGTCGTGGTACGCGCTCGCCGCGGATGGCTGGTGGACGCGAGCGAGCTATGACTTCGCCCACCGCCTCGCCGGGCCGGGGGCCGCGGCGGACGCGCCGGTGCTGCTCGTCTATCTCGACCTCGAGTCCCACCTGCGCGAGCGGCAGGATCCCGCGCAGCTCTGGGACCGCCGGCTGCATGCGCGGCTCGTCCGCCGGCTCGGCGCGGCCGGCGCGCGGCTCGTCGTGTTCGACATCCTCTTCACCGCGCCGTCGCCGGACGCGGCGGCGGACGCGGACTTCCGCGCCGCGCTCAGCAATGGCCCGCCCGTGCTGCTCGCGGCGGAAACCGTCCGCGCCAGCACGGCCGCGGGCGGCGGCGCGGCGGCGCGCTCGCTGCGCGTGAACCTGCCCGAGCCGTCGCTGCTCGCCGCCGCGGACGGCTGGGGCCTCGCCGAGTCGCGCGTGGACGCGGACTTCGTCGCGCGCCGGCTGTTCACCGGCCTGACAGGTTTGGACGCGCCGAGCCTGAGCTTCGCCGCGGCGCGGCGGCTGGGTGTGGACGTGGAGGCCACGTCACCGAAGTGGATCCGCTACGCCGGCCCGCCGCTGGCGCTCCCGCACGTGAGCTACAGCCAGGCGCTGCGCCCGGCGGAGACGCCGGACGCCCTGTTCCGCGACCGGGTCGTCGTCGTGGGCGCGCGGCCGATGGCGGGGCTGTTCGGCGAGCGGCGCGACGAGCTGCGCAGCCCCTTCCGCTCGTGGCGCGACCCGGACGTGTTCATGCCCGCCGCGGAGGTTCACGCGACGGAGATCCTGAACCTGCTCGAACGCGGCTGGCTGCGGCGGCTGCCGCCCGGCGCGGAGGCGCTGCTGCTGGCGGCGACGGCGGCGGGGCTGGCGTGGGGCCTGTTCCGCCTGCGCCCGCCGGCCGCGGGCGGGGTCGCGCTGGCGGCGGCCGGGGCGGCGGCCTTCGCGGCGGGGCTGGCGTTCCGGCAGGACGGCTGGTTTCCGTGGCTCATCGTGGCCGGCGGCCAGGTGCCGGCGCTGCTGCTCGGCTCGGTGCTGGTGCAGTCGGTGGACTGGTACCGCGAGCGGCGGCGCTTCGAGGCGGCGGAACGGGCCGCCGCGGCGAAGATCCGCGAGCAGGCCGCGCTGCTGGACAAGGCCACGGACGCGATCCTCGTGCGCGGCCTGGACGGCGCGGTGCTGTACGCGAACCCGGCGGCGCGGCGCTTCCACGGCAGGCCGCCGGCGCAGCTCGAGGCGGCGGACGCCGCAGCCCTGCGCGGCGCGGAAGCGGCGGTGTTCGCTGCCGGCGAATGGCTCGGGGAATTGAAGCTGAAGGACGGCGAAGGCCGGTCCCGCACGCTGACGAGCCGCTGGACCCTGGTCCGCGACGACGCCGGCCGGCCGGCCTCGATCCTCATCCTGAACACGGACGTGACGGAGCGGCGGGAGATCGAGGCGCAGATGCAGCGCGTGCAGCGGCTCGAGGGCTTGGGCGCGCTCGCGGGCGGGCTCGTCCACGACCTGAACAACGCGCTCAGCCCCGTGGTCATGGGCATCGGCCTGCTGCGCCGGCAGGCGGCGGACGGGGAGACGCGGCGCGTGCTGGGCCTGATGGAGACGAGCACGCAGCGCGGCGTGGCGATGGTGCGGCAGGTGCTGCACTTCGCGCGCGGGCAGGACGCCGAACGCCGCCCGCTGGACCCGGGCGCGGTGCTGCGCGAGCTCGGCGCGCTGGTGCGCGACGCCTTCCCCGCCGGCATCCGCGCCGCCGTGCTCGCGCCGCCGGACCTGTGGCCCGTCCACGCCAGCCCGGTGCAGCTCCACCAGATCCTGCTGAACCTCTGCGTGAACGCGCGCTACGCGATGCCCGAGGGCGGCGAGCTGACGCTGGCCGCGGACAACGTGGAGCTCACCGCGGCGGAAGGCGCGCTCTGCCGGCCACCCCTGTCCGCCGGCCGCCACGTGATGCTGCTGGTGGGCGACACGGGCACGGGCATGACGCCGGAGGTGCGGGCGCGGCTGTGCGAACCGTTCTTCACGACGAAGCCGCCCGGGATTGGTACGGGACTGGGCCTCTCGACCACGCTCCAGCTCGTGCAGCAGCACGGCGGCGGCCTGCGCGTGCAGAGCGCGCCGGGCGAAGGGACGACATTTGAAATCTTCCTGCCCGCCGCCCGCGCCGCGGCCGTTCTCACGGAAGCTCCGGCGGCGGACGCCCCGGCCGGCCGCGGAGAACTGGTGGCCGTGGCCGAGGACGAGGCGGCCTTCCGCGCGACGCTGGGCGAGGTGCTGGCCGCGCACGGCTATCGCGTCGCGTCCGCCGGACCGGGGCGGACCCTGCCGGAGGGGACGGCGATGGTGATCGCGGGCGGGCGGCCCGGCCCTTGGCTGCACGAACTCCGCGCCCGCCGGCCGGAGCTGCCGGTGATCCTGACCGGCGGAGACATCCTGGCCGGCGGCGGGCCGGCGCTGCCGCCGCCGCTGGTGCTGCTGCCGCGGCCGTTCCGCGTGGAGACGCTGCTGGGGCGGGTGCGCGGGCTGCTGGACCGGCCTTCATGACAAAAAGCGGAGCCCCGCACCGAAGTCCGGGGCTCCGCCGCTCGATCCGGCCCGTTCGCGCTCCGGGCCGGCGAAACCTGGCCGCTCAGTTGATGATCTCGCAGTTGATCACCAGGCCCGGGCCGGAACCGATGTCGAAGCCCGGGCCGCCGTCCACGACGGAGGGCGAGCCGAGCGAGCCGCCCTCGGCCTTGATCATGAGGATGTCGTCGTTGTTGCCGCCCAGCAGCCGTAGCGGCGCGGTGCCGATGCTGTTGAGCGAGCCCTTGATCTCGGCGTTGACGAGGTCGTTGCCGTCGCCGCCGCGGATTTGGAGGCTGGACGTGGTGTTGAAGCCCGAGTTGAGCTTGATCTCGTCGTTGCCGCCGCCGGCGTCGAGCGTGCCGGTGAGGCGGAGCGCGCTGGGCACGCCGTCGTAGAGCAGCTCCACCTTGTCAGCGACGAGGCCGAGGTTGCCGTTGAGCGACGAGCGGATGTTTCCGGGCACAAGCTGGACCATCGCCAGCTTGATCTCGTCCGGGGCCGGGGCACCGCCGACCAGGAAATCCAACCACACGTTGGGCACGGCGGAGGCCATCTCAAAGGCGTACATGTTGCCGCCCGCGTCGCCCGTGACGTCGAAGAGCACGTCGAGGTTCGTGCCGCGGTCGTCGGCGAGAACCTTGGTGTTGATGCTGTCGGTGCCGCGGCCGATGACGTCGAGGCGGAGGTTGTCCGCGAGCGAGTCCACGATCAGCTCGACCTTGTCGGCGGCGCTGCTGAGGTTGAGGGCGAGGTCGGCGGTGGCGTTGCGCGAGCCCTCCTTGAACTCGACCTGGCCCTTCACCTCGGCGTTGCCCGCGCCGGCGTTGAAGGTCCAGTCAAAGTCCACGTTGGCGGCGAAGGACTCGAGGTCCACCTGGATCTTTTTCTGCCCGGCGCCGGTGTTGAGGGTGAGCTTCGGATTCAGCGTCGCCGTGGTGGCGGGGATGATCCACTTGACCTGCACCTGGGCATCGCTCGGGCCGGTGTCGGCGAAGACCTCGAAGTTCGCGGCCTGGGTGATCTCGAAGTCGAGCTGGTCGGTGCCCGCGCCGCTGAAGACGCGGATGGCGCGGATGCCGGTGAACGTCTGGCCATCCCCGGCGCCGGGCACCTGGAAAAGCTGCACGGCACCGATGGCAGGGCCGACGATGAACTTGGAGTTCAGGCTGACGGGACCGACCGAGACGGTCATGACGCCGCCGGACACGGACACCTGCCCGTGGGCCGGGAGCAGGCAGGCGGCCACCGCAGACGCGGCGAAGGCGAGACGGGTGAGGGGGGAAGTTTTCATGAGTCGGATGGGCTGGATAGTGTTGGTCTTGCTCCGGCCGGGCGTACCGCCTGCTGGCGGCCGTCCGTCCGGCTTGCACAGGGGATTGCAGCGGCCGTGCCAGCTCGTTTTCGGCCGAGAACGGGACGTCCGATCCGCATTCCGGTCCGCGCGCGGACCGACGCCCGGACCATGCCGGTCCGCATTTCTCTGGGCGTGCGGCAGGCCAATGCTACGTACCCGTATCATTTCGTTTGCGCCGCGGGGGGAGGCCAACCATCTTGCCGCGCAGTCACAGGACCGCCTCCCACCATGAAGCCCGGCACCGGCCCACTCCTCCTCGCGCTGTCGCTCGCCGCCCTGCCAGTCCCCGCCGCCGTGGACGGCTGGCTTGCCTGGCGCGGCCCGGAACAGAACGGCGTGTCCCGCGAGACGGGCCTGCCGGACAAGATTGGCTCCGCGGCCGAGGCGCTGTGGGCGGCGGATTTTGGCGGGCAGTCCACGCCCGTGATTGCCAACGGCCGGGTCTTCATCCTC
This sequence comes from Limisphaerales bacterium, assembly GCA_046155815.1. GTDB lineage: Bacteria > Verrucomicrobiota > Verrucomicrobiia > Limisphaerales > CAIMTB01 > JBJXFY01. Next base: position 17,267 of record JBJXFY010000376.1, on the reverse strand, counting down.
GGCTACCAGGACGACGGCCCGGACCTGCAGGAGGGTGTGGCCTGCTTCGACGCCGAGACGGGCAAGGAACTTTGGCGCCGCACCTTCAACGATTTCCTCAGCGACACGATCTACCTCCGCTACTCGACGGCCTCGCCCGCGGTGGATCCGGAGACCGGCAACGTGTACATGCAGGGCACGCAGGGCATCCTTGCCGCCTTCACGCCGGACGGGCAGCCGCTCTGGAACCAGTCGCTCATGGAGAAGCTCGGGCGGCTCACCTTCCCGAACAGCCGCACGGCCTCGCCGCTCATTGAGCGCGACCTCGTCATCACCCGCGGCATCACCAGCAACTGGGGCGCGCAGGGCGCGGCGGGCGACCGCTTCTACGCCTTCGACAAGAAGACCGGCGAGCTGGTCTGGGCCTCGAGCCCCGGCCAGCGGCCGATGGACAACTCCTTCTCCCACCCCTACGCGACCACCTGGCGCGGCAAGCGCGTGCTCATCGCCGCCAGCGGCGACGGCTCCGTGGTCTGCCTCAACGCCCGCACCGGCGAGCCCATCTGGCGCGTGCCTCTCGCCAAGGCCGGCATCAACGCCACCGTGCTCGTCCACAACAGCGACAAGGTCATCGCCATCTACGGCACTCCCTACGAGCCCGGGCAGCTCGTGGCCTTCAAGATTCCTGACGTCGAGCCGACGAACTCGCTTTCCGCGCCCGTCGTGATCGAGCGGCCCGTGGTCGAGCTGTGGAGCAATCCTGACATCTCCACCTCCACCAGCTCGCCGATCCTGGTGGGCGACCGCATCTACGTGACCAAGGAGAAGGGCGACCTTGTCGCGGTGGAGGTAAACACGGGAAAGCAGCTCTGGTCCGTGCAGCTCGGCATCGAGCAGCGCAATTCCTCGCCCCTGTTCGCCGACGGGAAGATCTATGCTCCCATCCTCGACGATCCACAGGGCAAGGATGCGGGCGCCTCGACCGAGGCGGGAACCAAGGGCGGCTTCTACATCTTCCGGGACAAGGGCGACGCGCCGGAGCAACTCACGCACATCGAGCTGGACGGCCGCTGCTTCGGCACGCCCAGCGCGTGGAACGGCAAGATTTACATCCAGACCACGCGCAAGCTCTACGCCTTCGGCAAGAAGGGCGACAACCCCGGCCGGCCGAGGCCCGTGAAGACCGAGGAGCCGAAGGCCGGTCCGGCCGCGCAGCTCCAGGTCATCCCGGCCGAGGTGCTGCTGCATCCGGGTGAGAAGGCCGTCTTCCGCGCCCGCCAGCTTGATGCGCAGGGCCTCTTCGTGGAGGACGTGGAGGACCTGAGCACGCTGAAGTGGGCCGGGTACATCCCGCCCACCGCGCTCGTGCGCGCCTCGATGGACGGCAGGTTCAACGACCGCGGCGAGCTGGTGATCGCGCCGGACGCGAAGATGTCCGCCGGGGCCTTCGAGGCCAACCTCGGCGGCCTGAAGGGCTACATCCGCGGTCGCGTGCTGCCGTACCTGCCGCTCAAGGAGGACTTCGAGGCGTTCCAGCTCAGCAACACCACGACCAACGACGCGGAACCGGCCACCGCCTTCGCCTACCCGCCGCTGCCGTGGATCGGCGCGCGCTTCCGCTTCGAGATCCGCGAGGTGGACGGTACGAAAGCGCTGACCAAGACGATTGACAACAAACTCTTCCAGCGCGGCACGTCCTTCATCGGTGACCCGGAAATGCGCGACTACACCATCCAGGCCGATGTCCGCAGCGAGGGCGCGCGGCGCAAGATGTCGGAGGTGGGCGTGGTGAACCAGCGCTACGTCATCATCCTCAAGGGCAACGCCCAGGAGATCGAGGTGAACTCGAACCAGGAACGGCTCAAGGTGGCCGTGCCCTTCCGTTGGTCGCCAAACCTCTGGTACACGCTCAAATCACGCGTGGACCTCGCGGCCGACGGCACGGGCGTGGTCCGCGCCAAGGCGTGGAAAAAGGGCGATCCCGAGCCCGAGGCGTGGACGATTGAGGTGCCCCACCGTACCGCGCACCGTCAGGGCTCGCCGGGCCTGTTCGCCTTCAGCCCGCAGGAGATGCGGGTGTTCATCGACAACGTGTCGGTGGTGAAGAACTGAGCCTCCCGCCCTAGCTCATACGCTTCATCGCAATCTTGATCTTCTTGCTCCCATGCCCACCCACTTCGACCACGAGGAGCTGCAAGTCTATCGGCGCTCGCCGTCCTTCGTGGCACGGGTGACGGACCTGCTCGAGCAGTGTCCCGCCACAGCGGCCGTCGTTGGGCAGTTGGTCCGCGCCTTGACGTCGATTCCCCTGAACATCGCCGAGGGCAATGGACGCTACACTTCCGCCAACCGCTGCCGCTTCTTCGACGTGGCGCGCGGCTCCGCGCTGGAATGCGCGGCGGCCCTGGACGTGTTGGTGGCCAAGCGACTGCTGTCCCGGGAGGGCCTTGCCACCGGCAAGCAGGCCCTGCTTGAAATCGTCTCGAAGTTGCACGGGTTGATCCGCCGCAACTCGGACATCCGGCTGCATGAAGAGCCGGCAACTTACCGCGTGGCCGGCTGAAGCCGGCATCCACTCCCTAGCGATCAGGATCAAGAGTATGACGAAGATGAAGAGAATCGCGAGTTTGACGCTCGCCTCGGGCCTCGTCGCCCACGCCGGTGACTGGCCCCAGTGGGGCGGCACGCTGGACCGCAACATGTACTCGCCCGCCAAGGGACTGCCGGAGCGCTTCGAGCCCGGCAAGTTCAAGCAGGGCACGGAGGACGTGGACCTCGCGACCACGAAGAACGTGAAATGGGTCGCCCGCCTCGGCACGCAGAGCTACGGCAACGCCACCATCTCGCAGGGCCGCGTCTTCGTCGGCACCAACAACGACCACCCGCGCGACCCCCAGCACCAGGGCGACCGCAGTGTGCTTTACTGCCTGGATGAGAAGACCGGCGAGCTCATCTGGCAGCTTGTCGTTCCCAAGCTCAAATCCGGCAAGGTCAATGACTGGGAGAACCTCGGCCTGCTCTCCTCAGCCAAGATCGAGGGCGACCGTGTCTATGTCGTCACCAGCCGCTGCGAGGTGATCTGTCTCGACCTCCACGGGATGGCCAATGGCAATGACGGACCGTTCAAGGACGAGGCCAGCTACGTGGTGCGTGACACCGGCAAGCCGCCCGCCAAGATCGGCGACAAGGACGCCGACATCATCTGGGTCTATGACATGATGGACGAGCTGGGCGTCTTCCCGCACAACGCCTCGAACAGCTCCCCGCTCATCCTCGGGGACCTCGTCTATGTCTGCACCTCCAACGGCCAGGACTGGACGCACGTCAACATCCCCTCCCCGCTGTCACCCAGCTACATCGCCCTGAACAAGAAGACCGGCGAGTTCGCCGGCGAGGACGACACGGGCCTTGGCCCCAGGATTTATCACGGCCAGTGGGCCTCGCCCTCCGCCGGCAAGGTCAACGACGCCTGGCAGGTCTATGCCGGCGGCGGCGATGGCGTGCTCTACGCCCTGGATTCCGTTCCCAAGAAGGGCGAGGAAACCTCCTTTCTGCACAAGGTCTGGTGGTTTGACGTGAATCCACCCGAGTACAAGAAGCACAAGTACCCCGCCGCCGAGGGCCCGAGCGAGATCAACTCCACCGCCGTCTTCTACAAGAATCGCGTGTACGTCGCGCTCGGCCAGGATCCCGAGCACGGTGAGGGTGTCGGCCGCCTTGTCTGCGTGGATCCGACCAAGAAGGGCGACGTGACCGGCTCGGCCCTGATCTGGGAGTACCGCGGCATCCACCGCAGCATCTCCACCGTCTCGATTGACCCGGACACGAACCTGCTCTTCGTCGGTGACTTCTCCGGATTCGTCCACTGCCTCGACGCGGACACCGGCAAGCTGCACTGGACCCACGACATGAAGGCCCACATGTGGGGCAGCACGCTCGTGGCCGACGGCAAGGTCTACGTCGGCGACGAGGACGGTGACCTCGTGGTGCTCGCGGCCACGAAGGACAAGAAGCTCATCAGCGAGACGAACCTGAACGCGCCCGTGTACTCCACGCCCGTCGTGGCCAACGGCGTGATCTACGTCGCCAGCAACACGCACCTCTACGCCTTCGGCGACACCGCCGCCGCGGCCGGCAGCCAGGACACGAAGCCCAAGGCGCAGTGATGATGCCGGCCGGCCCTACGGCGTCCGGGCGCGAAAGAATTCCCCGGCGCCCGGGCCGACGTTGTTCGGCAGCGCGACGGTCGCCCCGGCGGTGACCTTGCCACCGACCGCCGAGTACGTGCCGGTCACGGCGGGTGCGCGTTCAAGCACGTACTGCGCCCCCGCCGTGCCGTTCACCGTGATGGCCACGGTGCCGGCCACCGTGCCCGGCTCGATCACGAGCGAGGGTGGGGCCGGCGGTGCGCCGCCCACGGCGATCGCCCGGTAAAACTTCGGCACCGCCGCGATGGGCACCCGTACCTCGCCGGGCGACACCACGGTCTGCACGTCCGCCCACGCGGTGAAGTCCTCCGTGCCCTGCACCTTGTAGCTCGCGCCCGTCGTGCCGGTGACGGTGATGACGAGCTGGGTTCCCTCCACGCGGTACGTGAGCGTGGCCGGCCCGCCGGTGCCGCCGGCGCCCAGCGTGACGTTGGCCAGCGCCGAGCGGACCCAGCCGCCGGCGTTGTATGCAGCCACCCAGTACGCGCCCGCGTTCGCCGGGGTGAAGTTGCTGACCACGAGCGTCGGGCCGGTCGCGCCGGGGATGTCGTCGCCGTTCAACTGCCACTGATAGCCGATGGGGCCGGCCCCGGCCACGCCCACGGAGAGCGACAACGTGCCCCCGGCCGCGACGGCCTGGCCGGCGGGCTGGTTCGTGACGGTCAAGGGGTCGCCCGTGGGGGCGCTGAGGCTGAAATCACGCGACCAGACGAGATTCGTCGGGGACTCGAGGTAGAATCCCTCGCCCGAGGCCAGGTTCGGCTCGACCGGCGACCAGAGGCCGCTCGTGTACGTGGCACGGAGCTGGAACTGCCCGTTGGTCGTGACGCCGAAGACCGACAGGCCCTCGATGGGCGGCAGCCTGAGCGCGCCGCCCACTGTTCCGGCCTGCGGCACCATGCTGCCGCGCAGCGAACCGCCCGCGGGGACGTAGTTCGGCAGCGTCCCTTCGATGATCCGCCCGGCCGTGGTCAGCGTGACGGGGGCCGGGGCGAACACGAGCACGCCTTCGCCGGAGCTGACCGTCATGGTCGGGTCGGTCCATGCGCCGCCGCCCGGGCCGGCCGCGGTGACCTCGTTGGTGACCCAGGTGCCGGCGAAGCGCTTCACCACCTTGAAGCCCGTCGGCAGCTGCACCGCGGCGAACACGTCCTGCACGCGGCCCGCCGGGCCGGCCCCGGGGTTGGCCGGCACGAGGACATGCGGCGTGAAGAGCGACCAGCCGGCCGGCACCGGGCGCGTCACGAGGCCGACGGCGTGCAGTTCCGGCCCGGCGGCGCGGAGCGGGCAGTGCGACAGGGACACCACGGCCGCGGTGAAGGCGGCACCCAACGTCAGGCGGAGTTTCATGATCAGGAGGTATTCTGGCGCGCGGTGCGTCAGCATCGCACGCCCGCTCGCCGGAAGGCAAATGACAGCTTTGCGCCCGCCTCGGCCCGCCGCCGTCCAGCCGGCTCAACGCCCGGCCGCCGCCCCCGCGTCCCATCCGCCCACCGCCGGCGGCGCGGCGCCCTCGATCCGGGCCAGCGCCTCGAGCACCGGCCGGCCGACGCCGGACTGGTCGTTGTTGCGCGCGGCATGCAGTTCCGGCACCGCCGCCCGCGCCCCGGGCCCGATCCGTCCGAGCGCCCCGATGGCGGCCAGACGGACGGGGATTTCGCCGTCGCGCAGGAGCTTCGTCAGTTCCGGAACCGCCAGCGCGGCGCCCGGGCCCAACTCCCCGAGCGCCTCCGCCGCGTGGCGGCGCACGTCCGGGGCGGGATCGCCGAGGGCGGCGGCCAGCGCGGGCACGGCGCGGTCCGGCGGGGCCCCGATCCGGCCCAGTGCCCGGGCCGCGCCGGATCGGATGATGGGCTCGGCGTCGTGCAGCCGCTCGATCAACGGTTCCGCCGTGCCGGCCGCGGCCGGGCCGATGCGGGACAACACGTTGACGGCGGGCAGGCGAATGGAAGGAGCGGGGTGGGAGAGGGAGTGAACCACGGTGCGCAGGGCCGGCGCGGCCTCCGGGCCAAAGGCGGCGAGGGACAGCAGGGCTTTGCCGCGCACCATTTCATGGGAGCTTCCTGCCCAAGCGGCAAGGGCGGGGACGGCCACGGCCGGATGTGCGGCCATGCCGCCGAGGCATCCGGCTGCAGCCCATTCGATCTCCGGCGTCACCGGCTGGAGCTGCCCGGCCGCCACGACCGCGTCGGCCAGCGCTGCGGCCCGGCCGCCGCCCGCCCGGACCGCCGACAGGGTCGCGCTGCGGACGATCGTGTTGGTTTGGCCCAGCAGCTTCCGCAGGGGCGACTCGAGGTCAGCTTCAGCCCACGGTGGGTTCTGGCCGGGTGCGAGCAGGAGCCCGGCTGCTTCCAAGGCAATGGCCGCGCGGTCGGGGCCTGCCTGCGAAGCCCAGTTCAGGATCGGTTCCAGCGCCGCAGGTCCGGCCCTGACCAGCAGGGCATTGACCCGCCTGGACTGCTGCGGCTCGGCATAACGATCCATGGCGGTCAGGAGGTCGGGAACCAGCGCGGCGGGATCTGCCCCGCACCACTGCAAGCCCAGCAGGGCGAGTTCGCGGGCACCCTCGCGCCGGGAGGCCAGTTCCAGGAGCCACGGGCTGTTGGCCCGGCTGCCCAGCCAATGGACGGCCGGAGCGGGCAGAAAGCGCGGCCGTGTCAGATGGCGGAGCAGCGCATTGGTGGCTTGGGGACCGATGGCGGCAAGAGCCTGGCTGACTTGGGTCATGTCATATCCGCCGGATGGACTCCTCAGCTCCGCAAGCCACTGCGTGGCCGTCCGGCCTCGGTACGTGGGATCCACCGGCCGGCGTCCCGTGAGCCACAGCACCGCCACCATCGCCAGCACGGCCGCCGCCACGGTCAAAGCCTTCGCCGGAGGGAGGTTGGCGGGGCGGGCGGAGGCCATGGCGGACTTGACCCCCTTTGGAAGCCCGCCTATCAAGCTTGTCAACGCCCGAAATCGGGCGTGGCACACAACCCCTAAACACCCCGTGCCATGACCAAGCGCGATATCGTCGTCGCCATCGCCACCGAAACGGACCTGCCCCAACAGGATGTGGCCCGGGTGGTGCAGTGTACCTTGGACCACATCCGGGCCGCCGTGGTCCGGGGCGTCACCATCGAGCTCCGGAACTTCGGCGTCTTCGAGGTCAAGATGCGCCGCCAGCGGATCGGGCGGAATCCCAACGCCCCCGAGAAGGACGTCATCATCCCGGCCCGTCCGGCCGTGAAATTCAAGCCCGGCAAGGAGATGCGTGAGGAGGTCCTCAAGCTCACCCCGGAGCAGATCGCCGCGGCGGCCGATGCGCCCTCCGCGGGCGACTGAAGGGTTTGCCCGAACCCGCCCCACCCCGCGCCGGCGCCGCCTTCGCGGCGCCGGTTTTCTGTCCTGACCGGCCGCGCCGGACCGCGGCCCTTGTTGGCCGCGCACGGGCCGCATTACGGTCACGGGCCGCGCGCGCAGGGCGCGGCCCCGCATGGGCAAGTACCTCCACGTCGCCAGCCTCGGCCTCCAGAGCAACCTGGTGTACCGCGCGAACTTCTTCTTTCGCGCGTTGTTCGCCCTTGTTCCGCTGACCGCCGTGCTGCTGCTGTGGCGGGCCATCTTCGAGGGCAAGGGCGAGGGCGGGACGATGGGCGGCTGGGACTTCAGCCAGCTCGTCTCGTACTACCTGCTGGTGATGATCGTGGACGCGCTCACGGCGGTGACGGAGGATGACTGGCAGATCGCCTCCGACATCAAGGACGGCCGCATCAGCCAGTTCCTGCTCAAGCCGGTGGACTACCTCGCCTACCGCTTCTCGCTCTTCGCGTCGGGGCGGCTGATCTACACGCTTTCGGCGGCCATCCCGGTGGCGGCCTACCTGTTCTGGCAGCGGGCGCACCTGGCGCCGCCGGCGGACGCGACGGCCGGCGCGGTGTTCGCGGTGTCCGTGCTGCTGGCGCTGCTGCTGCAGTTCCTGATCGCCTACACGATGGCGCTGCTGGCCTTCTGGGTGCTGGAGGTGGCGACGTTCATCTTCATCCAGTTTGCGCTCGAATACATCGCCTCGGGGCAGCTCTTCCCGCTGGACCTGCTGCCGCCGGCGGTGCTGCGCGTGGTCGAACTCACTCCCTATCCCTACCTCATGTTTTTTCCGGTGAGCGTCTATCTCGGCCGAATCACCGGCGACGCGCTGTGGCGCGGGCTGGCGATCCAGGCCGGCTGGGTGGTGCTGGCCTACCTGCTGGCGCGGTTCGTGTGGAGCCGGGGGATCAGAAAGTACTCGGCGGCGGGAGGATGAGGGGAAGTTCCCAATGCAAGGTTCCAAGCTCCAAGGAAGTTCCAAATCCCAACCGCCAAGGCGGCGGGCGGGGGGAACATTGGGGCTTGTTGGTCGGGATTTTTTCGAGCTTGGAACCTGAAGCTTTGAGCGTCCGTGAAACGCTATCTCTCCATCTACGCCGCGCTGTGGCGCAACGCCTTCGTGCGCGAGCTCCAGTTCCGGGTGAACTTCCTGCTCTGGATCGTGGTCGAGCTGGCCTGGTTCGCGCTGCAGCTCGCCTTCATGGCCGTGATCTACGCGCACACGGAACGCATCGCCTCCTGGAGCAAGTGGGAGATCGTGCTGCTCGTGGGCGCGAACCACTTCATGCAGCAGGTCTTCACCGCCATGTTCCTGAACAACTGCATGCAGCTCTCCGAGCGCGTGCGGGCCGGGACGATGGACTTCCTCCTGCTGCTGCCGGTGAACACGCGCTTCCTCGTCTCGCTGCGGCACGTGGACTTCGGCGCGTTGGTGAACGCCGCGTCCGCCGCGGCCGTGATGGCCTACGCGCTGCGCCAGCTCGGCATCGTGCCCTCGCCGCTGCACCTGCTCGGTTTCGCGCTGCTGTGCGCCGCGGGGGTGATGGTTCACTACAGCATCATGTTCATCCTGGCCTGCGCGAGCTTCTGGATCGTGCGCGCCCAGGGGCTCGTGTGGGGCTACTACAACCTTTTCCAGATCGCCCGCCTGCCGGACGATGCGTTCAAGGGCGGTTTCCGCCTCGTGTTCACCTTCGTCATCCCCGTGCTGCTGGTGTCCAACGTGCCCGCCCGGCTGCTCGCGGAGAAGCTGTCCTCGCCCTGGCCGATGCTCGGCCTCGTGGCCGCGAGCGCCGCCTGCTTCGCGGTCTCCGAGTGGTTCTGGCGGCTTTCCGTGCGCCGGTACACCAGCGCGAGCTCGTGAGTGCGGGGGAGAAGCCCACCTTCCCTCCCGGGCCCCCTTCGGGCTCCCATGCTGCGGCGCAGGACGGCCGCGCCACGCGGGCGCCTCACTTCGCCTCCGGGCGCCGTTCCTCCTGCTTCGTGTCCGCGTAGCCCAGCAGGTAGGCGCGACGCTGCTCGACGAAGCTCCTGAGGCTGAGCCGCGGACCGGGCCCACGGAAGCCTGGTCCCGGCTCGGGTGCGGCCGCGGCGCCCGTCACCCCCGTGGTGAAGGCCTCCAGGGGGTAGAGCCGGCGCGTGTCCTTCTTCACGTCGTCGGCGATCAGCGCCTGATGCTGCGTGGCGAGCGGACCAAGCTTCTCCCAGTCCAGCCATTCGCGGGCGATCTGCTTCACGAACCCGAGGTAGCGTTCGCGCAGCGCGGGCACGGCGAGCAGGCGGGTGAGCAGGGGCTTGTTGGCGTCGCCGAATCCGGCGAAGGGGTCGAGCTTCACGCCCTCCACGCGCTGGCCGCCGCCCGGGCCTCCCGGGCCCCGGCCCAGGCCCGGACCCTGCGGCGAGCCGAAGGTTTCGTTCACGTCATGCAGCACGAGGTGGAAGCGGCCCTTGGCGTCCACGGCCAGGTTGTAGTCGCTCGCGCGGGTCCAGTAGCCGGCGCTGTTGATGAAGACATTCTCGAGCGCGAGGAACTTGAGCGCGCCGTCCACGTCCAGGATCGGCTCCAGCTCCTGCTCCAGCTTGTCCAGCGGCGTCTCGTTCAGCACGCGGGCGAGCCGGATGAGCTGCTCCCAGGACTGGGGCTCGTCCTTGGACTTGATCTCGTAGAGCTTCCGGTACGCCGCCACGTCCTCGCCGAGGTAGGCGAGGCCGCCGTTGCCACGCGGGCTGCCGGGCACCTTCCAGCGTGGGCCGGAGGAGCCGAAGGCGGCCCGGGTGAAGTCCGAGTTCACCTGCTCGAGGTTCACATAGACGCCCCAGCTCTCGCCGTTGATGACCACGCGGACGTAGTTCGCCCGGGGCGCAGGGAGGTACTGGCGCGCGACGTGCGGGTAGAGAACGGACCGCAGGAAAGTGGGGTCCGTGTGCGAGTTGAGCAGGTTCAGCGTGCGGACGCCGTACAGGCGCTGGTCCTTGTGCTGGTCGTCCAGCGAGAGGTTGAGCGAACGCTTCCGCCCCTCGCCGACGGTGAAGTAGGACGACGCCCCGCGGAAGTGGACGCCCACGTCCCGGTAGGTCCGGCCGTCCACCGTAAGCGTGGCGGGCACCTCGACGTCGGAGTTGCTGAAGTCCGCCAGTTCCTTCTCCCAGTCACTGCCCTCGAACTGGAGGAACAGCGTGCGCAGCGTCTGCGGATCGTGGAGCGGCGCGTCGGGGAAGCTCTTCACGTCGGCCGGCGTGAGCTTCTCGCCGGGGGCCGGCGGCGAGCTTGCCTCCGCGCCGCCCGGGCCGGCACCACGGCGAGGTCCCCCGGGCCCGCCCGGCCGGCGTGGGCCGCGTCCCTCGGCGGTCTCCTTCGCGAGGAACTCGCGGGCCGCCCTGCGTTCGGCCGCGTCGAGGCGCTTGTCGCCGTCGGCGTCGAACTGCTTCACCAGCCGTCGTTCCTCCTGCACCGGCCCGGGCCCGAAGCCGCCCGGGCCGTCGGGACCCCCCGGCCCGAACCCGGGTGGCGGCCCGCCGAGGCCCGGGCCGCCCGGCGGCAGGCCCGCTTCCGGATCGGCGGCCGCGAGCGTGAGGGCCGTCGCGGCGGCGGTCAGGACGGAAAGGAGCGGGGATCGGCATCGCATGGTGGGGTGATAGGCCCCGCTCGGCCATCGCACAGGCCGAAATGGACCAGAACGGCGGGGCGCGGGACGGAGCCGGGCCTGGGCGGGGCGGTGGGGCGCGGGTGACTGCCGGGGCGGAAACTGCCGGGCCGGGGCGAACTTTCCCGGCCGCCCCGGCTCCCGGCACCGGCAGGAACGGCTGGTTCGCAGCCGTTGCGGACCTGCGGAGGAACCCCTGCGTCGAGCCGTGTGTCCAGGCCGCAACGGCTCCGTCTCCCTCGTTGAATGCCGTTCCGCCGGCGGGGCGGCCGGCGGCCGGCGCGGTCACTCCGCCGGCTTGCTGAAGCGGGCCTCGTCCACGGTCACGTTGTGCTTCAATTCGGTGGCCTTCATCGTGAAGGCGGCCGGGGCGGGCTCCACGAGACGCATCAGGAACGGTGCCTTGACCCCGTCCACGGTGCGGTAGTCGCCCAGCTCCATGCGCGAGTCCAGCGCGCCCTCCGGGGTCACGATGCGGCCCTTCACCTGCACGATCAGGTGCGTTGCCGCGTCCAGGTACAGCGTCTCGGTGTCGCCCTCGGCGTAGGTGCCGCGGAGGACGTGGACGGGCTTCCCCTGCAGCTCCTCCCGGCCGACGAGCTCAAGCTTCTTGTAGCGTTGGGCCAGCTCGATGTCCCGGTGGAACCGGGCCTGGCGGCGCGCCTGCGTGAGGGCATCGCCGGTCTTCTCGGTCAGGCCGGTGAAGCCGTTCTTGGACCACCCCATCTTGCCGTCGAAGCCCTCGACGATGGTGCCGAAGCCGGCCGCCTCGATGGTGACGCGCTGGCGGTCCGGCGCCTGGGAGAGGATGACGATGGTGGCCGGGTCGGGCATGGCCGCGATCTCGAGCCGGCCACGAAGCTCGGAGGACTTGAGCTTGCGGTGCGCCTCGGCACCGCCGATGGCCTTGAGGTGGGCGTCGAGGATGTCCTGAAGGGCCGGCTCCGCGGCGGAGGCGGACAGCGCGGCGAGGGCCAGCAGGAGGGAGAGGGTTTTCATTCGATGGAGGGCGGATCTTCCTGAAAGGCGGGCGGGACGTCAAAGTCGACGTGGCCCGGGGGGTGCGGGCCGATGTTCCGCGCGGTTTTACGGCGAGGCGCCAAGAAAATGTTCGACACGCTTGGCGCGACTGGGTTCCCATCTTTGCAGTCTTGAACACGGGCCTGTCTTTTCTGTGGGCGTGGGCGCGAGCGACGAGGAAGTCTTTGTCGGAGCTGCCTGCCTTTTTTCCGGGACGGCCTTCCAGACGCTCCCCCTTCCGTTCCGCGTGGCCGGCGCTCCTGCTGGCCGCCTGGATACCGGAGCGGGCCGGGGCCGCGGTGCCGCCGTTGTTGAACTATCAGGGGCGCGTGCTGGTGGATGGCCGGGTCTTCGACGGCACGGGCCGATTCAAGTTCGCCCTCGTCAACGCGGACGCCTCGCAGACGTGGTGGCGCAGCGCGCCGGACGCGAACGCGGACGGCGAGCCGGACATGGCGGTGGAAGTCCCGGTTGCCCGCGGCCTGTACGCGCTGCTGCTGGGCGACACGCGGCTGGCCAACATGGCCGCGCTCCCGCCGGCGGCGCTCGAGCACGACGAGGTTTACCTGCGGGTCTGGTTCAGCGGCGGCCCGGGGGCGTTCGAGAAGTTCGTCCCGGATCACCAGTTCGCCGCGGCCGGCTACTCGCTCCTCGCCCGCACCGTGCAGGACGGGGCCATCACCACCGCCAAGCTCGCTCCGGACGCGATCACGCCCGCGCTCGTCCCGGCGCTGGACGCCGGGAAGATCACCACCGGCCAGCTTGATCCGGCGCGGCTGCCGGCGGCGGTGGCGCAGGACTCGGACGTGGACGCGCTGCGGGCCACGGTCACGGCGCTGACGGCCCGGGTCATCACGCTGGAAGCGGGCGGCGGCGGGAGCGGTCCGGCGGGCGTGCTGGCCTCGCGCAACCCGGCGGACCCCGCGCTTGAGGCGGCGGGCTTCGGGCGGTTCATCAGTTTTTCGCCGCCGCCGTGGCGCGACGGTGCCTTGGGCGGGGCGCTCTCCGCGCGCTCGGGCCACGCCGCCGCCTGGAACGGCGCGCGGTGGCTGATCTGGGGCGGGCAAAACGGGACGGGGCAGGCCTTGTCCTCAGGTTCGATCTACGACCCGGCGGCCGACCAGTGGGCGGAGATTTCCACGCTGTCGGCGCCCTCGGCGCGGGCGGACCATTCGGCCGTGTGGACGGGCGCGGAACTGATCATCTGGGGCGGGGCAAGCGGGGCCGATCTGCTCAACACCGGCGGCCGTTACGTGCCGGGCGCCTCGAACTGGCGCGCGACCGCCACGAACAACGCCCCGACCGCCCGCGTCGGGCACGTCGCCGCGTGGTGCGCCGGACGGATGCTCGTCTGGGGCGGACGCAACTTCGACGGCCTGCAGGGCGGCGGCGCGTTGTACGATCCCGTGACGGACATCTGGACCCCGCTGAACCTGCCTGGTGCGCCGACCGCACGGCAGTTCGCCGCGTCGGCAGTCGGTGGAAACTCGGTCTTCATCTGGGGCGGCGAGGGCGAGGCCGGCCTCCTGGCCACCGGCGCCGAACTGGTCCTGAACCCCGACGGGACCGCCGTTGAGTGGCGGGCCATCAATCCCGCGGGTGCGCCGGCGGCGAGGCTGCACCACACGGCCGTCTGGACCGGCAGCCGCCTGCTGGTCTGGGGCGGCCTGGGCACCGGCGGCGCCTTTCTCAGCAGCGGCGCAGCCTACGACGCCGCGACCGGCACCTGGGCGGTGCTCCCGGCCACCGACGCCCCGACCGCCCGGGCGCGACACAACGCCGTGTGGACCGGCCTTGAAATGCTCATCCTCGCCGGCGAAGCCCAGTCCGGACCCCAGGCCTCCGGCAATGCCTACGACCCCGCGGCGCTGCGCTGGCGGCCGCTGGGCGTGGCGGGCGGCCCGTCCCCGAGGCACTCCGCCACGGCGGCCTGGACGGGCGGCGAAGTCCTGATTTTCGGCGGGGTCGGACCGGTCCTCGGCGGCCCGCTGGCCGACCTCGAGCGCCTCGATCCTGCCGGTGCCTGGCATCTCTTCCGCAAGCCATGAAGAAGCAACTTTCCGCCCTCGTCGCGTGCGCCTTGGCCGTGCTGGCCCCGGCGGCCCGCGCCCAGTGGCTCACGCAGTCCCTTGACCTCAAGGCCGGCTGGAACGCGGTGTACCTGCACGTGGACGCCAGCCACGCCACGCTGGACCAGCTCGTGGGCGCGGGGGCACCGGTGATCACGCCCATCGAGCAGGTGTGGCGCTGGGATCCCGACCCGGCGACCGCCCAGTTCATTGACTCCCCGCAGGAGCCGGTGGACGTCGGGAGCCAGTGGACGAGCTGGAAGCGTGCCGACGGCGGCAGTTCGCGGCTCCAGCGGCTCTCGGCCAACATTGCCTGCCTCGTCTACTCCACCGTGGACTACACCTGGGAGCTGAAGGGCCGTCCCGTGCTGCCCGCCTACCAGTGGTCCAGCGATGGGTTGAACTTCCTCGGCTTTCCGACCGTGACGGTGAGCCCGCCCAGCTTGGAAGCCTTCCTCACCGAGGCCCCCTCGCTGCTGCTGGGGGAGATCTTCAGCTATCCCGGCGGTGCCCTGGGGCCGAACAACCCCGGCCGGGTCTTCGCGCTGCGCACCAAGCCGGTGCGGCGCGGGGAGGCGTTCTGGATGCGGGCCGGCGAGGTGTACAACAACTACTACGGGCCGCTCGAGGTCACGGCGGCCGGCAGCGGCGACGTGTCGTTTGGCGGCTCGCTCAGCACCTTCAGCTTCCGCCTGCGGAACCTCACGGCCGGCCCGCTCACGGTGTCGCTGCGGATGATCGCCTCCGAGACGCCGCCCGCGGGCCAGACGCCGGTAGCCGGCGTGCCGCCGTTGCTTGTCCGGGGGCCGCTCAACCCGACCAACCTCACCCACGGCTACTTCCCGCTGCCGCCGGGCACGAACCACGTCTTGACCCTCGCCCCGGCCGGCCGCGACGGCTCGGACGTCCAGACCGTCATCGGCCTCGACCGCGCGGCCATCACCGCCGGCGTGGGCGACCTGCTGGCCGGCGTGCTCCAGTTCACCGAGTCCTCCGGCCGCACGCGCGTGGACCTGGGCGTGTCCGCCACGGCCGCCTCGTCCGCCGGCCTGTGGGTGGGCGGCGCGGCCATCACCCAGGTGAGCCAGTACCTGCAGCAGTATCTCCGCGACACCGCGGGCCGGCTCGTGGTGGAGACCAACGGCGCCTACGTCGTGACCGGCGTCATCACGAACCTCACCCCCGTCCCCGCCCCCTTCCCGCTCAAGCTCATCGTCCACAACCCGGCTGCCGGCCCGGCCACGCTCTGGCAGCGGATCCACTACGGCCTCAACGTCATCAGCAACGCCGTCGTGGCCAACGAGGAGGCCTCGCTGGATCCCGCGCAGCGGGCCGGTGCGCGGCGCCTGAGCGCCACCCACCTGCCGTGGACCGAGGCCAATCCCGGCTGGAACTTCAGCGGCCCGCTGGCGCGGGGCGCGGTGGTCGTCACCCGCGTGACCAATGCCTTCGACCGGCACGAGTCCAATCCCTTTCTCCACACCTACCACCCGGACCACGACAACCTGAACCCCACGTTCCGGAGCGAAGTCCCGCAGGGTTCCGAGTCCTACACCATCGTCCGGGAGATCACGCTGAGCGTGCGGCCCCCGGCGGACGATTTCGATGCCCGCACCGCCGCCGGCCTGAACTTCACCGGTGATTACCTGGAGACCATCCGCGTGATCGGCCTCGCCCGTGCCGGCAACACCTTCGACACCCGCCGTTTCGACGTGCGCGGGGCCTTCAGCCTCGGCCGCCTCACCGACATCGCCACCGTCACCCGCGTGCCATGAACCTCCTCCGTCCCGCCGCCTCCACCCTTTCCGATTCCACGCCCATGAAATCCCACCCCGCCCACCGGCTGCCTCGCGCCGCCGGCTGCCTCCTTGCGGCCCTCGCGCTGGCCCTGGCCGCGCCCCGCGCCGCCGCCCAGGCCACGCCCAACCCGCCCGAGCGCATGACCTACCAGGGCTTCCTCACGGACGGCAACGGCGTCGCCCTCGGCGCCGCCGCGCCGAAGAACTACGACGTCATCTTCCGCATCTACAACCACGAGAGCAACGGCGGCGCGGCCCTGCTCTGGGCCGAGCAGCAGACCGTGACCGTGGACAAGGGCTACTTCAGCGTGCTGCTGGGCGAGGGCGCGAGCACCGGCCAGCCGCGGCCCGTGCTCTCCACCCTGTTCAAGGGCGCCACCGCCTCCGACCGCTACGTGGGCATCACCGTGATCGGCATCGGCGCCGGCGGCGGCAACGTGGACATCCTGCCGCGCCTGCGGCTGATGGCCACGCCCTATGCCTTCCTCTCCCAGAACGCGGTGCGGCTGGTGCAGGACACCGGCGCCGACCTCATCACCAGCAGCGGCAACGCGGTCACGGTGAACGGCACCGTGGCGGCCAGCAGCTTCTCCGGCAACCTCAACGCCGGCAACCTCGCCTCCGGCACGCTGCCGGACGCCCGCCTGAGCGGCAACGTGGCCCTGCGCAGCGGGGGAAACACCTTCGACCAGAACCAAATCCTCAACAACCGCCTCGGCCTCGGGGTGGCCAGCCCCGGGGCCCGCCTCCACGCCGCCACGGTTCCCGGCCAGTATGTGGCGGGCATCTTCGAGTCCGAGAACGCGGCCGGAACTTGGCTGGCGCTGGGCAACTCCTCCACCGGCGGCCGGTACTGGCAGATGATCTCCACCGGTTCGGGCAATGGCGGAGGCGTGGGCAACCTGCTGCTCGGACGGGGCAACGGCGCAGGTTCCTCCGATCCCGTTATGGCGCTCACGGGCAGCGGCAATGTCGGCATCGGAACCCTCAGCCCCGGGCGGACGCTCCATGTCAACGGCTCGGTGGCGATCGAGGGATCCAACCCGATCGAGTTCGGCCGCGGCTTCACCAAGGAGGCCAGCGCCGGCCAGATCGGTTACGGCACCCACTCCGGCGGTGTCCAAGGCTCGCTGGACATCGTCGGCGCGGGCACCGCCGTGGGCAATCGCAACATCAGGATGTGGGCCGAGGGGGGGCTGA
>JBJXFY010000371.1:0-6343 GCA_046155815.1 Limisphaerales bacterium | reverse complement strand
GAAGTCCGGGTTCAGCGGGTCGGTGATGTCATACGCCATCCAGCCGCCCACGCGTTCGAGGCCGATGAAGGCCCACAGCTCGCCGCCCACCTGGCCGGTCGTGATGCCCTCGGGCTCCGGCCCCTTGGCGGGCGAGCGGCTGTCGAAGGTGCCGGCCGCGCCATTCGAGTTGAAGAGCAGGGGCACCTGCGCCGCGGTGATGTCCTCGAAGTCCGAGCCGGAATCAAAAATCTCCAGCCCGGTCTCCGCGTCCCAGATCGTGAAGCTGCGCGTGCCGAACATCGTCAGGCGGTCAATCTTCCCGTCACCGCTCGTGTCGCCGTCCTGCGCCGAGACGCGCAGGCGGCCGAGGCGGCTGTTGTCGAGCGCGTCCTGGCCGCCGTACTGCGCGTCGAGCGCGGCCTTGTACGCGGGGTCCATCTGGCCGGACAGCGAGCGGGCGCGCGGATCGTCCGCCGCTCCGTTCGGATGGCCCGCGCCCACGCGGTCCGCCGGGCGGCCGTCGCCTTCGTTGGCGGTGAGGTAGTAGGTCTTGCCGCCGACCTGCACGCTCGCGACGCCGTCCGGCATCGGCATCCCGTGGACGGTGTCGTCAATGCGGATGCCGCCGTCCTGGTCCGAGGCGTCAATCGTCTGCTGGATCACGCCCAGCGGGTTGATCTGCGTCCACTTGCCCTGCGCGAGGTCGAACTCGGCCACGGCGTTGTTCTCCTGCAACGACACGTAGAGCTTGTCGCCCGCCTGCGTGATGTACTCCGGCTCGGCGTCGTTCACCCGGCCGGCCGCGGAGTTGTTCGAGGGATGCACGCGCAGGCCGTCCAGGCCCACGCCCGCCGCGAGGTTCGCGGCGGAGAAATCATACGTGCTGACCTGCGCCGCGGTCACGCCCGTCACCTGCGCCGGCGCGGCGATGCCCGTCAAATCCACCACGCTCAGCGAACCGGGCCGGTCGAAGTGCTGGGAACCCGGCTCGGTCATCGGCTCGCCCTCGTTCGCGACGAACAGCTTCGTGCCGTCCGCGGAGAAGCGGACCATGTCCGGGTGGTACCCCACGTCCACGCTGTGCAGCACCGTGCGCGCAACGGGGTCGAAGAACACGACCTTGCCGGGGTTCGAGCCGCTCTTTTCCGGAATGAAGGTGGCCACGCCAAAGCCGCGCCCCAGCGGGTCGGCCGCGACGCTGCTGACCGAGAAGGAATTCAGCCCGGCGATGCTGCTGACATCAATCACGCCGGTCTGCGTGAGGTTCGCCGGGTCGGCGGCGTTCACGATCTCCACGGCGGCCGTGCCCTGCGCGCCGGAGGTCACGTAGAGGAGCTTGCCGGCCTTGTCATGGGCCACGATCTCGCCGCCCGACGGCGCGGTGGCATAGCTGTCGAGCTGGACCACGGCCGGGGTGGTGGCGAGGACGGGCAGTTGCAGCGCGGCGAGGGCGGCAACGGTGGCGGCGAGGGGGAGGTGTTTCATACGACGTGGGTGCGGCATCAAGTTGGGAGAGCCATGATCCGCCCCCGCGTCTCGCCGGGATGGCGGTCAGGTGACGATTGCGTGAAGCATCCTCCGCCCGCCGGCTTGACCGGGATCACGACTTCGAGCGCCGGGGCCGGTAAACTGCCGTCATGCAAACCGACGCCGACGCCGGGCCGGCGGGCCGCATCTCCTGGTCCGCCGCGTGCGCCGAGCCGTTCCGGCTGCTGTTCCCCGCCGCGACCGTCGCGGGCGCGCTGGGCGCGCTGATGTGGCCGCTGCACCTCGCCGGGTGGCTGGCGTGGTATCCCGGCGCGGGCCACGCGCGGATCATGGCGCAGGGGTTCTTCGGCGGGTTCATCGCCGGCTTTCTCGGCACCGCGCTGCCGCGCGTGCTGGGCGTGAAGCCGTTCCGACCGTGGGAAACCGCGCCCCTCGTGGTGCTGCACGCGGCGATGGTGGCCTGCTGGTTCATCGGGAAAGTGCCGGCTGGCGACGTGCTCTTCCTGCTGCTGCTCGGCTGGCTGGCCGTAGCCCTCGCCCGGCGGCTGCCCGCGCGGCAGGACGTGCCGCCGCCGGGCTTCCTGCTCGTGCCGCTCGGACTGGGCTGCGCCGCCGCCGGCACCGTGATCGCGCTGGTCCTCGATCCCGACGCGCCTTCGCCCGCGCTGGCACGCTGGCAGCACCTGCTTTCCTATCAGGGATTTCTTCTGCTCCCGGCGGCGGGCATCGCCCCGTTCCTGCTGCCGCGTTTCTTCAACCAGCCGCAGCGCGAGGATTTCCCCGAATCCCGCCGTCCGCCACCGGGCTGGTGGCCCGCCGCGGGCCGGGCCGCCGCCGTGGGCGCGCTGGTCCTGCTGTCCTTCGCGGTCGAGGCCGGCGGCCGGCCACGGACGGGCGCCGCATTGCGGGCTGCAGTGCTCGGACTGTGGCTCGCGCGCGAGGTGCCGTGGGGCAAGGCCCGCGTGCCAGGAGCGGTGGCCGGCGTGCTTCGCCTCGCGTTGGCGCTGATCCCGACCGGGCCTCTCCTCGTGGCGGCTTCACCGATCCAGCCGGTGGCCTGGCTCCATGTGACGCTGATGGGCGGGCTGGGGCTGCTCACGTTGACCGTGGCGTCGCGCGTCGTGCTGGGCCACAGCGGGCAGCTTGCGCGCCTGCACGGGCACAACCGCTGGTTCTGGGGCGTCGCCGCCATCGTGATCGTCGCCGTGGCCACGCGCGTCAGCGGCGACCTGTGGCCCAAGATCCAGACCACCCACTACATCTATGCCGCGCTGCTCTGGGCCGGCGCGCTGGCGTGGTGGGGCTGGCGCATCCTGCCCGGCGTGCGCCGCGCGGACCCGGAGGGATGACTTCGCGGCAGCTTTCCCGTTACGCCCATCATTCCCTTCACCCATCCGACGTGGACTGGGAGGAGGACTTCGATCACGAGCAGCGCCGGAAGGCACTGCCCGCAGCCTTGACGCCGCCGCCGCCCCTGCGCTGCCCTTGCGCCATGATGCTCCGCCGCTCCGGCGCCACGGCCGCCCTTGCGCTGCTCCCGTGGCTCCTCATGGCCGCCTCCCCGCGACCGATGGAACTCGCCGACCTCTTCAAGGTTCAGCGCGTCTCCGATCCACAGCTTTCGCCGGATGGCCGATGGATCGCCTTTGTCGTGACTCGGGTGGTGATGGCCGAGAACCGCACCGACAGCGATGTGTGGCTCATGCCCGCCGACGGCTCCGCGCCGCCGCGCCCGTTCACCGCCTCGCCCAAGCATGACCGCCACCCGCGCTGGTCGCCGGACGGCAGGTGGCTCGCCTTCGAGTCCAACCGCGACGGCAGCTTCCAAGTCTGGACCATTCCCGTCACCGGCGGCGAGGCCCGCAAGCTCACGACCCTCGCCACCGAGGCCGGCTCACCCGTCTGGTCGCCGGACGGCCGGCACATCGCGTTCGTGTCCGCCGTGTTCCCCGAATTTTCGGACAAGCCCTTCGCCGAGGCCGACCGGCTGAGCAAGGAAAAGCTCGACGCCCGCGAGAACAGCAAGGTGAAGGCGCGCGTGATCACGCAGCTCCTCTTCCGTCACTGGGACTCGTGGGTGGACGACCGGCGCCAGCATCTCTTCGTGGTTCCGGTGGCCGGCGGAGCCGCCGACGGCGAGCCGCGGAACCTCACTCCCGGCGACCGCGACGCCGTGCCCACCTCGACGACCTTCAGCGCCGGCGACGAGTTCGCCTTCTCGCCCGACGGGAAGGAAGTCGCGTTCACCGCCACGCCCATCCCGACGCGGGAGGAGGCGTGGCTGACCAACCACGATCTCTACTCCGTCAACGTGGCCACGGGCGAGCGCCGCCAGCTTACCACCAACCCCGCCGCCGACGGATGCCCGAGGTACTCGCCCGACGGCCGCTGGCTCGCCTACCGTGCCCAGGCCCGGCCCGGATTCGAGGCCGATCGCTGGCAGCTTCACCTGCTTGATCTCCAGGCCGGCGAACGGCGCAGCCTCACGGCCGAGTTCGACCGCTCGGTGGAAAACATCGCGTGGACGCCCGACAGCCGGCAGATCGTCATCGAGGCCGAGGATCAGGGGCACAAGCTCGTTTGGGCCGTCACGGTGGAAGGCGGCCCGCCGCGCAGGCTCACCTCGCAGGGCAACTCCGGCGAAATCTCCGTGGCCGGCGACCGTGTGGTGTTCACCCATTCACGGTTCAACCATCCGCCGGAAGTGACTTCCGCGCCGCTGACAGGAGGCGCGCCGGCGGCAATGACCCGCTTGAACCGTGAACTCACCGCCGCCTGGAAATTCAGCGAGCCGGAGTCAGTGACCATGCCCGGGGCCGGCGGCACTCCCGTGCAGATGTGGATCGTGAAGCCGCCCGGCTTCGACGCCGGAAGGAAGTGGCCGCTGGTGTTCTGGGTGCACGGCGGTCCGCAGGGCGCGTTCATGGACTCGTGGTCGCACCGCTGGAATGCGCAGCTCTGGGCGGCGCAGGGCTACGTGCTCGCGCTGCCCAATCCCCGCGGCTCGACCGGATTCGGACAGCAGTTCACCGACGAGATCAGCCGCGACTGGGGCGGCCGGGTCTTCGAGGATCTGATGGCTGCGCTGGCCCACCTTGAGCGGCAGCCGTGGATTGACACCGGGCGGATGGCCTCGGCCGGCGCGAGCTTCGGCGGTTACATGATGAACTGGTTCCAGGGCCATACCGACAAGTTCAGGACGCTCGTCACCCACTGCGGCGTGTACAACTTCCACTCGATGTACGGAACAACTGAGGAACTCTGGTTTGATGAATGGGAACATGGCATCCCCTGGGAGACGCCGGACTTTGAACGGCACTCACCCCACCGCTTTGCGGGCCGGTTCAAGACGCCCAACCTGATCATCCACAACGAGCTCGATTTCCGCGTGCCCGTCAGCGAGGGCTACCAGCTGTTCACGACGCTCCAGCGCCGCGGCGTCCCCTCCAAGCTCCTCTACTTTCCTGACGAGGGACACTGGGTCCTGAAGCCGCAGAACAGCGAGCTTTGGCACAAGACCATCTTCGACTGGCTGGCCGAGTATCTGGGGAAGTAAGTGCGCCGGCCGCTAACCCGGCTTGATCACCTCCAGCCCGGCCCGCGGCTCGATTTCCAGCTCAAACACCTGGTACGCCGCCCGCTGCATCCCGCGCCGCCGGTACACCTCCTGCGCCGCGGCGTTGTGCTCCTCCACATACAGCCGCAGGCCGACCACGTTGCCGGCGCGCGCCGCCTCGCGTTTGACGTGGGTGAACAGGTTGCGGAACAACCCGCGCCCCCGCCAGCCCATCTCCACGTACACGCTCTGGAGCCACCAGAAGTTCCCGTTCCGCCAGTCACTCCACTCGTAGGTCACGCACACCTGGCCCACCACCACGTCCCCGCCGCAGTCGGCCACATAGTACACGCCCTTCGAGAGATCGTTGAGCACGGCCTCGACGCCGGTGCGGACCGTGGCAAGGTCGAGCCGCTTCTGCTCCGTCTCCCACGCCAGCCGCACATTGTACTCGGCAATGGCCGCGGCGTCCGCGGCGACGGCACGCCGGACGTGAAAGGTGAGTTCCATCGGTGGAGGGGAACCCAAAGCGCGAGAGGCCGTCCAGCCCCAAGCTTGCCCGACGGCCGGCCTCCGCGTAACGACTCCTTCATGTCGGCCCTGAAGCTGATCACCGTGCTGCTGGTCCTGGGCGCTGTCCGCGCAAGGGCGACGCCCCGCTTCGAGGTTCCCGGCCTGGCCCCGGAACTGGACCGCCTCGAACAGCTGTTCGAGCTTCACCGCGTCTCCCCGCCGGCCACGACGCTCTGGGACGCATGGCTGCCCATGTCCCTGCTCTGGGCGGATACGACCAACGCACCATCCACGGACGCGCTGCGCGCCACGGTGCGCCGTCATCTGCTGAACCGGCGCATCAATGCCGACGGCTACGTCCACACCCAGCAGCACGAGGGCCTGGCGCACAGCGAGGGCTGGCCCTTCCCCACCTGGACGCAGGCCGGCGGCATCGGCTGGCATTTCTCCGTGCAGGGCCTGCCCTACGGCCCGGAACTCGGCATCCACCGCGCGACGTCCACGACGAACTGGATGCTCGCCGGCGCCGCGTCCGGTGTCCTGGGCGAGAAGAGCGGCTGGTCACTCACGCTCACCAACGCCGCCGCCGTGGTCACGACGCCGCCGTTCGACGTGGATTCCTTCGTCGCCCCGTTCATCCGCGTGAAGTGGTCGGCCCGCGGGCTGGGCGTCGCCGCGCAGCCCTTCCTCGAGTGGACCACCACGGAGCAGGGCGGGTTCTCGCCCGACCGCCGGATGTACTTTGCCGCCGTGCCGGAGGACGGAGCGGTTCACGACACGGATGTGCCGCTCCACCGACATCCG
>JBJXFY010000367.1:0-3025 GCA_046155815.1 Limisphaerales bacterium | reverse complement strand
GAGCTGGGCGTGGCGGTGCAGAGCAAGTTCTTCGGCGTGGGCAGCGTGGTGCCGTGGGCGCGGGCCGGCGTGGGCGCGGTGGCCACGCAGTCGTACGCGAACACGCGCTACGGTCCGGACGGCCTCGCGCTGCTGGCGGCCGGGAGAACCCCGGAGGAGGCGTTGGCCGCGTTGACGGCCGCGGATGGCGACGCCGCGCGGCGCCAGGCGGGGATGGTGAACGCCCGGGGCCAGGCCGCCGCCTTCACGGGCACGAACTGCCTCGCTTGGGCCGGCCACTTCGTCGGCACGAACTTCTGCGCGCAGGGCAACCTGCTGGCCGGCGAGGCGGTGGTCGCCGCGATGGCCCGGGCCTTCGACGCTGCGCGCGCGAAGGGCGGGGGCGAGCTGGCGGACTGGCTGGCGGCGGCGCTTCAAGCGGCGCAGGACGCCGGCGGCGACCGCCGCGGCCAGCAGAGCGCGGCGTTGCTCGTCGTGAAGGAGGGCGGTGGTTACGGCGGCTTCAACGACCGCTTCATTGACCTGCGCGTCGAGGATCATCCGCAGCCGATCGCCGAGCTCGCCCGGCTGCTGGCCAAGCACAAGGACTTCTACCCGCGGCGGAAATGACCGCGGCTGTCTGCGGGTTCCCGAAATCGCCTCCTCCCATGGCCCGCACCCGGGTCGGCCCCCCTTTTCGCTTGGCGCGCTCTCGGCCGGGCTGCGAGCCTGAAATCCCATGAAGTACATCTTCGTCACGGGCGGCGTCGTCAGCTCCCTCGGCAAGGGCCTGACCGCCGCCGCCCTGGGCACGCTGCTCGAGGCGCGCGGCCTCAAGGTCGCGCTGCAGAAGTTCGACCCCTACCTCAACGTGGACCCCGGGACGATGAGCCCCTACCAGCACGGCGAGGTGTACGTACTGGACGACGGCGCGGAGACGGACCTGGACCTCGGCCACTATGAGCGCTTCACGCACACGAAGCTCTCCCGGCTGAACAACCTGACCAGCGGGCAGGTGTACCAGACCGTGCTCGAGAACGAGCGGAAGGGCGTCTTCCTCGGCAAGACCGTGCAGGTCATCCCCCACGTCACGGACGAGATCCAGCAGCGCATCCTCCGCCTGGGCGACCAGTCCAAGGCCGACGTGCTCATCACCGAGATCGGCGGCACCACCGGCGACATCGAGGGCCTGCCGTTTCTGGAGGCGATCCGCGAGTTCGCGCAGGATGTCGGCCCGCGCAACGCGATCTTCATCCACGTCACCTACGTTCCGTTCATCAAGGCGGCGGGTGAGCTGAAGACCAAGCCCACCCAGCAGTCCGTCGCCAAGCTCCGCGAGATCGGCATCCTGCCGCAGATCATCGCCTGCCGCTGCGAGCATCCGCTGAACAAGGAGGTGCGCGCCAAGATCGCCCTCTTCTGCAACGTGCCCGAGGAGGCCGTGATCGAGGCCAAGGACGTGGACCACTCCATCTACGAGATGCCGCTCATGCTCCAGCGCGAGCGCATGGACGACCTCGTCTGCCGCCTCCTTCAACTCGACGCGCCGCCCGCCGACATGCGCGCCTGGCAGGACATCATCCGCAAGCTCATCGCCCCGCAGCACCGCGTCCGGATCGCGATGGTCGGCAAGTACATCGAGCTGCAGGACGCCTACAAGAGCGTGATGGAGGCCATCATCCACGGCGGCATCGCCAACGACTGCGGCGTCGAGCTCGGCAAGATTGACGCCGAGGCCATCGAGCGGGACGGGGCGGAGCGCGTGCTCAAGGGCTACGGCGGCATCCTCGTGCCCGGCGGCTTCGGCGAGCGCGGGGTCGAGGGCAAGATCGCCGCGGCGCGGTACGCCCGCGAGAACCGCGTGCCGTACCTCGGCCTCTGCCTCGGGATGCAGATCGCCACCATCGAGTTCGGCCGCCATGTGCTGGGGCTGGAGGGCGCGCACTCCACCGAGTTCAACGCCGCCGCGCCGCATCCGGTGATTGACCTCCAGCCCGACCAGAAAAACGTGGAGAAGCTGGGCGGCACGATGCGCCTGGGCGCGCAGCCCTGCCAGCTCGTCATGGGCACGCGCACGCAGCGGCTCTACAACCAATTCGTCATCCACGAGCGCCACCGCCACCGCTACGAGTTCAACAACACCTACCGCGCGCGGTACGAGGAACGCGGCTTCCTGATCAGCGGCGCCACGCCCGACGGCCGGCTGGTCGAGACGATCGAGCTGAAGGACCATCCGTTCTACCTCGCCTGCCAGTTCCACCCGGAGTTCCAGAGCAAGCCCGATGCCGCGCACCCGCTCTTCAAGGGCTTCATCGCGGCGGTGCATGAGTACCTGCACAGGAAGCCGCTGTAGTCCGGAGCGCGGCCGGCCCGGCCGCGCGTTTCTTCCAGCGAGCAACAAGCCGTGGACAAATGACGAATCGCGCAGGCGCTCCGCCCGCGCTCCGTAGCGTGACTTACTCAGAATCCATCTCCTGGCTGCAGGGCCTCGGCCGCTTCGGCCTGCGGCCCGGCCTCGACACCACGCTCCGGCTGGCCGCCGCGGCCGGCGACCCGCACCGCCGTCTGCGTTTCATCCACGTCGCCGGGACGAACGGGAAGGGCTCCACCTGCGCCTTTCTCGAAAGCATCTGCCGCCATGCCGGCCGGCGCGTGGGACTCTACACCTCGCCGCACCTCGTCTCGTTCCGGGAGCGGATTCAGCTCAACCGGGTGCTGATCCCCGAGGCAGACCTCGCGCGCCTGGCCACGTTGGCCCGCGGACGGATCGAGGCCGAGGCCGCCGCCGGCCCGGCCACGCTCTTCGAGGTGGCGACGGTGATGGCCCTGGAATGGTTCGCGGAGCAGCGGGCCGAACTCGTCATCTGGGAAACCGGTCTCGGCGGCCGGCTTGACGCAACGAACATCGTCACGCCGCTGGCCAGCGTCATCACCAACATCGGCTGGGACCACATGGACGTGCTGGGCGATTCGCTGGCGAAGATCGCCGCCGAGAAGGCCGGCATCATCAAGCCCGGCGTGCCCGTCGTCACCGGCGCGGAGGGGC
>JBJXFY010000366.1:0-16106 GCA_046155815.1 Limisphaerales bacterium | reverse complement strand
CGCTGCTGGTCAAGATCCTCGACGCGCAGGACATGCTCTCGCTCCAGGTCCACCCGCCCGCCCATCTGGCGGCGCAGCTCGGCGGCGAGCCGAAGACGGAGATGTGGTACGTGGCGCAGGCCGCGCCGGGCGCGCACCTGTTCGCCGGCCTGCGGGCGGGCGTGACGCGGGAGGAATTTGCCCGCCGCGCCGCCGACGGCTCGGTCGCGGGATGTTTCCACCGGCTCGACGTGCGGGCGGGCGACGCGATGTTCCTCCGCAGCGGCCTGGTCCACGCACTGGGCGCCGGGCTCCTCATTTTCGAGATCCAGCAGAACTCGGACACGACGTACCGGGTGTTCGACTGGAACCGGATCGGGCTCGACGGCCGGCCGCGCGAGCTGCATCCGGAGCAGTCGCTGGCCTCGATCGACTTCGCGGACTTCGCACCCCGCCTGCAGGCCGTCGAATGGCGGGAGGCGGGCGGCGTCCGCGAGCGTCCACTGGTGGAGTGCGAGCTGTTCGCCGTGCGTCTCGTGACGTGGCCGGCACCGGCCCGCCACGCGGTCGCCTTTGGCCGCCCCCAGATTGTCGGCGTGACCGCCGGACAGGTGCAGGTCGAGACCGCCGCCGGCGCGCTTCAACTGCGCCCGGGGGACTTCGCCCTGCTGCCCGCCGCGCTGTCCGGCGCGACGCTGGCGGCCGGCCCCGGTGCCGCGCTGTTGGTGGCGCAGCCCGGCGCGGCCTAGAGTGGCGGTCAGTCGGTCTCAAATCCTGCCTCATGGACGAAGCCCAGAAAAAAGCCGAACTCGCTCAGCGCCTCGAACGCTTCCCGCTGCTGCGGGTGCTGGTCTTCGACCGCTGGTTCCGCCTCGCGCTCATCCTGCTGATCCTCGCGCTGCTGGCGGGCACGGCGCTGATGCTGCCGGTCTGGAACACCAGCCCCGCCCACATCCCGCGCGTCAACCGGATCAAGCTCCTCGATTTCGTCCAGGCCGGCCTGTTCAAGCGGCGTGCCCGCGAGGCCGAGCAGGAGGGACGCTGGGAGGACGCCCTCACCGCCTGGCGCACCGCCATGCTCAACAACCGCGCCGACCTCGAGGCCAACCGGGGCCTCCTGCAGTCCCTGCGCGACCGCCCGGATGCGAAGCCGCAGTACACCGTGCTCGGGCTGATCACGGCGGGCCAGCTCCTCCAGCATTCACAGACGAACCTCCAGGACGTCGCACTCGCCGCAGAATTCGACGAGAAGTACCGCCTCTCCGACCTCGCGTTGCAGCGCCTCGCCCCGTGGCGGGAGGAGTTCACCCCGCGCCACGAGGCCGCGTGGGCGCGCACGCTCTTCGGTGCCGGCCGCGTTGAGGAGTTCGAGGCCGCCCAGGAGGCCGGTCGCGTGGCCTTCGACGCCGACCCCCTCACCGCGCTTTACCGCGACGCGTGGCTGGGCGGCTGGGGATCGGTGGACAAGGGCGTGGACGCCCGCGCCCGCCTCGAGGCCGCCGCCGCGAAGCCGGAGACGGCCGCCACGGCGGCACGCCTGCTGCTCTTCGTGGCCGCGCAGCGGCGCGACGCCGCCTCCTACGGCCGCTGGCTGGCCGAACTGGAAAAGCTCGCCTCCGACGGCATCGCCCAGCACGCGCTGCACTGGCGGCTGCTCGCCGCCTCCGGGCAGCTGGACAAGGCCCGGGAGCTGGCCGCCGCCTTCACCCGCCAGCCGGAATTGGCCATGGACGCCCTGCGCGTGGCCGAGGCGCTCGAGGTCCTCCAACTCACGGACGAGGCGCTGAACTATCTCGCCCAGGTCTCGCCGCGGTTCGTCAACAACCCCGAGATGTGGATCGGCTACGCCTCGCTCCTGCTCCGTCACCAGAAGTGGGAGGAGCTGCGCCGCATCGCGCTCATGATGCGCCAGGTGTCCGCCTCGCAGGATCCGCTCACGGCCTTCAGCCACTACCTCGAAGCCCGCGCCGACCTCGGCCGGGGGCGCACGATCCCGGCGCGCGAGGCCTTGAAAAGGCTCGAGTCCACGGCCGTCCACCTCACGCCCTCGCTGGCCCTCGCCGTCGCCGCCGGCCTGGTGGATGCCGGCCAGCCCACGCTCGCCCAGCAGATCCTCCTGCCCCACGCGGAGACGCTGGCCTTCCTGCCCGAGTACTGGTCGCAGCGGTTCCGCGCCGCCTACGCGCTCCGCGAGGTGGCCGGCATGGACACCGCGTCGCAGAAACTGCTCGAGCTCCAGCCCCGGAACCCGCTCTGGAAGAACAACCGCGCCGCCGTGCTGCTCATCACCCGCGCCGACCCGACCGAGGCGCTCAGCCTCACGCTGCAGGTGATGAACTCCCAGCCCGGGGCCACCGCCGCGCGCATCAACCACGCCCTGTCCCTGCTTCAGAACCAGCGCACCGACGAGGCCGCCGGCCTGCTCGCCACCATCACCCCGGCACGACTGGCCGAGGCCGAGGCCGCCGCCTTCCACGTCGCCCGCGCGGAAATGCTCGCGCAGCGCCGAGAAATCGCCGCCGCCCTGCGCGAGGCACGACTGGTGGATCCGGCGCAGCTCATGCCGCCGCAGGCGGAATGGCTGCGCGGCCTGGTCGCGAAGCTCGAGGGGCGCGTTCCCAAGGGCTGACATGGGCGGCCTCAACCGCTTTCTCCTCCGCTGGGGCGTCACGGCGCTGGCGGTGATGGCGGCCGCCTACGTCGTCCCTGGCATCCGCTACGGTTCGTGGACCTCCCTGCTGGTTGCCGCGCTGCTGCTCGGGCTCCTGAACGCCTTCGTCCGGCCGGTGCTCGTGCTGCTGACCGCGCCCCTCGTGCTCGTCACGCTGGGCCTCTTCATCTGGGTCATCAACGCGCTGCTCCTCCACTTTGTCGGCAACATCGTGAAGGGCTTCGAGGTCGCCGGCTTCTGGCCCGCGCTGTGGGGGGCGGCCGTCATGTCGCTCGTGTCGCTGGTGCTGAACGCCGTGGTCGGCCCCCGAACGAAGCCCCCGCACCGGACCGCACCCCCTCGTGATCCCGGCGGGCCGGTGATTGACGTGTGAACCGGCGGTTCTCCCGCCAATGGACTCCGCGCCGCCTTACGACGGCGGCTCCATCCGCCGCCACGACGCCCGCAGCGTCGGGATGCCGCGCGCGTTGAAGCCACGTTCAAAGTCCGTCACGCACCCCGCAAGGTCCGGTGGCGTGGCGTCCCGCCGGAACAGCGGCGACCCGCCGAAAACCTCCTCCATCAGCGCGAAGTACGGCACATCGTCCGTCCGCAGATGCGCCACGCCGTCCGGCACGAGCGTGCGGTGCGCCAGCTCCACGAAACGGGCGTTCACGAGCCGGCGCTTGTGGTGACGATTCTTCGGCCACGGATCGGGAAAATAGACGTGGAGCGCGGCGGCCGTGCCGGGCGGGACCATCCGCTCCAGCACGTAGGCCGCCTCGAGGCGCAGACCCCGCAGGTTCGTCAGCCCGCGCCGCCGGCCCTTGCGATCAATCTTCCGCACCCGGCCCAGCAGACGCTCCACACCCAGGAAATTCCGCTCCGGATGCGCCGCCGCCCAGTCCAGCAGGAACGAGCCGTCGCCCGCGCCCAGCTCGACCTCGACCGGCCGCGCGTTGCCGAACACCGCCGCCCAGTCGAGCCGCTCGAGGATGGCGGGCGGCAGCAGCAGCGCGTCTTCCGGCAGCGGTGCGTCGGCAGACGGAGCGGCGGCTTCAATGAGCGACACGCCACAGCCTAGACGACCTGGACCACCGGTGTAAACCGCGCCGCCAAGGAACCGTTCCTCCATCCACCTTTTCATCCCCCACCTCGCTCTCCGAGGCAGGCCTGCCGCCCAGGCCGACCACGCCATCGAGAAAGATCAGGGACCACGCCAGGAAGCCGACCCCGGAGAATGGTCTGCCGGCCCAAAGAATCGCCCTTTGACTCCCGGCGCAGGCCGGGCTAGTCACTCCCATGCGTCAGACAGTCCCCTTGGTGCGCGCGCTTCTTACCGCGCTGCTCGTCTGGCCGTCCGCGGCGCAGGAAGGCGGCGACCGGATCAATTTTTCCAAGCCCACCGACAAGGTGAACAAGGTGGACCAGCAACGCCCACGCATCGACGGCGCCCGTCGCGATATGGACCTCTCCGGTGGCAGCTTGGGCGGCGACAGCGTCTCCGCGCCCGCCGCAGCCCAGCCCACGCTGACCCGCGGTCAGTTGGACGCGCTGAAAAAGCTGCAGGCCGACCGCGACTGGGCCCTCCAGGATTTCCGGACTGAAGACGAACACGGCTCCTCCGGCCCCGGCTTCGGCGACAGCGGACGGATGGCGATTGACGACCTTTTCGACAGGTCCCGCGCAGGCAAGCCAGACGCGCGCGCGCCGGCACGGGACGCCACGGGAGGGGACAACTCAGACGCTTCGCTTTCCCCACGAACCAGCGACCGGACGACGGCCCGCCCGTTTGAAGCCGCGAACGACTTCTCGCCCCGTGCGCGCAGCATCCTGGATGGCGAGACGCTCTTCGAGAAGCAGAAGAAAAAGGGGCAGCAGGGCATCCTGGGCCATGGGGGACCGAATGATCTGGGTGCGCTGACGAGCACTGCCAAGACCCCCGCGGAGAGGCGTTCGGAGCAGCGGATGCTGGACTTCCGGAAGATGCTCAACACCTCTGCCTTTGATCCCGACAGCCGGGGCACGGATGGCGCGCCCAGCCTGACAGGTGCCGCCACACCGGGGCTGAACTCCCAGCTCAACCAGGCCAACCCGCGCCGCGGCGACCGTTCCGGAACGCTGGCCGACGACGGGCCGGCCCGCGCCCGCGAGGATGTGTTCCTCGGCGGTACGGGCGTGTCCGCGCTGCGGCCCCGTTCCTCCACGCTGCCCGATCTCGGCCGCGAGGCGAGCGGCCTGGACGCCACGCGCCGGACGGAGACTGACCTTGGGCCGCGCGACCGGCCGGCGATGACGATCCCGAAGTTCGAGGTGCCGCGGCGCAACTTCTGAGCCGTCAGGGCAGTGGGATGATCTCCATCTGCCGGCCCGCCTCGATCGCGGCGCCCGGCGGCACGTCCACCAGCCCTTCGGCGGCGGCCAGCGCGGCCAGCCCGTGCGAGGCCTGCATCCCGGCGGAAACCCAGCATCCGTCCGCGCCCCGGCGGATGCGCAGGTAGTGCCGGCGGTCGCCGCTGTTCACCAGCCGTTCGCCCAGCACGCCCGTCCACCGGGTGCCCCGCGGCTCACGCGCGCCCTGCATGCCGCGCAGCGCCGGCATCACCAGCAGCACCGCCGTCACCGCGGCGGACACCGGATTGCCCGGCAAGCCGAACCATACGGCGTCGCCGCAGCGGCCCCAGGCGAAAGGCTTGCCCGGCTTCACCGCCACGCGCCAGAACTCGAGCGCGCCGCCGGCCGCGGTGAACGCGTCCCGGACGTGGTCCGCCTCGCCCACGGACACGCCGCCGCTGGTGACCACGACGTCGGCGGCGGCCAGCGCCTCCGCGAGCGCCGTGCGCGTGGCGGCCGGCTCGTCGGGAATGATCGGGCCGAGCGTGACCTCCGCGCCCGCGGCCCGTAGCAGCGCGGCGAGCATCACACGGTTGCTTTCGTAAACGCCGCCTGGCCCCGCCGGCTGGCCGGGCGGCAGCAGCTCGTCGCCGGTCGCGAGGATGGTCACGCGCGGCCGGACGCTCACTTTGACGGTGGCGAGGCCCGCCGCCGCCAGCGCGCCCAGGCGCCCCGCGCCGAGCCATTCGCCCGCGCCGACCAGCTCCGCCCCGGCGCGGATGTCCTCCCCGGCGAGGCGTACGTTTTCCCACGGCCGGGCCGCGTCCAGCACCGCGACCACACCGTCGCCCTCATCCCTGGCATCCTCCTGCATCACCACGGCGTCCGCGCCGGAAGGCAGCGGCGCGCCGGTGAAGATGCGCACGGCCTCGCCCCCGCCCACGAACGCCGCGGCAGATCCGCCAGCCGCCACCCGCCCCACGACGCGCAGCCGCCGCGGCGCGTCCGGCGCGGCGCCCTGCGTATCCGCCGCGCGCACCGCGTACCCGTCCATCGCGGAGGCGTCGAAGCCCGGGAGGTCCAGCGGCGAGACGACGGCCTGCGCTGCGTAGCGGCCGCCGGCGGCCCCGAGGGCGACAATCTCGACGCTGCACCGTGGCACCACGGCAAGAATCGTCGCCTGCGCGTCCTCGAGGGTCTTCACGTCGGCCGGACGATGCGGCCGTTGAGGCGCCGGATGCGCCACGTCCATGCGCCTAGGATGAGCACGGCCGCGCCCGTGAGCGCCAGCACCGCCACGAAGGTTGCCGCGTTGGCACGCCAGCTGAGGACCACCGCCGCCATGCCGAGCACGCCGGTCACGACGTACAGCAGGGTGGCGGCCTGCCGCTGGTTCAGGCCGAGCTCCAGCAGCCGGTGATGCACGTGGGTCTTGTCCGGCTTGAAGATGTGCTGCCCACGCCGAAGCCGGCCGAAGATGACGGCCGTCGTGTCGAAGAGCGGCAGCCCGAAGAGCACCAGCGGCGCGAGGATGAAGGTCGCCGTGGTCGCCTTGAACAGGGACAGCGTGCCGATGCACGCCATCATCAGCCCGACGAAGAGGCTCCCGCTGTCGCCGAGAAAGATCCGTGCGGGCGAGAAGTTGTACGGCAGGAAGCCCAGCGCCGCGCCGGCGAGGCTGAAAGTGAGCAGCGCGACGAGAATGTTGCCGGCGAGGATGTTGATGAGCGCGAGGGAGAGCGCGATGATGGCCGTCACCCCGGCGACCAGGCCGTCAATGCCGTCGAGGAGGTTCACCGCGTTGGTCAGCGCCACGATCCAGAGCACGGAAGCGGGCAGTGCCAGCGGGCCGAGCGGGATCGCCTCGCCGAAGGGGATGCTCAGTTCCGTGATGCGGAAGCCGGCATGGTACAGGCCGACCGCCACCACGATCTGCGCAATGAGCTTGTGGAAGGCGCGCATCGGCCGCACGTCGTCCGCCACGCCCACCAGCAGGATCGCCAGCCCGCCGGCGAGCAGCGAAAAGAACTGCGCCTCGTACTGCCGGAATACCTGCGCCACCTGGTTGTCGATCAGGTAAAGCAGCAACCAGGGCGTCGCGAACCCGAGGAACACCGCGACGCCGCCCAGCCGCGGCATCGGCTCACGGTGGATTTTCCGCGCGTCCGGCACGTCCAGCGCGCCGATGAGGAAGGCCAGCCGCCGGGCCAGCGGCGTGAGCAGGAACGCAGCGACCGCCGACAGCAGCAAAATGGTGAAATACGTCTTCATCCCGGACCCGCCGGCTGCACCAGCCGGCGGAAAAGCTCCCGGTGCCGGCGTACCATGACTTCCGCGGAGAATTCGTCCAGCGCGCGCCGCCGCGCCGCCGCGCCCAGCTCCGCGCGCCGCGCCGGGTCACCGAGAATGCTCCGCAGCGCCGCCCCGAACGCCCCCGAGTCTGCCGGCGGCACGACGAGGCCGGTGACTCCGTGCCGGTTTACGTACGGAACGCCGGACTTCAGGTCGCAGCACACCACCGGCTTGCCGCAGGCCATGGCCTCCACCTGCACCAGCGCGAAGCCCTCGTTCGGCGTGACCGAGGGCAGCGCGAAGACGTCCGCCGCGTGCAGCAGCGCCGGCAGCAGCGCGTCGTCCACCTCGCCCCAGAACTTCACGCGGTCCGCCACGCCCGCCGCCGCGGCCGTGGCCTTCAGCTCCATCTCGAGCGGGCCGGAGCCGACGATCCACGCCACGCCCGGCACGTCGCGCATCGCCTCGATCAGATGCCGCTGCCCCTTGTAGCCGACGAGCCGGCCGACATTGACGATGACCGGCCGCCCCGCCGCCGCCGCCCGCGCGGCCTCCACGGCTGGCGCGGGCTCGGGCACGGCCAGGTAGCGCGCGAGGGCGATGCCGTAAGGCAACACCTCCACCTTGTCCGCCCAACGCGGCAGCCAGGGGGAGTAGTCCCGATGCGCCGGTGTGGCCACGAGAATGCGGTCGGCGCGGTCCAGCAGCCGCTTCAGCAGATGCCTGTAAAGCCCCATCACCGCCGCCTGCCGGATGATGTCGCTGTGGTAATAGAGCACCACCGGCACGTTCCGCGGCGCGCGCAGCACGGCCAGGTCGGCCAGCGGATTGGGGAAATGCGCCTCGATGATGTCGGGTCTGAACCGCCGCGCGGCCCCCGGATAGGCCGGGCACAGCGAGGTGGACGCGACGAACCCCAGGCTCGCGAGCCGGTGGACGCGCACGCCGTTCAGCGTCTCGAACACGGTGCGACGGGCCGTGTTCGCCACCACGCAGTCCACCTCGTCGCCGGCGCGCGCGCAGCCCTCGCTCAGCAGCCGGATGAGCGTCTCGATCCCGCCCTTGTGCGGCGGATAGAATTTTCCGAGCTGCAGGATTTTCATGCGTGCCGCGGAGCTGCGAGATTCTCCCACGCCTGTTCGCAGGCCCGGCTCATCGCGTCCCAAGTGAAGCGCCCCTCCGCATAGGACCGGCAGCGGGCGCGGTCCGGGAAGGCTGCCGTGCCGGCCGCCGCCTCCGCCAGCTTCGCCGCGAGCGCCTCCACGGAGGCCGCCTCGAACAGGAGCCGCCGGTCGAGGGGCTCGAGCAGCTCGGGCGTAGCCGCCGCCCGCGAACCCAGCACCGGCGTCCCGCAGGCCAGCGATTCCGCCGTCGCCAGCCCAAAGCCTTCCAGTTCCAGCGACGGCATGACTGTGAAATCGGCCGCCTGGTACAGCCGCGGCAGCTTCTCCTCCTCGACAAAGCCCAGCAGCCGCGCGCTCTCCGCCAGTCCGCGCGCGGCGACCTGTCCACGCAGCGCCGCCTCCTGCGGCCCGCGGCCCGCAATCCACAATCGCGCGGGAATTTCCGCCGGCAGCCGCGCAAAGGCGTCCACCAGCACGTCGAGGCCCATGCGCGCGTCGAGCCGGCGCACGGCGAGGAACAGCTTCTCCTCCGGCCGCAGGCCCAGCTCCGCGCGCACGGCACCGCGGTCCGCCGCCGGCTCAAACCGCCGCAGGTCCACCCCGCCGTCCACCACCTCGACCGGCGGCACCAGGCCGGGATGCCACCGCGGCAGCAGCGACGCAAAATGCCGGCTCAGCACGATGATCCGCCGAGCCTGCCGCAGCCCGCGACGCTCCTCCGCGCGCAGCCGCGCCGTGACGAGGCGGTTGAACATGCCGTCCGCGCCGCGCTGCGACTTGAACTCCTCCGCCCACGGGCCGTGAAAAATCGCCAGCACCGGCTGGCCGCTGCCCGTCGCCGCACGCGCCACGTAGGCGTGATGCAGCACCACCAGCGCCGGTTCGCCGGGCGAGCCGGCCGCCTGCCGCACGAGACGCCCCGCCGCCGCCGCGTCCGCCAGCCAGCCGGTGACGAAGTTTCCGCCCGCCCGACGGAAGCGGTGCAGCCGCACGCCGTCCACCACTTCGGTGGCGGCCAGCTTCCCGGTGTCGTCGCCGGTCACGACGCCGACCTCATGCCCGCGCGCCGCCAGCGCCGCCGCGAGGTCCGCGGACACGCGCCACGCACCGCCCGGCGGATGCGGATGATGCCCCAGCGTGACAAAGAGAAACTTCACGCCGCCACCTCCGCGAACACGCGCTCGAAGTCCCGCTGCACGCGCGACACCGTGAAGCGTTCCTCCACCGTCCGCCGTCCGGCGGCGGCCAGTTCCGCACGCCGCGCCGGATTTTCCGCCAGCGACCGCAGCGCCGCGACGTACGCGGCTTCATCACCCGGCGGCACGAGCAGGCCGTCCCGTCCGTCGGTGATGATTTCCGGAACCCCACCTGCCCGCGCGGCCACCACGGGCACGCCCACCGCCATCGCCTCGATGACCACGCGGCCAAACGGCTCGGGCTTCACCGACGCGTGCAGCAGAACGTCGAGGTCGCTGAGCGCGGCGCTGATGTCCGGCTGGAACGGCACGAAATGGACCACACCCTCCAGCCCGCGCATCGCCTCCTGCAGCGCCGCCTCGAACGGCCCGTCCTCGTTGAAGGCCTGGCCGATCAGCAGAAACCGCCCCTTCAGTCCCGCCTCACGCCAGCGCCGCGCGAGGCGGATCACCATGTCCTGCCCCTTCCACGGCGTGAAGCGACCCACGATGCCGGCGAGGAACTCGCCGTCGCCCGCGCCGATGATCCGCCGCAGCGCGCCGCACTCCTGGCGCGCGTAGCGTTCCAGCGGGATGCCGTTGTGGACCGTCGTCACCAGTTCCGGCCGCAGTCCCTGGTCCACCAGCGCCCGCCGCGCGACCTCCGAGACCGCCGCCAGCCGCGCGGCGCCGCGCCGTGCGCGCCAGCAGAATCCACGCCGCGCCGGTGCCGGGAAAAAATCGGCGGACAGGATGTCGTTCACCCACCACACGCTGGCCGCCCGCGAGCGCCGGCAGGCGGCGGTGGCGGCGAAGTGGTCCTTGTTCGTGCAGGACACGGCGATCTCCGCGCGG
This sequence comes from Limisphaerales bacterium, assembly GCA_046155815.1. GTDB lineage: Bacteria > Verrucomicrobiota > Verrucomicrobiia > Limisphaerales > CAIMTB01 > JBJXFY01. Next base: position 5,697 of record JBJXFY010000366.1, on the reverse strand, counting down.
GTCTCGCGCAGGATTGCGCGCAGCCGCGTCCCGGCCGCGTGCAGCGCCCGCAGCCCGCGCACCGCGCCCAGCAGCGGAAACGACCGGCCCACGACCCGCAGTTCGTTTACCGACTTGCCGAACTGGTAAGGCACCCGCCGCACGCCGATGGCGGCGAGCCGTTCATCAAGCGGGCTGTCCGGCGAGCAGGCTACCGTCACGTCCCAGGCGCGCCGCGCCCCGGCGTCGGCGAGAAGTTCAACCAGGTTGACCTCCGCGCCGCCGAGGATGCGGTTCACATGATCCACAAAGAGGACGCGTCTCATCCACGAAGCCGCCCGCCAGACGGGCCCGACAGCGTAGGGCGCGCCCGCACGGTCCAGCAAGGCCGGCCCCGCGCTCGCTTTTGCCGTCCACGCCGCCATGATCCCCTGCCCGTGATCGAAGGCTCCTATTTCCAGCCCGGCGAAAACCGCGCCGCCTCCGTGCGCGATCTCTTCGACGGCATCGCCGCCCGTTACGACCGGATCAACGACCTCCAGTCCTTCGGCCTGCACCGGCGGTGGAAGCGCCGCCTCCTGAAGCGCGCCCAGGTCTGCCCCGGTGAGGTCGCGCTCGACCTCTGCTGCGGCACGGGCGACGTAACCTTCGCCCTCGCCCGGGCCGGCGCGCTGACCACCGGCCTCGACTTCAGCCGGCCGATGCTCGACGTCGCCATGAGGCGCCGGGGCATGGAGGACCGCCACGACCGCACACGCTTCAAGCTCGGCGACGCGCTGGCGCTGAAGTTTGCCGACGAAGCCTTCGACCTCGTCACGATCAGCTACGGCCTCCGCAACCTCGCGGACCTCGACGCCGGCCTGCGCGAGATGCGGCGCGTGACGCGGCCCGGCGGCCGGCTCGTGGTACTGGACTTCAGCAGGCCCGTCTGGCCGCCGTGGCGCGCGCTGTACTTCGGCTACCTGCGGCTCGCCGTGCCGCTCTTCGGCGGCCTCTTCGCCGGCGACCGCGCCGCCTACGCGTACATCCTCGACTCCCTCCGCGCCTTCCCCGACGCGGCGGCGCTGAAGGAACGCCTGACCGCGGCCGGCTGGCAGAACGCACGAGCCGAGCCGCTCGGCGCCGGCATCATGGCGCTCCACTCGGCGGAGAGGTGAGGGGAGCACCCCGGGGGCCTCGATCACTGGACCGCGTTTCGCGACTGGCCCAGGGCTGCTTTGGAACTTGGAACCGGGAGCTTGGAGCTTCCAGATTACCCGCCCGTGCCCGACCAGCCGCCGCTTTCCGCCACCACGCGCCTCTGCGCCGTGTACGGCTTTCCCGTGCGGCATTCCGCGTCGCCGGCCATGCACAACGCCGCGCTGGCCAGCCTCGCCCTCGACTGGCGGTACGTCGCCGCCGAGGTGCATCCGGACCACCTCGCCGCCGCGCTGGCCGGGGCGCGGGCCATGCGCTTCGTCGGCCTCAACCTTACCGTGCCGCACAAGCTGCTTGCGGTGCCGATGATGGACGTGCTGGACGAATCGGCCCGCCGCTGGGGCGCCGTGAACACCGTGCGCTTCGACGGCCGCACGCCAGGCGGTGAATGGCTCCCGCTCACGCGCCCGGAGGCGGACGCGGCGACGGAACTCCGCGCCGTGGGCTTCAACACCGATGCCGACGCCATCGTCCGCAGCCTCGCCGAAGACCTCGGCTTCACGGCGCGCGGCGCGCGCATCGTGCTGCTCGGTGCGGGCGGCGTGGGCCGCGTCGCCGCGCTGCGGCTGGCCGCGGAGGAACCCGGCGCACTTCATCTCGTAAACCGGACGGCCGCGCGTGCCGCGGAAGTCGCGGCGGAGATTCTTCGCCTGCATCCCGCGCTCGCGGGCCGCGTGCGGGCCGGTTATCCCGCCGGCGACGTGGACCTCGTGCTGAACGCCACGTCCGCCGGGCTGCGGGCGGAGGATCCCCTGCCCTTCGATCCCGCCGCGCTGGACCTGCGCCGCGCGCGCGCCGCGTACGACATGATCTACCGCCCGCCGGAGACGCCGTTCCTGCGCGCCGCGCGCGCAGCCGGCTGCCGCACGGCCAACGGCCTCGGGATGCTGCTGCACCAAGGCGCCGCCGCGCTGGAGCTTTGGACCGGGCTGCCCGCGCCGCTGGAAATCATGCGCCTCGCCCTCGCCGCGGCCGTGTATCCTCGCGGTTCCCGCTGAACTGACGCATGGACGACCTCAACGTTCCGCCCCTCGCGCCGGCGTGGCTCTGGCCGCCGGTGTTCTTCGTCGTGGGTGCGATGGTCGGCAGCTTCCTCAACGTCTGCATCCACCGGCTGCCGCGCGACCTCAGCGTCATCCACCCGCCGTCGCACTGCCCGGCGTGCGGCGCGCGCATCCCGTGGCTGCGGAACCTCCCGCTGGTCACCTGGCTGGCGCAGCGCGGCCGGGGGGCGTGCTGCGGCGCGCGCATCCCGTCGCGCTACGTCATCGTGGAGGCGCTCACCGGGCTGCTGTTCCTCGCCACGTGGTTCGCCTGGAAAAACACCTCGCCCGCGGCGGCGGTCGTGATGTGCGTGTTCCTCGCGGGGCTGGTGGCGGCGACGTTCATTGACTTCGAGCACCTGATCATTCCCGACGTGATCACGCTGGGCGGGACGGCCGCGGGCGTCGTGGCGTCCGTGGTTGCTCCGGCCATCCAGGGCACGGCCTACGTCGGGCCGGCGCTGCTGCGCAGCCTGGGCGGTGCGGCGCTGGGAGCGGGCCTCATCTACGCGGTGCTACGCCTCGGCAAGCTGCTCTTCGGCCGCCAGCGCCTCGCGCTCGCGCCGGGCACGCGGCTGGTCTTCACGGAAGACCGGCTGGTGTTCCCGGACCACGAGCTGCCTTACGAGGAAATCTTCTACCGTCGCGGCGACACGCTGCGCCTGCACGCGGCACGCCTCGAACTCGTGGACCGCTGCCATGCCAACGTGCCGGTGCGCCTGCGCCTGAAAGCCGACGAACTGTGGCTTGCGGACGAAAAGCTCTCCGCCGAATCGGTGAAGCACCTCGAGGTGGTGACCGACCGCGTGGAGCTGCCGCGCGAGGCGATGGGGCCGGGCGACGTGAAGTTCATGGCGGCCATCGGCGCGTTCATCGGCTGGCAGGGCGTGCTGTTCACGCTGGTGATGAGCTCGCTGGTGGGCGCGGCCGTGGGCGTCGCCCTGATCGCCATCGGCCGACGCGACTGGTCCAGCCGGATCCCGTACGGGCCGTACCTTGCCCTGGCCGCCGCCGTGTACGCGCTGGGCGCGCGGCAATGGGTCGAGGCGTGGTGGATGGGCAGATGAAGCGGGGCGGGGAGTGAAGCTCAAAGCCCAAGGCTCAAGGAAAGCTTCAGGCGCCAAGCTCAAGCCGACGCAGGGTCCGCTTCTGGCGGGTGGAACTGGCCGCTTCTCTTGAGCTTTGGCTTTGAACTTTGAGCTTCGGCCCCGTTCCGTCCGTCCGTGAGCCAGCCCCCCGCCCTCTCCCGCGCCTTCGTGGCCACCAGCCGGCCAGCGGAGGTCGCGGCCGCGTGGGCGCGCATCGCGGAGGCGGCCGGGCCTGACCAGCCGCACGATCTCTCGCCGGAAGCCGCCGCGGCGCTGTCCCGCCTGCTGGACGCCTCGGATTGGGCCGCCGACCTGCTCGTCCGCCACCCGACGTGGGTGTCCTCGGTGTTCGATACGGACGCCCTGCGCACACCCCGCCTCCGCGCCTCCCTGGGACGTGACCTGAAGAGGCTCCTCGAGCCGCATGCCGGGGACGCCGCCTCGGTCCACGAAGCGCTCCGCGCCTGGCGGCACCGCGCGATGCTGCGGGTCGCGGCGCGCGACCTCGCCGGACTTGGGCCGCTGGGGGAGATCGTGGCCGAGATTTCCGACATCGCGGACCTCGCGCTGGAGACCGTGCTGGACCTGGTTCAGGCGCCGCTGCGGGAGCGGCTCGGCACGCCGCACCACCGCGACGCCGACGGCCGCTGGCAGCCCACGCCGTTCACGGTAGTGGGCCTCGGCAAGCTGGGCGGGCAGGAGCTGAACTTCAGCTCGGACGTGGACGTGATGTTCGTGTACGCGGACGAGGGCGCGGCCTTCCGCGCGCCGCCGCGGGGCGCGACGCCCGCCGGCGCAGGGCTGGCGAACCACCCGTTCTTCCGGCGCCTGGCGGAGGGCTTCATCCGCGAGGTCGGCGCGCCGACGCCGGACGGGCCGCTGCACCGCGTGGACGTGCGCCTCCGGCCCGAGGGCGACGCCGGGCCGCTCGTCCGCTCGCTCGAGAGCTGCGAGAACTTCTACGCGCAGGCGGGGCAGACGTGGGAGCGCATGATGCTGCTCAAGGCGCGCGGCGTGGCCGGCGACGCCGGGCTGGCGGCGGAGTTCGGCGAGATGATCCAGCCGTTCCGCTATCCGCGCGCCCTGAGCGAGCGGCTGCTGCACGACATGGCCGCCATGAAGACGCGGATCGAGGCGGAGGTGGTGCGGCCGGGCGACCTTGAGCGCGACCTGAAGCGTGGCCGCGGCGGCATCCGGGAGGTCGAGTTCGTCGCCCAGGCGCTGCAGGTGCTGAACGGCGGGAAGAACCCGTTCCTCCAGACGCCACAGACGCTGGCCGCGCTGCCCAAGCTGGCGCAGTACGGGCTGCTGCCCGAGGACGACGCGGACGCGCTGGCGGCGGCGTATCAATTCCTCCGCCGCGCGGAGCACCGCCTGCAGGTGGCGGCCAACGCGCAGACCCACACGCTGCCCGCCGACGACGCCGGCCTGCGCCGCCTGGCGCGCGCGATGGACTTCCCGACGCCGGCGAAGTTCTCCGCGGCCCTCGCGGGGCACGCGAGGCGCGTGCGCGCAGTGTACGACCGCGTCTTCGGCGCCTTCGCCACGGACCCGGAACCCGAGGCGCCGGACTTCCGCGCCGGAGCGGAGACGTGGCGCGAACGGCTGCGCACGCACGGCTTCCGCGATGCGCAGACCGCGCTGCCGCGGCTGCGGGAGTTCGTCGAGGGGCCGGGCTACGTCCACGTCTCGGCGCGCACGTCGGAACTGGCCATGCACCTCGTGCCGCGGCTGCTCGCCCGCTGCCCCGGCACGACGACGCCGCCCGCCGACGTCGTGCTGTCCGACCCCGACCGCGTGCTGGCGCGGCTGGACAGCTTCATCGCCGCCTACGGCTCGCGCGCGATGCTCTACGAGGTGTGGACGCACCACCCGGCGCTCTTCGACCTGCTGGCGCTGCTCTTCGACCGCTCGGAGTTCCTCGCCGAGTCGGCCATCCGCCAGCCCGATCTGGTGGACGACCTGCACCTCGGCGGACATCTCCGGCGCGCGAAGGCCGCGGCCGACGTGCTCGAGGATCTGCGCCGTGGCGTGACGGATGCGGACCAGTCGCTGTGGCTGCGGCGCTACCACGAGGCGGAGTTCATGCGCGTGGGCCTGCGGGACATCCTCGGCCTGGCCGATCCGGAGGAGACGCGCGCGGAGCTGTCCGCCCTCGCGGAAGCCTGCCTGCAGTACGCCCTCGAGGTGGTCCAGCGCCGGCACCGGCTGAAGGGCCCGCCGTTTACCGTGATCGGCCTCGGCAAGCTGGGCGGCGCGGAACTCACCTACGGCTCGGACCTCGACGTGATGTTCGTGGCGCCGGACGCGGCGAAGAAGAACCTCCCACGCCTGCAACCGCTCGCGGTGGCCGTGCTCGACCTGCTTTCCACGCGCACGGAGGCCGGCGC
>JBJXFY010000359.1:0-5988 GCA_046155815.1 Limisphaerales bacterium | reverse complement strand
TTCTCTGCTGGTAGTTCAGCATCACAAGTGCCGGCCTCGCGGGGCGCAGGAAGGGCAGGCGGGCATCGGCTCCTGCCCCGCCGGTTGACGCATCCGTGACACGGCGGCGACAAAGTATTCTGCTCTCCTTTGCTTGCAACTCGATTTTCCCACGGGGATCGCCCTTGGCGGCTTCGGCGGCCGGGCGCACGCTTCTCCCGCCATGAACTTCGTCTGGTTCCTCATGATCGGCCTGGCCGCCGGCTGGCTTGCCGGGCAGCTCACCAAGGGCGGCGGCTTCGGCCTCATGGGCAACCTCATCGTCGGCGCCGTGGGCGCCATCCTCGGCGGCTTCCTTTTCGGCCTGCTTGGTTTCGCCAGCACCTCCCTGCTCGGTTCGCTGATCACCGCCACCGTCGGGGCCATCATCCTCCTCGTCCTCATCGGGTTCATCACCCGTGGGAAGTGACCGCCCCTGTGCCCGCGGTGAACCGCATCCGACTCCTGCCCGACCAGGTGGCGAACCAGATCGCCGCGGGCGAAGTCGTCGAACGCCCCGCCAGCGTCCTCAAGGAACTGGTCGAAAACGCGCTCGACGCCGGGGCCGCCCGCATCGAGGCCGAGATCCAGGCCGCCGGCCGCGGCCTCCTCCGCGTGGGCGACGACGGCTGCGGCATGAGCCGCGACGACGCCCTGCTCTGCCTCGAACGCCACGCCACCTCGAAGATCGCCGCCGCCGCCGACCTCGCGCGGGTGACCACGATGGGTTTCCGCGGCGAGGCCATCCCGAGCATCGCCAGCGTGAGCCGCTTCACGCTGACCACCCGCGAGTCCGCAGCCGAAGCGGCGACCCGCATCGTCATTCACGGCGGCAAAATCCTCGAAGTCACCGAGGCCGGCGCACCGTCGGGCACCACGGTCGAGGTCCGCGGCCTGTTCTTCAACGTGCCCGCGCGGCGGAAATTCCTCCGCAGCGATGAGACCGAACGCGCCCATCTCCAGCACTGGCTCACCACTGCCGCGCTGGCCCACCCGGATGTCGCCTTCACGCTGACGATGGAGGGCCGGGAAGCCTTCCGCCTGCCCGCGCTGCCCGCCGGCGACCCGGCCGCACGCCTCGCCGCGCTCCGCGAACGCCTCCGCCTGCTTCTGGGCGAAGGCCTCCCGCTCCTGCCCGTGGACGCCACCGGCGAACTCGAGGCCGCGCGCATCGCGCCCGCCGCCGGACAGGACGACGCCGAGGTTTCGCCCCCCGCGCCGCTGCGCGTCTGGGGATGGGTCGGCGCGCCCGGCATCTCCCGCGCCACGCGGGCCGACCAGCACCTCTTTGTGAACCGCCGCCCGGTCGAGAACCGCGGCCTCAACGCCGCCCTGCTCGAGGGCTTCCAGCACGCGTTGATGAAGGGCCGCTACCCGCTGGCCTGCCTCTTCCTCGAACTCGACCCCGCCGAGGTGGACGTGAACATCCATCCGGCCAAGCGCGAGGTGAAGTTCCACCGCGAGCGCGCGGTGCGCCGCGTCGTGGCCGACGCCGTGCGGCAGGCGCTGGCCGCATTCCACCGCGGCGCGGCGGAGAAGTCACCGGTCACAAGTCACAAGTCACAGGCTGGAAGTCAGCAGACGGAGGACGCCGGCTCGTCCGCGCCTGTCCCGCGGCGCCCGGACCTTCACCCTTCACCGCTCACTCCCCCTCAACCCAACCTCCCTGCCCTCACACCGCCCCAACCCGAACTTCTCACGGTGCCCGCCCCGCCGCCGCCGCCATTCACCATTCACCATTCACCATTCAGTCCGCCTCCAGCCTCCATCCTCCATCCGCCATCCTCTCCCGTGCCATTGCTGGCTGTTCCGCTGCGCCTGATCGGCGTCGTCGGCCGGCTGTACGTGGTGCTGGAGTCGGACCGCGGGCTGGTGCTCATGGACCAGCATGCCGCGCATGAGCGCGTGCTGTTCGAGCAGATGCTGCGGCGCGTCGGGGGCGGCGGGGCCGCGCCCTCGCAGCGGCTCCTGCTGCCGGAGACGGTCGAGGTTTCGCCGCGCGACGCGGCGTTCCTCCGGGAAAACCTGGCCGCCCTGGCGCGGGTCGGCGTGGGCCTGCGCGAGTTCGGCGAGCGCACCTTCCTGCTCGAGGGCCTGCCACCCTTCGTGCGCGTGGCGGACGCGCGCCGCTTCGCGCTCGGGCTGGTGGACGAGCTCAGGGCCGCCGTGGCCGGCGTGAACGCCTGGCGCCTCGGCGAGGACGTGGTGGCCAAGACTGTCTGCCGCCACGCCGTGAAGGCGAACGACCCGCTGGCCCGGCCCGAGCTGGAAGCGCTGCTGGCCGACCTGCGCCGTTGCGCGATGCCCTACACCTGCCCCCACGGCCGCCCCACGCTCATCGAGATGAACTTCCGCGAACTGGAGAAGAAGTTCGGACGGATCCAAGGCTGAACCACGGGAGCAAGCCCCCGCAGGCCCCCCCTGCGTGGCCGCCGCAGTTCAGCACCCTCGCGTGGCGGCTTTTGGAGACGGCTTCGCGCGGCAGGAATCCCACCCCGGCACCGCGGCGCCGGTCTAGTTGTCCAGCGTGGTGATGCGGAAGAAGGCCGAGCCGCCCGCCCTATCGCCGAGGTCAATCGTGTACTTCTTCGCGGCCGGATCATGCGGCGGCACGGGCACCGGCAGCCAGTTGACCAGGTCGGGGCTCGTTTCGATCAGAAGCACGGTCATGTGGTCCACGTCCACGACGAAGGTGAACTTCTTCGTGACCGGATCGTAGTCGGGGCTGTGAACCTCGACGATGCCCGGCGGCACCTGCGCACGCGCCCAGCGCTTGGGCTGCACGAGCAGGCCGCCGCCGGGCACGAGCGCATTGGTCTGCGCCGTGTCGGTGACGTTCCAGAAGTTCGCCATCACGGGCTGCGTGCCGGGATTGAAGGCGAAGAACGACGCGACGGGCAGGCCGTCCACGACCTTCGTGAACGCCGCGGTGAAGACGTGCGCGTCCGGCGAGGAGGCCGGCGCGGCGGCGTTGGTGACCCCGTGGCCCACGAGGGTGAAGTCCGGCAGGCCATACTGGTCCAGCGTGAGCAGCCAGTGGTACATGCTGCCGACGGTCTGGCTGGGCTGGAGCAGCGACTGGCCGGTGGCGCCGATGGCCCACGGCGGCGTGCGGTCGCCGACGTAGAGGTTGGCCCAGTAGTCGGGCAGCGGAAGGCTGCCGGTCGGGTCGGCGAAGGGCGCGGCGGCGGAGGGGCGGTCCGTGCCGCCGAGGGCCACGACCTGGTCGAGCGCGGCCATGTACTGGGCCTTGAAGTTCACGGCCTTGTCCGGGACGACGACGTTCAGGGCCTGCCATTCGGGCGAAGCGAGGGCGGCGGACCAGTTGCGCATGAAGGCGGTGTTGCGCCCCATCGCCAGATGCCACGGCGCGGCGGGGAAGGCCTGGATGAGGCGCGACCCCTGCGGGAAGCCGCCGAAGAAATTCGCGAGGCTCCCACCGCCCTGGTACATCGTCGCCGTGCCGACGGGCGTCTGCGTCCGGCCGCCGAGCGGGTTCGCGGCGTGCTGCGAAAGGCCGGGCACGTAGATGCCGCCGTTGTTGGTGTCCGTACCGGTGGTGACGGGCACCCAGGACCACGGGTTGCCGGGCACCTGGTTGCCGTTCTTGTCGAAGAGGTAGAAGTCGCCCGACCACGAGCCGAGCGTGTAGAGGAAGATGCCGAGGTCGGTCACCGCCGGGCGGTCGGTGGCCATGCCCCAGAGCGTGGTGGCGGACCAGGCCTGGTTGCCCTCGTAGTTCGAGTTTTCGTTCAGGCCCATCACCTGCAGGCCGGGGCCGGGGGTGATGCCGCTGGCCCACGGATGGCCCGCCCAGGTGTCGAAGAACGAGAACTTCGGGAACGACGTGCGCATCTCGTCCGCGGTGTGGAGCGATGACTGAAGCGCGGCGTTGTCCGGGTCGTTGCCGAGCGTCTGGATGATCGCGTCAATGCCGGCACCGTACCCGCTGCCCTTCGCCCACTCACTCGCGGCCGGCTGGTCGAGCCAGGAGTTGTCGTAGATGGAAGTGAGTGACGCGGCGGCGATGAGGTAGCCGAGGTTGTAGTGGTGGTCGTTGAACTGGCTCGCGATGCCGAAGCCGTCCCACATCGTGCCGGGGTGGTAGGGATTGCTGGACTGGTCCGTGGGGATGTTCTGCGGCGGGTCCACGTTGGCGGCGCCGGTCGGAAGGGGAGGCACCTCGCGCTGGGGCTGGGGCGGAGCCGCGGGGAAGGTGGTGGCCACGGGCGGGGCCATGTTCGTCGAGCGCGGCGTCCAGAAGAAGGCCGGGAAGGCGCCGTTCGGGTGCATGAGCACGCGGCCGGCCTCCGGCTCCCACCGGACGAAGTACTCGAGGTTCCAGAGGTTCGGCTTGCGGATGGGCACGTTGACGGCCACGCCGTTCGTGTCCTGCCCGCCGGCCCAGTAGTCAAAGTTCACCACGACGGGATGCGGCTTTTCCGCGAAGAGGCTGGAGAGGCCGAGCTGGAGGCCGGCGACGGTGTCATGGAGCGCCTGGGCCGGGTTGACGCCCGGGCGGTTCGTGTCCGGCGCACGGTAGAACGGCGACGGCCCCGGGGCGTTGTACCAGAACTCGTCCACGTACGTCCGTGCGGCCTGCGGGGCGTACTGGTCGAAAAGCTGGAGCGTGCCGAGCTGCTGGGCCACGCGGGATAAGGCGGCGTTCACGCCGTAGGAATCAATCGAGTTGCGGTGGAAGAAGACACCCCACGGCGCGTTGCCATAGGCGGTGTTGTTCATGTACTGCGTGGCCAGGTCGTCCATCAGGAACTGGCCCACCGTGACCTCCTTCGGGCCGCTGCCGATCGGCACGGCCTGCACGGTGTCGCCGCCGGGCCCGGAGCCCACGATGGCGTTCAGCGGCTGCTCGGACCGGACGATGTTCGTCCAGCGCGGCGGCGGCAGCGCGGCGAGGAAGTTGTTGTGCAGATGCTTCGTCTGGAACGAGGTCGTGGCCGCCGCACCCGAGCCGGCCGGCGTGCCCAAAATGGTCAGATGCCCGCCGCGCGCGCTCCAGTAGCGCAACGGCGCGGAGCCGCCCGGTAGGGCCGGCGCAAAGGCCGTGGCCGACTCCGGCACCAGTGGCGTCCACGACACGGCCGCGCCCGCGAGGTTCGTGCCGAGCTGCATCGGCTGGTACTGGTGCGGCAGCAGCGACTGGACCGTGTTGGCTGCCGCCACGAGCGCGGGGTTCGCGTAGGGATTCCGCAGCGTCGTCGTCCACGTCGAGGTGGCGACGGACTTCTTCGCCACCGAGTAAGTGAGCTTCGTGCCGGCGACGAAGTTGAAGGCGTACTGTCCGAGCGCCTCGGCGTACGCGCGGGCCGCCGCCAGATCGTTCGTCTGCCCCGCCGCCGGGTAGTGCGCCTGCACCGGCAGCAGCGCGACGGTGAAGAAGACCTTCCCCGGGTCCGCGCCGAAATCGAGCTGGAGGTAGTCCAGCCCCAGCGGGCTGGTACCCGTCGCGAATCCGACCGCCTGGCCGCCGGCGCGCGGGTTCACGCGGTGCCAGAAGACCGCGGCGGTGGTGAAGTTGTTCTGCGCGCCGGCGGGGTTGAGCTGCGACGGCACGGCCTCGACGCCGGGATAGCCGCGCTGCGGGTCGTCCTGGTTGCCGGTGATGAGGGCGTACTGCACGTCCGGCAGGCCGGGCACGGCCGCCGGCGCGGTGACCTGGCGGCCGGGGCGGAGGCCCTCGATGAGATTGAACACCTGCCCGTAACGCATCCCGTTCATCTCACACCAGACATACGGCGAGCCGTTGGCAAGCGTGAGTTTGAGGTAACGTCCGCTGCCCGGCGCGGCGAATTCGGTCCGCGCGTAGGGCGAAGCGGGATCCTGGTAGATCAGGTCCGCGTCCCAGTCACCCATGCGGTCCACGAGGATCGCCTTCGGATCCTGGCCGGGTGCCCAGTCAGGGGTCCACGCCGTGGCCAGTGTGGCGGTGGCGGGCGTCTGCTTCGCGTA
>JBJXFY010000358.1:0-5094 GCA_046155815.1 Limisphaerales bacterium | reverse complement strand
CTTGGTGCTGGTGTCGGCCTGTTGCTTCAAGTTCGTCAACGCGACCGAGTAAAACTCACCGACCGAAGCCTCGCCCAGGAGGATGCAGCTCGGATACTTCCAGGTGATCGATGATCCGGTCTCGACCTGCGTCCAGGAGATCTTTGAGTTGCGGCCTTTGCAGATGCCGCGCTTCGTCACGAAATTGTAGATGCCGCCCTTGCCTTCCTTGTCGCCGGGATACCAGTTCTGCACCGTCGAATATTTAATCTCCGCACCTTCGAGCGCGATGAGTTCGACGACGGCGGCGTGGAGCTGGTTCTCGTCGCGCATCGGCGCGGTGCAGCCTTCGAGGTAGCTCACATGGGACGCATCCTCGGCGATGATGAGCGTGCGCTCAAACTGGCCCGTGTTGCGCGCGTTGATGCGGAAGTAGGTGGAAAGCTCCATCGGGCAGCGGACACCCTTGGGGATGAAGCAGAAGGAGCCGTCGCTGAAGACGGCGGAGTTCAGGGCGGCGTAGTAATTGTCCGTATGCGGCACCACTGATCCCAGGTACTTTCGGACCAGGTCGGGATGTTCCTGCACCGCCTCGCTGAAGGAGCAGAAGATGACCCCCTTCTCCGCCAACTGGGCCTTGAAGGTGGTGCCCACGGAGACGGAATCAAACACCGCGTCCACCGCGACGCCCGCCAGCCGGCCGCGTTCGTGCAGGGGGATGCCGAGTTTCTCGTAAGTTTCGAGAAGCTTGGGGTCCACCTCGTCGAGGCTCTTGGGCGCGTCCTTCTTCTGCCGCGGCGCGGAGTAGTAACTGATGGCCTGAAAGTCTACGGGTGGGTACTTTACGAAGGCCCAGTTTGGCTCCGGCATCGTCTGCCAGTGGCGGTAGGCCCGCAGGCGCCATTCGGTCAGCCATTCCGGTTCGTCCTTTTTCGCGGAGATGAAGCGGATGGTGTCCTCGTTCAACCCCGGCGGCGCGGCGTCGGCCTCGATGTCCGTAACGAAGCCGTACTTGTACTCCTGGCGGACGAGGCTCCCGATGGTTTCGGCGGCGGTGGACATGGCGGTTCAGGCTCGGAGCTTGGCCTCGCGCGCGGCGCACCCGGGACAGAGCCCGCGGACGACGATTTCGTAGCGCTCGGCGCGGAAGCCGTCCGGGATATCGAGGTTGGGAAGGCGGAGGCCGGCGTGCTCGTCAATGTCATGGGCGGAGCCGCAGCGGTCACAATAGAAATGGTGGTGCCGATTCATGTTGGGGCAGTAGCGGGTGGCCCCACGGTCATGGCTGACGAGGCGGACGAGGCTCGACTGCACCAACGCGTCGAGGCAGTTGTACACCGTGGCCATCGAGATGTCGGGCATGGATCGCTTGGCTCGGATAAAGACATCCTCGGCCGTAGGATGGTCGCGTTTCTCCATCAGCACGCGGTAAACTTGCACGCGCTGCGGGGTCATGCGGAACCCACGAGCCCCGAGCCGTTCGAGGGCCGCCTGTTCCAGCCTTTTTTCCGCCGCCATTCGCATAACCGAGCCGAAGGTAGATGAAGCCGGCGCCATGTCAAAGTTAGAATAATTCTAAATCACGATCAAGCCGCCGGTGCTCCTCCGAAGCCGCGGCTTTGACAGGGCGGGGACCCGCTGCCAGTTTGGTGCCTAGGCGGGGGCGGCCGGGATCCGCGCGGACGTCGGCCAGGCCTAGCTCTCCGCTGGTATCCCATGAAATCTGTCCTGACCACGACCCTCATTGCCCTGACCCTCGTGCTGTGCGGCTTCAACGCGTACCAGTGGTACCGCGAAGCGCGGCTTTTCGGCGACATCAAGGACCTTCAGGACGAAGTTTTCACCAAGAAGGTCGCCCTCCAAGAATCGTCCGCCACCATCAGGCGGACGCAGGAAGAGGTGGGCCGCATCGATGCCCTCCGGTTGGAACTCGATGGCAGGCTAAAGACCAACCGCTTCGAACTGGACCGCCTTTCCAACTCGAACCTGTGGCTTCGCGGGATGATGGAAAACTCGGGCAAGCAGGCGGACGCCTACAAGGGCGTCGTGGACAAGGCCAACGAGGCCATCAAGCAGCAGAACGACATGATCGCCGAGCAGAACCAGAAAATGGTGGAGCTCGCCAACCAGCGGAACGATTTCGTCGAGAAGTACAAGAAGCTCGCAGACGACTACAACAGCCTCGCAGGCGAGTATAAGAAGATCCAGGGCCTGTACGAGGATCTGGTCAACAAGTGGAACGCCGCCCAAACCCAGGGCGAGAAAAAGGGTGGCTGAGTCCGCGGCTTCCGGCCCTGGTCAGCTTCCCCTGAAGCGCTGCGGACTTCGCGCGGCTTCCTGCTTTATCGGCCCGGGGCCTTCAGCGTCGCGTCGTCAGCAGCGCCAGCAGGTCGGCCAGCTGCTCTTCCGACAAGGTCGCCTCAAACCCCTCCGGCATCAGCGACCGGCCCGTCAGCGTATCGCGCCTCACGTGCCCGGCCGGGACCGTCAGGATGCCGCCGCCGGCAGCCCGCAGCCTCAACTCGCCCGCCGGCGCTTCCATCGGCAGGCCGCTGAAAAGCTCTCCATCATGCGTCTCGATCTCCCGGGAGAAATGGTTCGGGGCCATCTCGCGGTTCGGGTCGAGGATCGCCACCAGCAGCTGCTCCGGCGGCTGGCCGGCCACGGACTCAAGGTCCGGGCCCAGGGCGTGGCCTTCGCCCGCGAGGCGGTGGCACGGGGCGCATTGCGCGCGGAAGATTTCCCGGCCCCGCCCGGCATCCCCCGGCCGCGCCAAGGCGCCGAGGCGCGAAGCCACTGCGGCGTCACGGCTGGCCACGGGTTCGCCGAGCAGCGCACGGGCCTGCGCGCGGAGGCCGGCATCGGCAAGCTGCCGAAGCGCCGCGACATGGCCCGCACGCAGGTCGGACACGGGCACCGCGCCTACTTTGAGCGCGGCCAGCAGCCGCCGTGTGCCGTCCGCGTCACGCAGCAGAAGGGTGACGGCCTCGGTCCGGGCACCCGAGGCGAGCTGCGGCCAGGCACCGAGCACCACCCCGGCGGAAGCGCCGCCGCGCGCGCCTAGCAGCGCGACCACGGCGGCACGCTGCGCTTCCACCGGCCGGCCGGCCTCCAGTGCCTTCCGCAGCGCGGCGTCGTCCGGCGCGACGCGGGCCAGCAGGCGGATGGCGTCCACCTGCGCGGAGCCGGCCGCGGCGTCGCCCACAAGCCTACGCGCGTGGGCGAGGAGATCGTTCAGCGCCGCCGACGGCGTCAGTGCCGCGCCATGGGGAAGGCCCTCCGCCAGCCTTGCGGCCACGGCCATCAAGTCGCCGCCGGGAAGCCGGGCGGCGCCGGCGAGCACGGCGCGGATTTCACCGGCGCGGGCGCGGCGGCCGATGCCCGCGGCGAGTGCGCCGAGCAGTTCCGACGAGGGCCGCGGTGTGCCGGCCAACAGTTCCCGCCACAAGGCCACCGCATCGTCACCGGCCGTGGCCACGGCGAGGTCGCGGACCAGTCCCTCGTCGGTCACGAGGAGGGCCAGCAGCTTCGCGCGTTCAGGCAGGCGCACTTCGGCCAGGGCCAGCACGGCGGCCAGCCGCACCTCAGGCCGATCCCCGCAACACGCCGGCAGCTTTGCAGCGAGCGACAGCGGCAGCGCGCCGCCTCGGTACCGCTCCGCGGCCAGCGCCACCGCTGCCGCACGCACGCTTGCCTCGTCGTCGCGCAGCGCCGCGAGCAGGGCTTCATCGGCCAGACCTCCCCACGCACCGAGGAGCCGCAGCGCGGCCAGCCGGCCCGGCGCGTTTGTGTCGTGGCGATTCATGGCGGCCAGCAGTACGAACGCCGCCGGATCGTGGCGCTCGTGCAGCAGCCGGGCGGCCGAGTCGCGGTGCCATCCGTTCGCATGGCCGAGCAGGGCGACCAGTTCGGCAGTGCCCGCGCCCGAGAG
The DNA here is from genome assembly GCA_046155815.1 of Limisphaerales bacterium. Classification (GTDB taxonomy): domain Bacteria; phylum Verrucomicrobiota; class Verrucomicrobiia; order Limisphaerales; family CAIMTB01; genus JBJXFY01. The sequence goes on along the minus strand of JBJXFY010000358.1, from coordinate 1,184 downwards.
GTCCGTCCGGCGCCGCGGCGTTACGCCGTCCGGCACGATGCGGTACAGCCGGCCGCGGTCGTTGCCCGCATTGAGGTCGAGCTGCCGCTTGATGCCCGGCGGCAGCGACCACGGATGCTCGATCACCTCGCGGTACATGTCCGCGAACCACAGGCAGCCATCCGGCGCGTTCGCGAACTGCACCGGCCGGAACCAGGTGTCGCGGCTCGCCAGGAACTCCCGCCCCTGCTCGTCCGCCGGACGCGCCGCCACCAGTTCCGCCCCGTGAGGTGTGATTTTTTTCCGATGGATCAGGTTGCTTCCGCAGTCCGCCACGAACGCGTCGCCGGAAAACTCCGCGCCGTACGCATCGCCGCGGTAGATCGTCAGCCCCGTCGCGCTCGTAAAGTAGCCGCTGGCCCGGCCGCCCCCCTCGATCAGGCCCGGCACCAGACCCGTCACGCGCCACCGCGTCCGCAGCACGCGCCACGGCTCGTCCGGGCTGAGGCGGAACACCGGCGCCGCCGGGCCGTCCGCCGCGATGCTCCGCCGCGCCGGCGGCAGCCCGCCGGAGGCCGCGTCGCCGAGCGCCGCGGGGTCGTAGGCGATCCACTGGATGTGATCCGAGTTCGAGCAGACGAACTTCCTCCCCGCGTCGTCGAAGGTCATGCCGTGCTGGCCGCCGCCAGGCTCCGTGCGCAGCCCCAGCGTGCGCGGGTCAAAGGAGAAGTCGCGCCCCCGCAGGTCGAGCGTGTCGGCCGCGGCGTTCGTGAAGCCCACCGCGGCGCGCCACGCGCGCGTGAAGGCGTTGTCCGCCAGCGCCACGCGTCCGCCGCTCGGGCCGGTGGCGCCATGGATGCGCGCGTCAGGCCCCCACTGGAAGGAGTTCATCAGCGCCTGGACGTTGAGCTTGTCCGGCGCAAACGGCGCAAAGTCTGCGGCAAACCCGGTGAAGACCGTCTCCCGCACGTCCGCGCGGCCGTCATCGTCCTCGTCCTTCGCGAAGAGGATGTCCGGCGTCGCGCCCACGAACACGCCGCCATCCCAGCACGTCACCGCCGTGGGCCACGGCAGGCCGTCGAGGAACACCGTGGCGGCCTCGAAGCGCCCGTCGCCGTCGCGGTCCTCCAGACGGCGCACGCGGCCGAGCCGTTCGGGCCGGCGCTCGGAGTAGTCGCGCATTTCGACCACGTAGAGCCGCCCGC
>JBJXFY010000330.1:0-27920 GCA_046155815.1 Limisphaerales bacterium | reverse complement strand
CAAATCGGCGCGGGTATTCTTACTTTCATTCACACTTCGGCACTTCGGAAATGGCGCCAGCTACACAATCCATTGCGGGGGACAGACCGCCGAAGTTTGGAGCGGGTGAAGGGAATCGAACCCTCGTCTCAGGCTTGGGAAGCCCACGTTCTACCATTGAACCACACCCGCGCCGCCGACAGGTGCTTAGCTACCGCGCCGGAGCGTCGGCTGCAACCCCGGCCTGCGGCCCCGCCGCCGCGTCGCCCGCGCCGAAGATGATCCGCGCCCCGCGCTTGTAGGCGAAGTAGGAGTAGGCCCACTGCAGCAGCACGGCGAGCTTGTTGCGGAAGCCCACGAGAAAGACCAGGTGGACGAACAGCCACGCCAGCCACGCCAGCAGGCCGGTGAACTCGAGCTGCCCGATCTTCGCCACCGCCGCGGAGCGGCCGATGGTCGCCATGCTCCCCTTGTCCCAGTAATGGAAGGCGGGCCGCGCCGGTGCGCGGCCCGGCGGCGCGCGCAGCTCGGCCTCGATGATGCGCGCGACGTGCTTCGCCATCTGCATCGCCGCCGGGGACACGCCGGGCACGGGCCGGCCGTCGGCGTCCACCACGGCGGCGAGGTCGCCGATGGCGAAGGCCTCCGGGTGGCCGGGCACGCTGACGTCAGGCGAGACCTTCACGCGGCCGGCGCGGTCCAGCTCCGCGCCCAACGAGCGCGTGACCGGGCTGGCGCCGACGCCCGCGCCCCAGATGATGTTGGCTGCGGTGATGACCGAGCCGTCGCCCAGCGCGACGCGGCCGGCGGAGATGTCCTCCACGCGTACGCCGGTCCGCACTTCCACGCCGAGGGCCTGGAGCTGAGCCCGCGCGCTCTCGCCGAGCTCGACGGGGAAGGCGTTGAGGATCGTGGGGCTGTTCTCGACCAGCATCACATGGGCGCGGCGCGGATCGACGCGGCGGAAATCGCGCGCCAGCACGGTGCGGGCGAGCTCGGCAAACGCGCCGGCCAGCTCGACGCCCGTCGGGCCGCCGCCCACGACCACGATCGTCATCAGGGCCGCCTGCCGCGCCGGATCGGGCTCCGTCTCCGCGCGCTCGAAGGCCAGCAGCACCTCGCGGCGGATGCGCAGCGCGTCGTCCAGGCTCTTGAGGCCGGGCGCGAACCGTTCCCATTCGGGGTGGCCGAAGTAGCTGGTGACGCCGCCCAGCGCGACCACGAGCCAGTCGTACTTCAGTTCGCCGAGGCTGGTGTCCACCGCGCGGTCCGCGAGGCGCACGCCGTGCACTTCGGCGAAGCGGGTGCTCACGCGCGGCCGGTCGCGGAGGATCGAGCGGATCGGCTGCGCGATCTCGGGCGCGGAGAGGCCGGCGGTGGCGACCTGGTAGAGCAGCGGCTGAAAGAGATGGTGGTTCTGGCGGTCGAGCAGGATCACGTCCGCGTCCGGGTGGTCGAAGGACTGGCAGAACGTCAGCCCACCAAAGCCCGCGCCGAGCACGATGATTTTCTTCCGGGAGGCCGCTTTTTCCATGCGGGGCAATGTGTGGGAGAAGCGGCGACAAGCCAACGGCGGCGCGGCGGGGCGCCGCGGGCACCTTCCGGCGACGAGGGCGTCGCCGCCCAGGGGCGAATTTGAGTTTGCCCGGCCGCCGCCGAGCCGTTTATCGCAGCGGCATGTCCCCGACCGAGGCGCTGGTCGCGCTCAACCTCGTCGAGCACGTCGGGCCGGTGCGCCTGCGGAAGCTGCTCGAGCATTTTGGCGATGCCCCGACCATCCTGCGCGCGGGCCGCGATGCCCTGATGCGGGTGCCCGGCGTGGGCGAAGACACGGCGGAGGCCATCGCCCGCTGGGAATCCACGGTGGACCTCGCCGGCGAGCTGCGTCGCATCGCCGACTTTGGTTGCCGCGTCCTCACGCAGGCCGACGAGGAGTACCCGCCGCTGCTGCGCGAAATCTACGACCCGCCGATCGTGCTCTATGTGAAGGGCGCGCTCACGCCGCGCGACCGCAACGCCGTCGCGATGGTCGGCTCACGTCAGACCACGGCGTACGGCCAGGACGTGGCGCGCAAGCTCGGCTACCAGCTTGCCTACGTGGGCGTCACAGTGGTGAGCGGTGGCGCACGCGGGATTGACACCACGGCGCACCAGGGCGCGCTGGCGGCGAAGGGCCGCACGGTCGCGGTGCTCGGCACCGGCATCAATCTCGTCTTCCCGCCCGAGAACGCCGAGCTCTTCGAGCGCATCATCGCGAACGGCGCGGTGCTGACGCAGTTCCCCTTCAACCGGCCCGCGGACAAGCAGTCCTTCCCCATCCGCAACCGCATCGTCGCCGGCATGACGCTCGGCACGGTCGTCGTCGAGGCCGACCTCCAGAGCGGTGCGCTCATCACGACGAAGTTCGCCGCCGATTATGGGCGGCAGGTCTTCGCCGTGCCGGGGCGCATTGACTCGCCGCGCAGCAAGGGCTGCCACGACCTGATCAAAAAGGGGGCCAAGCTCTGCGAGGGCGCGGACGACATCCTGAGCGAGTTCGAGTATCTCTTTCCCGCCAGCAACCGGCCCGCGAGCCCGGCGGAGACCGGCGTGCTGCCCGCCCTGGAGCTTTCCGCCAATGAACAGGCTGTCCTCGAGGCGCTGCGCGGGAACGACGAGACCGGGGTGGACGAGGTCATCCAGAAGAGCGGCCTGCCCGCCAGCGGGGCCAGCGTGGCGTTGCTCAGCCTCGAGATGAAGCGGCTCGTGCGGCAGATGCCCGGGAAACGGTTCGTGCGCGTGCGGTGAGTGCCGTCGCCTCCGCCTGGGGCCGGTCGCCCAACCCGTTGCTTCTCCGGCCCATCCCGCCCCGGCAGCCCTTCGTCACGGGCCCGTTGGAACCGGGCGGTGCCTGCCCCAGTCTCCGTGGAAAGTGAACACGCATTCCATCCCGCACCCCGGTCCGACCGACGCATGAAAAAGCGCCGCTCCTTCCCTTGGCTGGGCCTGTTCATCGCGGCCGTGCTGTCCGCGGCCGGCTGGTTCGCTTGGCAGCGTTGGGCGCCCAGGGCCGCCGCCCCGCCCACGTTCCGCGCCGTCCCCGTCGCCCGCGGCGACATCACCCAGTCAGTCACCGCCAACGGGAACATTCAGCCCCTCAAGAGCGTGACTGTCGGCAGCCAGGTTTCCGGCCAGATCATCGAGGTCCTGGTGGACTTCAACTCGCGCGTCACCAACGGCCAGATGCTGGCGCGGATTGATCCCTCGACTTTCGAGCGTTCCCTTCAGCAGGCCGACGCCGAACTGGCCAGCGCCAAGGCCTCGCTCGCCCTGGCCGACGTGAACCGCGTTCGCGCCCGCGAACTGCTCGCCGCCAGCCTCATCCCGAAGTCGGACGCCGACCAGGCCGAGGCCACGTATCTGCAGGCCGAGGCCTCGGTGAAGATGCGCCAGGCCAATGTCGAGCGCGCCCAGGTGGACCTCGACCGCACCACCGTCTTCTCGCCGATCACCGGCATCGTGATCTCCCGGAAGATTGACCAGGGGCAGACCGTGGCCGCGAGCCTCAACACACCGAACCTTTTCCAGCTCGTAGGCGACCTCTCCCGCGTGCAGATCGAGGTGGCCGTGTCCGAGGCGGACATCGGCGGCGTGAACGAGGGCCAGCGCGTGACGTTTCAGGTGGATGCCTTCCCCAACCGCACCTTCAACGGCTCCGTCCGCCAGGTGCGCTTCGAGGCGATCACCAATCAGAACGTCATCACCTACACGACCGTCGTGGATGTCGGGAACGACGACCTGAAGCTGCGTCCGGGCATGACGGCCAACGTTTCGATCATCACCGCCGAGCAGCGCAACGTGCTGCGCGTGCCCAACGCGGCGCTGCGCTTCCGCCCGCCCGGGGGCGCCACCGTGCGCGGCGAGACCAACGCCCCGGCCCAGGCCGGCGGCGGCACCAACGCCCCCGCGATGGCCTCCGCCGGCGGCCCGCCCGGCATGGAAGGCATGCCCGTGCCGCCCTGGATGGCCGAACGCCGGCGCCCAACGGACGAGGAACGCGAGAAATGGACGGCCAGCCTCACGCCGGAACAACGCGAGGCCTACCAAAGCATGCGAGAACGCATGCGCGGCGGCGGCGGCGAGGGCGGTGGTGGACGTCAACGCACGCAGCGCCAGTCCCAGCCGGAAGGCCCGGTCCGGCGCACGGTGTATGTGCTGGCCAAGGAGACCGACGCCACGGGCAAGGAGTTCGACGTCCTGAAAGCCTCCCTCATCACCACCGGCGCGAGCGACGCCACCTCGACGGAGGTCATCGCCGGGCTGAACGAGGGCGACCAGGTGGTCACCGGCGTCGTCTCCGTGGCCGCCGCGACGGCATCCGCCGCCGCGCCCGGCGGGAGCCCCTTCGGCGGGGGACCGTTCGGCGGCGGCGGCGGGCAGCGTCCGCGCTAGTCCGGCCATGGGCATTTCCCCTGTCATCCGGCTCGAGAACTTCTCGAAGACCTACGTGACCGGCGAGGTCCGCGTGCAGGCCGTGCGTTCCGTCGCGCTCCAGATCATGCCGGGCGAATTCGTCGCCATCATGGGCGCGAGCGGCTCCGGCAAGAGCACCATGATGAACACCATCGGCTGCCTCGACCGGCCCACCGAGGGCCGCTACGAGCTGGCCGGCGTCGAGGTGGGCGAGCTGGACCGCGACGAGCGCGCCGACCTGCGCAACCGCACCATCGGCTTCGTCTTCCAGGGCTTCAACCTGCTGTCCCGCACCTCCGCGTTGGAGAACGTCGAGCTGCCGCTGCTCTACGCGCGGCCGGCCATCCCGATGGTCGAGCAGCGGGATCGCGCCCGCGAGGCGCTGGCCAAGGTCGGCCTCGCCGATCGCGAGGACCACCATCCCGCGCAGCTGTCCGGCGGCCAGCAGCAGCGCGTGGCCATCGCCCGCGCCCTCGTCAGCCGGCCGAAGCTGCTGCTCGCGGACGAGCCGACGGGCAACCTCGATTCGCGCACGAGCATCGAGATCATGGGCATCTTCCAGGCGCTGAACGAGGCGGGCATGACCGTGGTGATGGTCACCCACGAGCTCGACATCGCCCGCTACGCCTCGCGCACGGTCATCATGCGCGACGGCCGCATCGTGTCCGATGTGCCGGTCCAGCCTCGCTCCGTCGCGACCAACGAGCTGGCCAGGCTCGACGCCGAGCAGAAGGCGGTGCAGCTCACATGATCTTCTTCGCCACCATCCGCATGGCCGTGCGCGCGCTCCGGCGCAACGTGCTCCGCACGCTGCTCACCATGCTGGGCATCATCATCGGCGTGGCGGCGGTGATCGTCGTCGTCGCGCTCGGCAACGGCGCCCGCGCCGAGCTCGAGGCCCGCGTCGCCTCGCTCGGCCAGAACGTCATCATGGTCATGAGCGGTGCGGCCTCGCGCGGCGGCGTGCGCATGGGCTTCGGCTCCGCCCCCACCCTCACCGAGGACGACTACGTCGCCCTCCAGCGCGAGGTCGAGGGCGTGGCCGGCGTCAGCCCGGAGGTCCGCGCCAACGCCCAGGTCGCCGTCGGCAACCAGAACACCTCGGTCGAGATCCGGGGCGTCAGCGCCCAGTTCCTCGACATCCGCGCCTGGCCGCTGGCCGACGGCGAGAACTTCACCGATAACGACCTCCGGATCGGCGCCAAGGTTGCGCTCATCGGCCGCACCACCCGGCAGACGCTCTTCGGAGAGGGCCGCGCGGTCGGCGAGATCATCCGCATCAAGAACGCCCCGTTCACGGTCGTGGGCGAGCTTGCCCCCAAGGGCAGCAGCAGCTTCGGCAGCGACCAGGACGACGCGATCTTCGTGCCGTACACGACGGCTCAGCGCAGCCTCTCGGGCCGCGGGGGCGGCTTCCGGAGCTTCATCCTCCAGGCGGCCGGCCCGGACCAGATCCCGGCCGTCACCAACGAGGTCACCGCCCTGCTTCGCCAGAAGCACCGCATTGCCGAGGGTCAGCCGGAGGACTTCATGGTCCGCACGCAGCAGGAAATGATTGAGTTCTTCGATGCCAGCCAGCGGATCATGCGGCTGCTCCTCTCGGCCGTCGCCGGCGTTTCGCTGGTGGTCGGCGGCATCGGAATCATGAACATCATGCTCGTGAGCGTGACCGAGCGGACGCGCGAGATCGGCGTGCGGCTGGCGGTGGGTGCGCGCGGACGGGACATCCTGCTGCAATTCCTCATCGAGGCCATCACGCTGAGCCTGCTGGGCGGCGCGCTGGGCATCCTCGCCGGCCTCGGCACCGCCAAGATTCTGACCACCAGGACGGGCTGGGCCACGCTCGTCTCGCTGGACTCGGTGCTGGTGGCGTTCGCGTTCAGTGCCGCGATCGGCATCTTCTTCGGCTTCTACCCGGCGCGGCGGGCGTCGCAGATGGACCCGATCGAGGCACTTCGCCACGAATGAGGCCCGGCGCGCCAGCAATCGTTGCGTGCGCAATCCGCGCGATGTGCCATTGATCCCTCCCTGCATGGCACGTCCCGCTGCATCTCCCGGCACTGCTGGGGGAGGGCTCCGCCGAGCGCTGCTCTACGAGCGCGGCGCCGCGAGCCTGCGTCCGCTGACGCCCGGCGGTCCGCGCTCGACGAGCGCTTCGCTGCCCTGGCGCGGCTGCCTGGTCGAGCGCCATCACGGACGCGACCTCACGGTGCATGAAGGCTTCCCGCTCGCCACCCTGCTGGTGATGCATCTCGGAACTGCTTTGACGCTCGAGTGGGAGCAGGACGGCGTGGGGCGCTGCGTGGATTTGCCAGCCGGGTCGCTCTCGCTGATCCCGGCCCGCCTCCTGTACTCGGCACGCCTGCCGGGCGACGCGGACTTCCTCGCGCTCGCCTTGGACGATTCGCTGCTGGCCGGGCGTGCCCAGCCGCTCATCAGCCTTGATGCCTCGACGTTTGACGCGGTGTTGGGCTTTGGCGACCCGCTCGTCCGGGAGTCCATGCTGGCGCTCGAGCGTGAGATGCTCGACGGCGCGGCCGGCAGCACGCTGCTGGCGGAATCCGTCACGGTGACCGTGGTGGCCCGGCTGCTCCGGCGCTTCGGCCGCGCCGCCGGGGCCCTTGAGCCCGCGCCCGTGGCATTGTCGCAGGCGCAGCTCGGGGACGCGGTGGAGTTCATCGAGGGCACGCTGGACCGCCGCGTGACGCTGCGGCAGATCGCCGATGCGGTGGCGCTCAGCCCGTTCCATTTCGCGCGCAGCTTCCGCCGGGCCACGGGGCTGTCGCCGTACCAGTTCGTGCTGCGCCGCCGGGTGGAGCGCGCCAGCGATCTGCTGCTGCGTGGTTTCGACATTTCCGCGGCCGCGGCCGCGTGCGGTTTCGCGGACCAGAGCCACCTCACCACCCACTTCAAGCGCCGATGGGGCATCACGCCGCGCGTGTTCCAGCGCCAGCAGCGCCCGGCCGCACAGTCCTGAAACGTGCCTGTCGGTTCGCAGGATGCTGCAAGACGCCGTCAGCTCGCCGGGACGACCGTAAGAACAATGTTGTTTCCGATGCCCGCACGCGGGCGATGCTTCCTTTCGGCGGCGGCGGTCCTGCTCCTCGCGGGATTGCGGTTGGGTGCCGGTGATGCGGCCCCGAACGACCCGGTCTGCCAGCTGCCGGACGGCCGCCGGGTCCATGCCGGCACCCTGCGGATGGCGACGCTGCTGGCGAAGGTGAATGCCGAGACGCATCCGGCGCTCGCCTTCTTCCAGAGCCGGGAGCGCGTGCCGCTGGCGCGCCGGCAGCTTGAGGCGTCCCGCACCAACTACTTCTCCGGGCTGGTCGCCCACCATCAGCTCGCGACGGAGCTGCTCAATGCCGGCGACACCATCGCCGCGATCGCGGAGTTCGGCCACGTGTACACCAATGCGTTGCACTTCAACTCCGTCAGCCCCGGGAGCATCGAGCCGAAGGCCCTCTCCGAAATCCGCCTCGCCCGCGCCGTCGCGCAGCTCCGCCTCGGGGAGCAGGAAAACTGCCTTGACCTCCACAACGCCGACTCCTGCCTCTTTCCGCTCCCGTCGGCGGCTCAGCACACCCGGCCCGCCGGGTCCGCCGCCGCGCTTGGGACGTTGGGCGAGATGCTTCAGGAAGACCCCGGCAACCTCTACGCCCGCTGGCTCTACAACGTCGCCGCGATGACGCTCGGCAGGTATCCCGACGGCGTCCCCGCCGCCTGGCTGGTTCCGCCAGCCGTCTTTGCGTCCGAGCAGTCCTTCCCCCGCTTCCCGGATGCCTCAATCGGCCTCGGGCTCGACCTCGAGGGGCTGGCCGGAGGCGTGGCCGCCGACGACTTCGACAACGATGGCGACCTGGACCTCTTCGTCTCGGACTGGGAACCGCGCGGGCAGCTCCGCTATTTCCGCAGCAATGGGGACGGCTCGTACACCGAGCGCACGCGTGAGGCGGCCCTCTCCGGCTTGGTCGGCGGCCTGAACATCATGCAGACCGACTTTGACAACGACGGTTGGCTCGACCTTTTCGTCATCCGCGGCGCGTGGGCGGGCCGTGCCGGGCTGTATCCGGACAGCCTCATCCGCAACCGCGGCGACGGCACCTTCGAGGACGTGACCGAAGCGGCGGGGATGCTCAGCTACCACCCCTCGCAGACGGCGGTCTGGGCCGATTTCGACGTGGATGGCCGCGTCGACGTGTTCATCGGCAACGAGACGACCGAGGAGGGCTGGAGCCATCCCTGCCAGCTCTTCCTCAACAACGGCGACGGCACCTTCACCGACATTGCGGCGGCGGCCGGTGTGGCCGTGCGCGACTTCGTGAAGGGCGTCACCGCCGGGGACTATGACGACGACGGGCGGCCGGACCTCTATGTCTCAGTGCGGGCAGGGAAGAACCTGCTGTTCCGGAATCTCGGGCCGCGCGGCGGTGGGCCGGGACTGCGCTTCGAGGAGGTTGGGGCCAGGGCCGGCGTCAGCGAGCCGGTCTTCAGCTTCCCGACCTGGTTCTTCGATTACGACAACGATGGGCGGCAGGATCTCTTCGTCAGCGGCTATTTCCAGCGCAACGCCGGCGAGATGCTGGCTGACCTGCTTGGCAAGACCTCGGGCGCCGAGCGCGCCCGGCTCTATCGGAATCGGGGCGACGGCACCTTCGAGGACGTGACGCGCCCGGCGGGCCTCCACCGTGTCCTGCTGACCATGGGCAGCAACTTCGGGGACCTCGACGCGGACGGCTACCCGGACATCTATCTCGGCACTGGCGACCCCGATTTCGGCACCATCATTCCGAACCGCCTGTTCCGGAACGACGGCGGCCGGCGCTTCCTGGACGTGACCACCGCCGCCGGCATGGGCCACTTGCAAAAGGGCCATGCCATCGCCTTCGCGGACCTCGACGAGGACGGCGACGTGGACGTGTACGCCGACATGGGCGGGGCCTACCCGGCGGACCGGGCGCGCAACGCGCTTTTCGAGAATCCTGGCTCGACGAACCGGCTGGTGAAGCTCCGCCTCATCGGCACGAAGTCGAACCGCGCGGCCATCGGAGCCCGCATCGAACTGACCCTCCAGACCCCGGCCGGCGAGCGCCGCGTGTACCGTTGGGTGAATTCCGGCGGAAGCTTCGGCGCGAACCCGCTGCGCCAGGAGATCGGCGTGGCCGACGCCACCCAGGTCGCCGCCTCGATCAGGTGGCCCTCCGGCGCGGAGCAGAAGTTCTCCGGCCTCGAGCCCGGCGGCGCCTACTCCATCCGGGAAGGGAACGCTTCCGCCGAGCCGCTCGTGCTCAAGCCCGCCTCCTTCGCCCGCAAGGCGCCCGCGCCCCATCACGAACACCACGCCACCCCCGCTCCGGCCGACCGTGCCCGCGGTCCAGATGGCGCGGCGGAGTGATTGCGGAGGGCGTAAACTTCCGGTCGCCACAAGGCTCGCGTGGCGTAGTTCGCCCCCCGGCGTGGGCAAGTCCCGAAAGCAGGGGGCCGGCGGGCCGCTGGTCCCGCGGGATGGCGTCGCATCCCCTCCACCGCGTTCCCCGCGGGTGGCTTGCGCGGAGCCCCATCCCCGTCCGCCGCTCTTCATCCAACGGCGTCACCGAATCATCACACAGGATTGGTTTCCCGCGTGGTGCGCGCCTGGAAGCCAACCATGCAACGACCCCTGCGCCGTCTCGTCGGCGCGCCCCACCGCGGCTGCCCCCAGCCTCGATGACGCCGCCACCGCGTTCTTGGGCCTGACCAACCTGCACACCGTCCGCCTCAGGTTCACCCCGGAACAGTGGGAGGCGCTGGAGCCCAAGCGCCGGACCGACGCCGGACCCGGCTTGGGCAGCCGGGGTGCGGGCGGCGGGCCGGACCTGAGCCGCGCCTTCGAGCAAGGCCGCGCCCAGCGGCCCGGCGTCGCGGCCATGCTCGGCCTTGACTTCGAGTTCGTGAAGGCGGACGTCGAGATCGCCGGGGAGAAGGTTTCCAACGTCGGCGTCCGCTACCAGGGCAACGGTACTTGCAGGGGCCCGATGAAGAGCGACAAGCGGCGCTTCAAGCTCGACTCCAACCGCTTCACCAAAGGCCGGAAGTTTCGCGGCCTCAGCACGCTGAACCTCCACAACCAGGTCTCCGACCCCACCTATCTCCACGAGGTGCTCGGCTACGCCACTGCGCGTGCGGCCGGGATGCCTGCGGCTCATACCGCCCACGTGAAGGTGCACGTCACCGTGCCCAAGGCCGACGTGGCGAGGCGCGAGGAAACCGGCCGCTCGCTCATGCCGGAGAACTTCGGCGAGGCGCTGACGCCGGAGCAGTTCAACGACCTGCTGCGGCCGGCGCCGCAGTGGCTGCCGCGCCCTCGCGGCAGAGGGTGCCGGCGGGGCTCGCCGCCCCGTGGGACCGGTTTGCAACCGGTCCGCCAATCGTTTCGGCGCGAGGCTCGGGCTGAGCCAAGAAACGCGCTCATGCCTCCGCTGCCACGCCGCGCCGAACCATTCCGTGGACGGGTTGAAAACCCATCCCATCCGCCTGCCGCGACGGGGCGTCGCCGCCACCTTGCGCCGCCACCACGGCGGCGGCTTCCCCCCGATCCCGGTCCGCCCTACGGTGGCCGCTCCGCGCGGCGGAACTTTCCGATGAACGAACCGGCCATCACCCCCGAGCTTGTCGCGAAGCACAATCTCACGCCCGACGAGTACCAGAAGGTGCTCGGCATCCTCGGCCGCCCGCCGACGTACACCGAGCTGGGAATCTTCTCGGTGATGTGGAGCGAGCACTGCTCCTACAAGAACACGCGGCCGGTGCTGAAGACCTTCCCGACCCAGGGCCGCCACATTCTCGTGGGCGCGGGCGAGGAGAACGCCGGCATCGTGGACATCGGCGACGGGCTGGCCATCGCCTTCAAGATCGAGTCGCACAACCACCCGAGCGCGGTGGAGCCGTTCCAGGGCGCGGCCACGGGCGTGGGCGGCATCATCCGCGACATCTTCACGATGGGCGCGCGGCCGGTGGCGGCGCTGAACTCGCTGCGCTTCGGCTCGCTCGCCAGTCCCGAGGTGCGCCGCCTCTTCGCCGGCGTCGTGGGCGGCATCGCGCATTACGGCAACTGCTTCGGCATCCCGACCCTCGCCGGCGAGGTGAACTTCGACCCGAGCTACGAGGGGAACCCGCTCGTGAACGCCTTCTGCCTCGGCGTGCTGCGCCATGACCAGATCACCCGCGGCGCGGCGCGGGGCGTGGGCAACCCGGTCTTCTACGTGGGCCCGGCGACAGGGCGCGACGGCCTGGCGGGTGCGGCCTTCGCGTCGCAGGACCTGACCGAGGAATCCGCGGAGCAGCAGCGCGGCGCGGTGCAGGTGGGCGATCCGTTCATGGAAAAGCTCGTCTGCGAGGCGTGCCTCGAGCTGCTGGCCACCGGCGCGGTCGCCGGCATGCAGGACATGGGCGCGGCGGGCCTGACCTGCTCGACCTGCGAGACGGCGGCGCGCGCGGGCACGGGCATCGAGATCGAACTGGACCGCGTGCCGCAGCGCGCGCCGAACATGTCGAGCTACGAGATCATGCTCAGCGAGTCGCAGGAGCGGATGCTCATCGTCGTGGAGAAGGGCCGCGAGGTGGAGGTGAAGCGCATCTTCGACAAATGGGATCTCCCGTGGGCCGAGATCGGCGTCGTCACCGACACCAGCAGGATGGTCGTCCGGCACGGCGGCCGTGTGATCGTGGACATTCCGGCCGCGCCGCTCGCCAACGACGCGCCCGTGTACCACCGCAAGGCCGCCGAGCCCGCCTACCTGGCCGATGTGCGCGCCTTCCGGCTCGACGGCATCCCCGACAGCGCGAACCCGGCCGCGGACCTGCTGAAGCTGCTGGCCGATCCCAACATCGCCTCGAAGAACTGGGTCTATCGCCAGTACGACCACATGGTGCGCGCCGGCTCGGTGGTGCTGCCCGGCAGCGACGCGGCGGTGATCCGGATCAAGGCCGACAGCCTGCCGGTAACCAAGGACGAGTACGCCGCCGCGCAGTCCGGCCGATCCGCAATCCGCGATCCCCAATCCCCAATCCCCGAGAAGCTCGTCGCCTTCACCTGCGACTGCAACGGCACCTACGTCTATCTCGATCCCTACGAGGGCGGGAAGGCAGCGATCGCGGAAGCATGCCGCAACCTCGCCTGCTCCGGCGCGCTGCCCGTGGGCGCCACGGACAACCTCAACTTCGGCAACCCGCACAATCCGGAGATCTTCTGGCAGCTCCGCGAGTCCGTGCGCGGCCTGGCGGAGGGCTGCCGCGCGTTTCACGCGCCCATCACCGGCGGCAACGTCTCGCTCTACAACCAGCGCGGCGCGCTCGGCGCGATTGATCCCACGCCCACCGTCGCCGTCGTCGGCGTGATCGAGCAGCCGGAGCACGTCACCACGCAGTGGTTCAAGGACGCCGGCGACGTGATCCTCCTGCTCGGCGCACCGGTGGATCTCGCCGATCCGTTGCAGGGCCTTGGCGGCAGCGCGTACCTGAAGACCGTCCACGGCCGGAAGACGGGCCTGCCGCCACGCGTGGACCTCGCGGCGGCCCAGACGCTGCACACCACGCTCGTCGGCCTGATCCGCGCGGGCGGCGTGAAGAGCGCGCATGACTGCAGCGAAGGCGGCCTCGCCGTGTGCCTGGCGGAGGGCTGCTTCAGCCGGCAGGACGGCCGACACACCCCGCGGCTCTTCGGCGCCACCGCGGATCTCGCGGGACTCGGCGACGGCGCGCGGCTGGATGCCCTGCTCTTTGGCGAGACGCAGAACCGCGTGGTGGTCACCTGCGCGCCGCTCGACGCCGTGAAAATCCTGGAGCGCGCGAAGCTCCTCGGCGTGCCCACCGCACGCCTCGGCGTGGTCGGCGGCGAAGCGCTGACGTTGAAACTGCCCGGCGGCCGGGAAGTTTCGACGCCGGTCGCGGCGCTGCACGGCCCGTGGTGGAACACCATCGCCCGGGCAATGGCGGTGTGAACCGGCCGGCGACAGAGGGCCCATGAATTTTGCGCTTTCCGACCCGGCCGGGGTGGCCCAGAAACTCCACTCCGCCCGCACGACGCGAAGGAACCTTCATGAATCTGCCCGACCGAGACTGGTTCAGCGATACCGGCGGCGCGCTGCCACCGAACGCGGCGAGCTATGTCGAGCGTGCGGCGGACCGTGAACTGATCGGCGGCCTGCGGGAGGGCGTGCTGTGCTACGTGCTCACTGCCCGCCAGATGGGGAAGTCGTCCCTCACCGTCCGCACCGGGCAGACCCTTCGGAGTGCCGGGCTGCGCCCGCTCTTCCTGGACCTCTCGGCGCTGGGGCAGAACCTCCAGCCCGACCAGTGGTATGGCGACATTGCGTGCCGCCTTGGGCGCCAGAGCGGGCTCGAGGAGGAGGTTGAGGACTGGTGGGGCGCCACCCGGGAAGGCGGCCCGGTGGCCCGCCTTACCAACCTCCTCCGGGAGGTCATTGTGCCCGCGGCGTCTTCCCCGGTCATCGTCTTTGTGGACGAAGCGGATGCGGTGCGCAGCCTGCCCTTCAAGGCGGACGAGTTCTTCATCGCCATCCGCCAGTGCTTCGACCAGCGGGCCAGCGATCCCGTCTTCCGCCGCCTGACTTTTTGCATCCTGGGCGTGGCCACGCCGGCGGAACTCATCCGCGACACGCATACCACTCCGTTCAACCTTGGCCGCCGGATCGAGCTCGAGGATTTCACTCCCGAGGAGGCCCGGCCCCTGGCGCAGGGGCTGGCGCAGGGCGTGCGCGGCACCTCCCCGGCTCGCGCCGAGCGGCTGCTGGAGCGGGTGCTGCATTGGACCGGCGGCCATCCCTTCCTCACCCAGCAGCTCTGCGGTGAAATCCTCCGCAGCACGGCCAGTGACTCCGCCCTCGCGCCGGGCGAGATGGTGGACCGCCTGTGTGAGGAGCTCTTCTTCAGCGCCCGCTCCCGTGACCAGAACGAGAACCTCCTTTACGTGAAGGGCCGCATCCTTGGCACGGAGTCGGACCTCCACCAGCTCCTTGCCCTCTACGGCCAGGTGCTCGCCGGCAAGGCCGTGCCCGACGACGAGAACAACGACCTCGTCAACCAGCTCCGCCTCGCCGGCATCGTGAAGGCCCCCGGCGGCCACCTCCAGGTCCGCAACCGCATCTACGCCCGCGTCTTCGACCGAGCCTGGATCGAGGCGATGTTGCCCGACGGCGAGCTTGAGCGCCCCGACGGCACGCGCCTCCGGCTCGGCGGCACCTGTTCCATCGGCCGCGCCCTGGGCGGCACGGTGGTGCTGTCCGATTCCAAGGTCTCCCGCCAGCACGCCCTCATCCAGGCGCAGAGCCGGTACGAGTTCTGGCTGATGGACCTCGGCAGCGCCAACGGCACCTTCCTCAACGGCCGCCGTGTCATCCGCCCCGAATTGCTCCGCAGCGGCGACGTGATCGAGGTCGGCCCCTTCCGGCTCCGCTTCCGCCAGTCCCACTCCACGGCGCCCAGCCGGCCCGACAGCGACACCGGCAGCAAGACCCTGCAGGCCACCCTCATCACGCACTGATGGCGGGACGTCGGCCGGCCGGGGCGTCGGGTGCTCCCCGGCCTTCGCGGGCCGGGGGGGAATCGCGCCGGGCAGGGCCCGGTGCTCCGCAGCTTGCGCCACGCGCCGGCCTGCGCTCTCCTAGCCCTTGATGAAGTCTCTCGCTGCATCGCTTCCTCTCCTGCTCGTCGCCCCGGCAGCCCTCTCCGCCGAGGCGGAATGGCCCATGTTCCGCGGGCCGAACGCCTCCGGCGTCTCCCTCAACGCCCGCCCGCCGCTCGCCATCGGCCCCACCAATCTCGTCGCGTGGCAGATGCCGGTGCCTGGTGCGCCCTCGTCCCCCGTCGTGGCCGGCGACCGCCTGTTTCTCACCGCCTTTGCGGAGGGCAAACTTCAGACCCGGGGCTATTCCGCGAAGGACGGTTCGCTCCTCTGGACCGCCATCCTTGCCGCGGACAAGCTTGAGGAATTCCATGCCACCGAGGGCAGCCCCGCCGCTGCCTCGCCCGCCACGGACGGCGCCACGGTCGTCAGCTACTTCGGCTCCGCCGGTCTGGCCGCGTATGACGCCAACGGCCGCGAGCGCTGGACCCACCGCCTGCCCGTCGCGGTCACGTCCGGCAATTTCGGCTCCGGCACCTCGCCGCTGATCCATGACGGCAAGGTCTTCCTCAACCGCGACCAGACGCGTGGCTCCTTGATCCTGGCCCTCAGCCTGAAGGACGGGAAGAGGCTCTGGGAGACGTCCCGGCCCGAGTCCCCGACCAGCTTCGGCAGCCCGATCGTCTGGACCCACTCGGGAGTCACTGAGATCGTCGCCTCGGGCGCTCTCTCCATGCGGGCCTACGATCCTGCAACCGGTGCCGAACGCTGGGTGCTGCGCGGCCTGCCGAGTTTCACCTGCACCACGCCCGTGCTCGGCCAGGACCTGCTCTTCTTCGCCGGCTGGTCCCCCGGCAAGGCCGATTCCCCGTGGCCTACCTGGGAAAGCACCGTGGAAAAAGCCGACAAGAACGGAGACGGCTGGATCGCCCTCGAGGAGTTCGAGGACGGCCCCGCCTGGTTCAAGGCGCAGGATCTGGACGGCAACGGCCGCCTCGAACGTGCTGACTGGGAGGCCATGGGCGGCCTCATGAAACGTGGCGAGAATGTGCTGCTCGCCGTGAAGCCCGGCGGTGCGGGCGACGTTTCCGGCACGCACGTCGCGTGGCGCTTCACCCGCGGGCTGCCCTACGTCCCCAGCCCGCTCTACTACGACGGCCGTGTTTACCTGATCCGCGACGGCGGAATGGCCTCCTCCTTCAACGCCGCCACCGGCGAGCCGTACTACACGCAGGAGCGCATCGGCACCATGGGCGGCTACTACGCCTCGCCCGTCGCCGCGGACGGCCGCCTCTACCTCGCCTCGCTCCAGGGCGTCGTGAGCGTGCTCAAGGCCGGCGGTGGGAAACCCGAGATTCTGCACCGTGCCGACTTTGGCGAGAAGATCGCCGCCACGCCGGCGCTCGCCGGCCGTCGCCTCTACCTCCGGACCGAGTCGAAGCTCTACGCCTTTGAAGAAACCGCCCTCGCGGCGCGGTAGCCGGAAAGCACGGCGTTGAGCGCGGGCGTTCACGCCGGGGCCGCGGGGAAGGTCCGCCGGCGTGATGTCGGCACACCATCCGCCCTGTGGCGGCCGTCAGGTCTTGATCAGCCAGTGCCCGCCCACCGGCCGCGGGCGCTGACGCTTTTCGGGCGGCACGTTGTGCCGGAGCAGGACGTGGATGTCCTCCAACACTCCCGCGAAGTCCGCGAAGTACCCGTGTCCAAGCGCCAGCAGATCAAGCTGCGGCACTTCAATCGTGTCCACACCCGGCACGACGGTCACCGGCGGCGTGAAGCCCGCGCGCGGATACTGGTGCAGGTGCTTTGACGCCTCCAAGGCCTTGTCGCCCGGCGAGGCGTACAGCGTCGTCCGCTCGGAAAGCTGCGGATACACCGCGGCCACCTGCCGGAAAACCGCAGCGTCAATGTCCGGCGCGGCCAGGATGACCTGCCCGAACTTCACCGCGCCGCGCAGCGCGGCGTCCTGTGCGATGTCCTCCAGCGCCCGCATCAGCCCACGGTTGCCCATGCTGTGCGCGATGACGTGGACACGGCGTGCGCCGCTCTCGCGCACCACGCGCACAAGGAAGTCCCGGATGTACGGCACGCTGAACTCGATCGTTGCCTCGTCCGCCGGGTAGCCGGCGAGCGAGCCCTTGGAGGGCCACGAAAAGAACGCCGTGACGCCCGGCGGGCGGAGGTCCTCCGCGATCTGACCGGCCCGCAGCGCAGCTTCCTCGAAGCTCACGTTGTAGCCGTGGATGAACACCAGCGCCTGCTGGTCGCCCTCCGGCGCGCCCTCAATTTTCGCGCGAAGCCCGGCCCAAAACTCCACATCCGTCAGCACCCGCACCGCCTGCACTTTCAGCCGGTCGTCCGTGCGCGTGATGACGCGCCAGAACCACGACGAGCCGAGCGAGCCGAACTTGTGCGACTTGGGCACGTACACCTCGCAGGTGCCGACGTGCAGGCCTTGGTCGCGCTCGTCGCCGAAGGCGCGGGCCGGAGTGGCGGGATCGAGCGGTCGGCGGTTCGTGCCAAACCACACGGTCTGCACGCGCGCCTGCTCGGCGGCCTTCTGGAAGGACCGCGTGTCGCCCGTGGCGGAGTTCTTCGCCGGCGCGCCGGGCAGCCGGCCGCCGCGCTTGGGACTGGAAGCCGGCAGGGTGGGGGAAGGCGGCGGCACCGCGGCCTGCCGGCGGGGCGTGGAGGTTGGCGCCGGTGCCGCCCATGGCCGGACGTCGGCGGCGGCTGGCCCGGAAGAGAGCCGGTCTTCAAGGGCGGCCAGCCGCCGCCTGTGTTCCGTCGGAAGGTGCGTCATGAGGGGCCGCAGTTCCGCGACCAGCGCGAGGGCCTCATCCGTTGCGTGGCGCTCGATGCAGGCCTCGGCGAGATTCAGCAGGGCCGCGGCCAAGTTCGCCGCGGCGGTCGGTCGGGCGGCCGGCAAGGCCGAGCGCCACGTTCCACGGGCGACGTCGGCCTGGCGGGCCAGCATTTCAAAGGACTGAGTCGCGGGCATGGGCGGACCATGCCGCGGCCGCTCTCCCGAGGCGAGCACGGCGGGAAGCCGCCCCCCAAGCCAAGGTGGATGGCAGACTTGGTTGTGAACCGGTCCGGTGCGCCTCCAGGCCCGTGGGCGGTCGGGCGAAGGCGGCCTGCGCCTGCCCCTGCGGCTGTCCGTCGGGATGGCGTAGCTGGGGCCCGGGGCGTCCGGTGGCTGTTTCCGGCAAACTCTCCGTTGACGGCCGGGGGTCAGTCGGTATCGTGCCGGCCCTTGTTCGGGACGCGAATGAAGACTTATCTGCCCAAAGTGGACATGCAGCGGCGCAAGTGGCACATCATTGACGCCGATGGCGTCGTGCTCGGCCGCCTCGCCGTCCAGATCGCCGACGTGCTGCGCGGCAAGGACAAGCCCATTTACACCCCGCACCTCGACGCCGGCGACTTCGTGGTCGTCATCAACGCCGAGAAGGTCCGACTCACCGGCAAAAAGGAGACGGACAAGACGTACATGACATATTCCGGGTGGAAGGGCGGTGAGAAGCATTTCAACGTTGCGAAGCTGCGCGAGACAAATCCCGAGCAGATCATCGAGCGCGCGGTGAAGGGCATGATCCCGAAGAACCGCCTCGGCCGGCAGCTCCTCACCAAGCTCAAGGTCTATCGCGGCCCGCAGCACCCGCACACGGCTCAGACGCCTGCGAAGCTCGAGTACGTCCCCTGATCTCACCCGCCATGTTTGACGAGAAGTCCAAGGAACACGTCACCACCGGCCGTCGCAAGACGGCCACCGCCCGCGTCCGGCTCCAGCCCGGCTCCGGCAAAATCACGGTCAACGGCCGTGCGTTCGAGACCTATTTCCCGACCGACACCCTCCGCACCCATGCTCTGCGGCCCCTTTCCGCCGCGGAGGCCGTCGGCAAGTACGATATCCGCGTGAACGTCTCTGGCGGCGGCCCGAATGGCCAGGCCGGTGCCGTCAGCCATGGGCTAGCCCGTGCGCTGCTCGAGCTGGATGCCAACCTCCGCCCGGTGCTGCGCGGCGGCGGCCTCCTCACGCGCGACCCGCGCGAGCGCGAGCGCAAGAAGTACGGCCAGCCCGGCGCCCGCAAGCGGTTCCAGTTCTCGAAGCGTTAGGCTCCCGCCGAGTTTTCAGACCCCGCCGGCGCACGCCGGCGGGGTCTTTGGTTTTCCTGCCATGATTCATCCCGACCAGTTCGCGGGCCGCTGTCGGCTTTCCACCGACCCGTCGCGGCTGAAGCCCGATGTCATCCATGCCTGGCTCAGCCGCGAGAGCTACTGGGCCGCCGGAATCCCGCGCGAAACAGTCGCCCGCGCTCTCGCCGGCTCGCTCTGCGCCGGCGTGTACGCCGAGGACGGCGCGCAGGTGGCGTTTGCCCGCGTCATCACTGACCGCGCCACTTTCGGGTGGCTGGCGGACGTGTTCGTGCTGCCTGCGCACCAGGGCGCCGGCCTGGGCAAGGCGCTGGTCGCCTACCTGCTCGCGCATCCGGACCTGCAGGACCTGCGGCGGATGATGCTCGCGACCGCGGACGCCCATGGGCTGTACGCGCGGTTCGGCTTCACCACCCTCGAGAAACCGGAACGTTTCATGGAGCGCCACCAGGCGATGCCCTATAAAGCGGCGGCGTAATCCGAAGACCGGGATCAACCACGAATGGACACCCATGGACAGGAGTTCCTGACGCTGTTTCCAAGGGATTACTGGTGTTCAGTCGGGTCCATTCGTGGCTAAAGACCTTTTCCAGAACAACGTCATGTCCAAGCGCGTCGCCATCGTCGGGGCGTCCGGTTATTCGGGCGAGGAACTGGTCCGCCTGCTGCTGCACCATCCGGGCGTCGAACTCACCGCCGTCACCTCGCGCCAGAGCGCGGGCCGGACAGTGGCGCAGGTGTTCCCGCGCTTCGCGCAGCATCCGCGCGCGCGGGCGCTGCGCTTCACCGAGCCGAACCCCAAGCTGCTCGCCCGCGCCGCGGACATCGTCTTCCTCGCGCTGCCGCACGGCGTGGCGGCGGAGTTTGCCGTGCCGCTGCTCGATGCCGGCTGCACGGTGATTGACCTGAGCGCGGACTTCCGTCTGAGAAGCGCGGCCGCATACCGGGAGTTCTACGGCCACGACCATCCCGCGCCCGCGCTGCTCGCGCGGGCCGTGTACGGACTCCCGGAAGTTCACCGTGCGGCGATCCGCGACGCGACGCTCGTGGCGGCGCCGGGCTGCTATCCGACGAGCATTCTGCTGCCGGTGATCCCGCTGCTGCGCGATGGGCTGGTCCGGCCGGACGGAATCATTGCCGATTCCTGGAGCGGCGTGAGCGGCGCGGGCCGCAAGGCCGAGGTGGACTACCTTTTCTGCGAGTGCAACGAGAGCCTGCGCGCCTACGGCGTGCCCAAGCACCGGCACCTCTCCGAGATCGAGGAGCAGCTCGCGCTGGCCGCCGGGCGGCCGGTGACAATCCAGTTCACCCCCCACCTCGCTCCGGTCAACCGCGGCATCCACACCACGCTGTACCTCGCGCCGGCACGGCGCTTTTCCACCGCCGATGAGACCTCGGCCCTCGGCGCGGACATCGCCGCGTGCTACCGCGCGGCCTACGCGGACGAGCCGTTTGTCAGGCTGCTGGAGGCGCCGGCCCTGCCCGACACCAAGAACGTCACCGGCACGAACGTTCTCGAGCTCACATGGCGTCTCGACCCGCGCACGGGCCGGCTGCTCGTGCTCA
The DNA here is from genome assembly GCA_046155815.1 of Limisphaerales bacterium. Lineage (GTDB taxonomy): Bacteria > Verrucomicrobiota > Verrucomicrobiia > Limisphaerales > CAIMTB01 > JBJXFY01. The sequence continues at coordinate 7,144 of JBJXFY010000330.1, read as the reverse complement.
GCGCCGAGGACAACATCGTGAAGGGCGCCAGCGGCCAGGCCGTGCAGAGCCTCAATCTCCTCTGCGGCCTGCCGGAAACAACGGGCCTCGCCTAGCCGCCGCGCATGGCCGCCGCGGTTCCCAATCCCAACGAGCCCGTGCTGGCGCAGGCGCGGCGCGACTTCACCGCGCTGCGGGACGACCTGACGATCGAACAGGCGCTGCAGCAGATCCGCCGGGACGGCCTTGGCGAGAAGGTGATCTATTTCTACGTGCTGGACGCCGGCGGGCGGCTCCTCGGCGTGCTGCCCACGCGCCGCCTGCTCATGGCCCCGGCCGATTCGTGCGTCGGTGACCTGATGGTGAGGCGTGTGGTCGCGCTGCCTTCGACGGCGACCGTTCTGGACGCGTGCGAGCTTTTTGTCATGCACAGGTTCCTCGCCTTCCCGGTGGTGGACGAGGAGCGGCGGCTTGTGGGCGTGGTGGACGTGAACCTCTTCACCGAGGAGGTGCTGGACCTGCTCGATCTCGCCGAACGCGAGCGCGCCGACACGCTCTTCGAGGCGCTGGGCTTCCGCGTCGGGCAGCTCCGCGACGCCGGGCCCCTGCAGGCCGTGCGCTACCGGCTCCCGTGGCTGCTGGCCACCGTGGCGAGCGGCACGGTGTGCGCGCTCCTCGCGGGCATGTTCGAGGCCACGCTGGCGCAGGCGCTGGTGCTGGCGTTTTTCCTCACCCTCGTGCTGGGCCTGGGCGAGAGCGTCAGCGTGCAGTCCATGACCGTGACCCTGCAGGCGCTCCGGGCGATGAAGCCCACGCGGGCGTGGTATCTCGCCGCCCTGTGGCGGGAGGTGTCCACGGCGCTGCTGCTCGGCCTCGCCTGCGGCGCACTTGTCGGCGTCATCGCCTGGCTCTGGCGCGGCGAGCCGCTGCCCGCCGGCGTGATCGGCGGCAGCATCCTGCTGGCCATCACCGCGGCCTCCGCCATCGGACTGAGCGTGCCCGCGCTGCTCCACGCGCTGAAGCTCGACCCCAAGATCGCCGCCGGCCCCGTCTCGCTCGCCTTGACCGACATCTGTACCCTGCTCATCTACTTCAACGCCGCGCGCCTCGTGCTGACGCCCTCCCTGTGAAGACCAAGCTGAACCCGGTTCCCGGCTCCATCATCGCGCCCCGCGGCTTCCTCGCCGCCGGCATTTTCTGCGACATCAAACGCCTCGGTACCGGCAAGGGCTCCGACAAGGGGCCCAAGCGCGACCTCGCGCTGATCGTGTCCGAGACGCCCGCCAGCGCCGCCGGCCTGTTCACCACCAACCAGGTCTGCGCCGCGCCGGTGAAGCTCTGCGCGGCGCGCGTCGAAGGCGGCATCGCGCAGGCTATCGTCGTGAACTCCGGCAACGCCAACGCCTGCACCGGCCGCGTGGGCGTGCGCGACGCGCGGGCCATGGCGGAACTCGCCGGCCGCGCGCTGGCGCTCCCGGCCGAACGCGTGCTCGTCGCGTCCACCGGCCGCATCGGCGTGCCCATGCCGATGCTCAACATCCGCACCGGCATCGCCGCCGCAGCGGAAAAGCTCGGCGCCACGCCCGCCGAGGCCGACGCGGCCGTCGAGGCCATCATGACGAGCGACACCCGGCCCAAGCAGCTCGCCGTCGAACTTCGCCTCGGCCGCGCCCTCGTGCGCCTCGGGGGCATGTGCAAGGGCGCCGGCATGATCCAGCCCGGCATGAGCCCCACCGGCGCGCGCCCGGCCGCGATGCCGCGGGGCCTCCATGCGACGATGCTTGGCTTCGTCACCACGGACGCCGCCATCGCGCCCAAGGCCCTCCGCGCCGCGCTCACCGAGGCCGTGGCCCTCAGCTTCAACCGCATCACCGTGGACGGCGACATGAGCACGAACGACACCGTGCTCGCGCTCGCCAACGGCCTTGCCGGCAACCCGCGCCTCGGCTCGGTGAAGCACCCGCACTTCGCCGCGTTCCAGGCCGCGCTGAGCCACGTCTGCCTCGAGCTGGCGAAGATGATCGTCCGCGATGGCGAGGGCGTGCATCGCGTGGTGACCGTCCGCGTCACGGGCGCCCGCTCCGACGCCGAAGCCGACGCCGCGGCCCGCGCCGTGGGCAACAGCGCGCTCGTGAAGACGAGCTGGCACGGGGGCGATCCCAACTGGGGCCGCATCATGGGCGCGCTCGGCTACAGCCCCGCGAACGTGGTCGAGGACCGCGTGGACATCGGCTACAGCACGCCCGGCGCGCGGGACATCCTGTGGAGCCTGCGGCGCGGCCAGCCGACGCGGGCGACGTTCAAGGAACTCTGCGCCGCCGTGGCGCCGAAGGAATTCGACCTGCACCTCCGCCTGAACCTCGGTCGCGGCGCGGCCTTCCTCTACGCCGCCGACCTCACGGAGGAGTACGTGGATTTCAACAAGGGCGACGTCACCGATCCGGCCACGCTGGGCGGATAGGCGGCACTTCGAGATCCTCGTACACGGCGGTCAGCGGCATCCGGAAGTCCAGCGAGGCGAGGTGCAGCTCCTCTTCCGGGCGGGTGAAAACTTCCGGGCGCCAGCCGTTCGCGCGGCGGAAGACCGTCGCCTCGCGGTGATTCGACGCCACGAGCACGTACTCCTCGAGCGACCCGATCTGCTGGTAGTTCCAGAACTTCTCGCGCCGGTGGAGCCGCTTGGTCGAGAAGGACAGCACCTCGATGACCACGCGTGGGTGCTGCTTGAGGTAGCGCTCCGTGTCGCGCGGGTCGCAGGTGACGAAGGCGTCGGGGTAGTAGTGGATCACCTCGTCCCTCAGCTCGAGGCGAACCTTCATGTCGGCCACGAGGGCGCGGCAGCCGCGCCCGCGGATGTGGGCACGCAGGGCGCTGAAGGCATTCCCGACGATGGTGCCATGCTCGTCGCTGGTTCCGGCCATCGCGTACACGCAGCCGCCGATGTATTCATGACGGACTTCGCTGAGTTCCTCGCCCGTGAGATATTCGTCCTCGGGGATGGAGGCGGGTTGAAGCAGCGCGCTCATGGGCGGCGGCGTAGCCGGGCAGGCAGGCGAGACAAGCGGGCGCGCGCTCCGTGCTCGACACCGCCGGTGTGGCGTTTCCAATTCCGGCATCAGCTGCATGCAAGACCTGATCTCCAAGGCCGCCACGCTCCTCGAGGCGCTCCCCTATATCCAGAAGTTCGGCGGCCAGACCTTCGTCGTGAAGTATGGCGGCTCCTTCATGGACTCGCCCGACCCGGCCGTCCGGCAGGGCGTCGCGCGCGACATCGTTTTTCTCGAGGCCGTCGAGATCAACCCGGTGGTCGTCCACGGCGGCGGCAAGGCCATCACCCGCGCGATGGAGCAGGCGGGCCTCAAGGCGAGCTTCGTCCAGGGCCAGCGCGTCACCGACGAGGCCACGGTCAGCATCGTGGACCGCGTCCTCTCCCGCGAGATCAACCCCGAGGTCGTCGCCACGATCATCGCTCTCGGCGGCGCGGCGCGCGGCTTCGCCGGGCCGGACATCTTCCGCTGCCGCCCGGCGCAGGTTGCCGGCGCGGACGGCCGGCCGCTCGACCTCGGCTTCGTCGGCGAAGTCGTGCAGGTGAACATGGCCCCGCTGCTCGAATGCATCGGACAGGGCATCACGCCCGTAATCAGTCCGACCGCGCGCGGCGACGACGGCCGGCTCTACAACTGCAACGCCGACGTCGCCGCCGCCATGACGGCCATCGCCCTGCGTGCCCGGCGGCTGGTCTTCATGTCCGACGTGCCGGGCCTGATGCGCGACCCGAAGGATCCGGCCACCATCATCCCGCACCTGCGCGTCAGCGAGGTCGCTGAACTCAAGCGTGCGGGCATTGTGGACAAGGGCATGATCCCCAAGGTGGACAGCGCCGTGGCGGCCATTGAAGCGGGCGTGGACAAGGTTTCCCTGGTGGATGGTCGGATGCCGCACGCGGTGCTTTTGGAAATCTTCACTGACGAGGGCGTCGGCACCGAAGTCGTCCGCTGAGGGCCGTGGCACGCCGGCTGCTGCGGTTCACGGCGAAAATCCGACCTCGGATGCGGAGGTCGCCGCGGCTTGAAATGGCCCCCGGTGATCTGCTCCCTGTCTCGAATTTCGCGGGCTGACAAACCTTTGCCAGTCCGTATAACCACGTCCGTCGTACCTTGAAGAAACCATCCGCGCTTCTCCGGCTCACCCGCTTCGGTGAGATTTTCCTCGCCGCCATCCTGCTTCCGACCGCGGCATCCGCACCGGCGCAGGTCCTGTTTGAAGACAGCTTCGACACCGACACCTCGGCGCAGTGGTCGGTGTTCGACGGCGCGCTCAACTTCACGCCCGACTTCACCGCTCGGTGGGCCTTTGACTACTCGGCGCAGCGGTACGTGGCCAACGGCGTCACCAACGTCATCCCGCCCGCGCCCGGCGGCACCGGCACGCGCGGCGTGAAGCTCACGGTGAACAAGGACGACGTGCCCGCCGCCGCCGCCGTGAGCCTCTTCCCGAAGAACCAGTCCTTCACCGGAGCGTACTCGGTGAAGTTCGACATGTGGCTGAACTACAATGGCGGCGCCTACGGCGGCTCCGGCTCCACCGAGCACGCCGCCTTCGGCCTCAACCACGCCGGCGACAAGGTCGTCTGGGCCGACGCCAACTTCCTCGCCGACGGTGTCTTCTTCAGCGTGGCAGGCGAGGCCGGCGCGGGCGCCACGGTCGGCGACTACAACGCCTACGCCGCCGACGGCACCATCCCGGCCGAGAAGCGCTCGGGTGCCGACGGCGGCTTCCTCGACCGCGACGGCGACGGGGCGACCGAGGAGGAGGTGAACCCGAACCAGCCCGCCACGTACCCGCTGAAGCAGATCTTCCCCGCGCCCGCCTTCGAGTCGTCCGGCGCGCCCGGCAAGCACTGGGTGCAGGTCGAGTTGCGTCAGGTCGAGCTGGGCGGCACCAACCGCGTCATCTGGCTGATGAACGGGTTCGTCATCGCGGACAACGACCTCGGCGTCCTCTACCAGCAGCAGTCTGGCACCGTCATGCTCGGACTCATGGACCTCTTCCAGTCCATCGCCAACCCGAAGGAGGACAACTACGTCATCTATGACAACCTCCGCGTCACCAGCCTCGCCGGCGCGCCGGAACAGCCGGTGGTCAGCGTCGCGGCGGATGATCCCGACGCCGCCGAACCGACCGACCCGGGCAGCTTCACCGTCACGCGGACCGGTGACCTTTTGCAGCCGCTGACGGTCGGCCTGCGGATCGGCGGATCGGCGACATTCGGCGCAGACTATGACTTTGCCGCCGGCCAGCCGGGCATGCCGACCCACGTGGTGTTCCCGGCCGGCCAGGCCACCGTCGGACTGCCGGTGCTCCCGCTCGACGACCCCAGCGGCGAGCTGGACGAAGCCATCGTCGTCACGCTCCTCGGCGGCTCCACCTACGACCTCCGCACCGGCATTTCCGCCACCGTCACGCTCCGGGATGACGGCGACATCCCGCTCGTCGGCGTCCGCACGGTGCGCGCCGTGGCGTATGAGCGGAACCCCGCCCGCACCGCCACCGTCGCCCTCTACCTCACTACGCCCGCCGCGGCGAACCTCGCCGTGCCCCTCGCCTACGGCGGGACGGCCACGAACGGCGCCGCCTACGAGCCGCTCCCCGCCAGCGTCGAGATTCCAGCCGGCGAGACCAACGTCTTCCTCACGCTCATCCCGCGCGACAACGATGTCCTCGACGGCGACCGCACCGTCACCGTGACGCCCTCGGCCGGGGCGGGCTTCGGCGTCGTGTCCAACGCCATCGCCACCGTCACCGTCCGCGACGACGACCTCGCCCCGGGCACGCCGGCCTTCGCGGATGCCTTCGATGCCGATTCCGCCGCCGCGTGGAACGTGAACCTCGGCCCGGGCGACGGCGTGGCGGAGTTTGCCTTCGACTACTCCACGGTCGGCGTTCCGCCTGCGCCGAAGGGCACCACGACCAAGGGCCTCAAGCTTCAGGCCAACCAGGCGAGCGCCGTCTTCGGCGGCCTCAGCGTGTCGCCCCAGGGGCAGAACTTCCCCGGCGACTTCCGCCTGCGCTTCGACCTTTGGCAGCAGTTCAATGGCCGGCTGCCCGGCGGCGGCCCGGGCTCCACACAGATCACCGGTGCGGGGGTCGGCACGGCCGGCACCACCCCGCAGTGGCCCGGTGGAACGCATGACGGCGTGTGGTTTGCGGCCACCGCGGACGGTGGTTCCGGCGTGGACTATCGCGCCTACTCGCCCGCCGCGCCCGCGGGGTACGTGGACGCGAGCGGCGTGTTTTCGGCCGGCACAACCACCGGCGTCCGCAACGAGGCCCATCCTTACTACGCCGGGTTCGGCGGCGTCTCCGCGCCGGACGCGCAGCTCGCGCTGTTCCCTGACCAGGCCGGCGTTTCCTTCACGGGTGCGCAGGGCTTCCAGTGGCACGACGTGGCGATCGAGAAACGCGGCGACTCGGTCACCTGGACCATTGACGGCCTTCGCATCGCCACCGTCGTCACGACCAATATCGCCTTCGGCGGCGGCTCGATCCTGCTGAACTACTCCGACATCAACGGCGGCAGCTCGTCCGACCCGAATGCCGCCGCCATGCTTTTCGGCCTGTTCGACAACGTGCGTGTGGAACTTCTCAGCCCGCCCTCCGGGCCGGTCGAGATCACCGGCGCGGGCTTCGTGAACCAGCGTCTTCGCCTCACGTTCACGGGTGCCGCCACCGATACCCCGGCGTCATTTCAGATCGTTGTCGCCAGCGCGGTGAGCGGCCCGTACACGCCGGATGCCTCCGCCACGTCCATCATCATCCAGACCGCCCCGGGTGAGTTCCGGACGGAAGTGAGTCCCAACGGCGACGCGAAGTTCATCCAGGTGCTGCGCTGACCGCCCCCGTGGCGGCGACGCCCCGTCGCCGAAGGTTCCTGCGGCGGCCCCGCCACGGGCTTTCCCCATCCCGCTTGCTTCCCCATGGGGCCGTGGGGACAAAGGGCCATGCGCCTCCTTCTGCTTCTGATCGGGCTCGCCATGGCGGCCTCGGGCCTGCGGCTCGCCGCCGCCGACCTCCGCGTCGGCCTCATCGGCCTCGACACCTCGCACGCCACGGCCTTCACCAAGCTGCTCAACGACCCCGCGGACCCGAACCACGTCCCCGGCGC
>JBJXFY010000138.1:0-3793 GCA_046155815.1 Limisphaerales bacterium | reverse complement strand
TTTTCCTCCGCCTGCGCGAGGACTTCCGGGCGAAAGGGTTCCTTGAACTTGAGCAGGTCCCAGAGGATGCGCGCCAGCTTGTGCCCTATGGCCGTGAACGCCTTGGGTCCGCCCAGCCGCGCCTTCCAGCGCGGTACAAATCTCCAAAGTAGTTCTGAGCCCGCCACAGGCTCCAGCCCAGTTTGTGATGGCCGCCCTCGCCTGCGCGTTCTTCCCCTTCGGCACGGTGCCAGGCGTGTTCGTCATCCTCGTGCCGGCACGTCCCAGCATCCGGGAGTTGTCCCGCTGACGGCCCGCCCTTAGCCTGCACACCGCGCCCGCGGGCGCCCTCCCGTCATGCCCGGCCATCTCGCCCTGATCCTGCACGCGCACCTGCCGTTTGTGCGGCACCCGGAGCACGAGCGGTTCCTCGAGGAATCCTGGCTCTACGAGGCCATCACCGAGTGCTACCTGCCGCTGCTCGAGGTCTTCGATGGCTGGCGACGCGACCGCGTGCCCGCGCGCCTCGCGCTCACGCTCAGCCCCACGCTCGGCGCGATGCTCACGGACCCGCTGCTCAAGCTCCGCTACGCGCAGCGCCTCGACGCCCTGATCGAGCTGGCCGAAAACGAAATCCACCGCACGCACTGGGACCGTACGTTCCACGGGCTGGCCTGGCAGAACCACCACCGCTTCACGCGGCTGCGCGAGGGCTGGCGCGCGCAGGAGGGCGACCTCGTGGCGGCCTTCCGCCGGCTGCAGGACGAGGGCGTGCTGGAGATCATCACCACGGCCGCCACGCACGCGCTGCTGCCGCTGATCGCCGGCCAGCCGGGCGCGCTGCGCGGCCAGATCGCCACCGCACGGGACGAGCACCGCCGCCTCTTCGGCCGCGACCCGCGCGGCATCTGGCTGCCCGAATGCGCCTACGCCGACGGCCTCGACCGCGAGCTGGCCGCCGCGGACCTGCGATGGTTCCTCATGGACACGCACGGGCTGCTGCACGCCACGCCCCGGCCGCGCTACGGCGTCTTTGCGCCCGTCTTCACGCCCGGCGGCGTGGCGGCCTTCGGGCGCGACCTCGAGTCCGCCCGCCAGGTCTGGAGCCGCCACGAGGGCTATCCCGGCGACGGCCGCTACCGCGACTTCTACCGCGACATCGGCTTCGACCTCGACCTCGACTACGTGCGGCCGTGCCTGCCCAGCCCGGACCGCCGCGGCTTCACCGGCATCAAGTACCACCGCATTGCCACCGGCCCGGACGGCGCGAAGCTGGTGTACGACCGCGCGGCCGCCGTGCGCGCGGCGGACGAGCACGCGGCGCACTTCCTGCACGCTCGCCTCGATCAGTTCCGCCGCCTCGCCGGCGTCATGGACCGCCCGCCCATCCTTGTCTGCCCGTACGACGCCGAGCTCTTCGGCCACTGGTGGCACGAGGGGCCGGAGTTCCTCGACCTGTTCGTCCGCAAGGCGGCCTGCGACCAGGGCGAGTTCAAGCTGGTCACGCCGATGGACCATCTCGGCGAACAGCCCACGCTCCAGGTCGCGTCGCCCAGCCCCTCGAGCTGGGGCGAGGAGGGCTACTACCGCGTCTGGCTGAACGAGACGAACGAATGGATCCTGCCGCACCTCGACATCGCGGCGCAGCGGCTGCGGGCGCTGGCGGGGCGGCACCCGGAGCCGGACCTGCTCACCCGGCGCGCGCTGAACCAGGCTGCGCGCGAGCTGCTGCTGGCGCAGTCGAGCGACTGGCCGTTCATCCTGCGCACCGGGACGAGTCCCGATTACGCGCGCCGCCGCGTGCGCGACCACCTGCTGCGCTTCATCGCGCTGCACGAGCAGCTCACGGCGACCCGGGTGGACGAGCCGTGGCTCGCCCAGGTCGAGGCGGCGGACAACCTCTTTCCGGACGTGGACTACCGGAGCTGGGCGTGAATCCGGGGCGCCGTGCCCCGCGCCGGCTGGGCGCGGACGCGCCGTGCTGGCGAACCGTTGCCGAGAGGGGACTGGCCGTCGCGCATCAGGTCGGGGATCGCGGCCTCGCGGAAAGCCGAAAAGGCGGCCCACACACAAGCCTCCGCCTGCCGTCCTGCGCCGCGTGAGGCGGGCCGCGGGGAGCGGGGCCGGCGTGGTCCCCCGAACGCGGGTTACAATCCTACACCAGCGCCGGAAAGACCTTCTCGGGATTCACGCCCAGGTCGCGAATGGCCTGCGCCACCACAGTCCGCTCCAACTCGCCCTTCTCGGCAAGGGCGTACAGCGTCGCGATGGTGACGGACTCGGCATCAATCTCGAAGAAACGTCGCAGGTTCTCGCGCGTCTCGCTGCGGCCGAAGCCGTCCGTGCCCAGCGTGAACAGACCGCCCGGAACCCACGGCGCGATCTGGTCGGGCACGAGCTTCATGTGATCGGACACCGCCACAAACACGCCCTTTTCCTTTTCCAGCAGCGACACGACGTAGGGCTTCTTCGCCGGCTCGGTCGGATGGAGCATGTTCCAGCGCCGGCAGCCCTGGGCGTCGTTGCGCAGGGCCTTGTAGCTGGTGGCGCTCCAGACATCGGCACTCACCCCGTACTGGGCCAGCAGCTCCTGCGCCTTGAGCGCGCTAAGGATGATCGGCCCGCTGCCGAGGAGATGGGCCTTGTGCTTTCCGCCCGTCGGGCCGGGCTTGAACTTGTAGAGTCCCTTCAGGATGCCTTCCTCCGCGCCGTCCGGCATCGGTGGGTGGGTGTGCATCTCATTGAAGAGCGTCAGGTAGTAGAAACAGTCCTCGCCCTGTGCGTACAGGCGCGTGAGTCCGTCGTGGACGATCACCGCGATCTCGTAGGCGAACGCCGGGTCGTAAGCGCGCAGGTTGGGCACCGAGGCGGCGGCCAGGTGGCTGTGGCCGTCCTGATGCTGCAAGCCCTCGCCGTTCAGCGTGGTGCGGCCGGCGGTTGCGCCAAGCAGGAAACCCTTCGCCCGGCTGTCGCCGGCCAGCCAGATCGCGTCGCCCACGCGCTGGAAGCCGAACATCGAGTAGTAGATGTAGAAGGGGATCATCGGCACGCCGAAATTGGCGTAGGCCGTCCCTGCGGCAACGAAGGACGCCATCGAGCCCGCCTCAGTGATGCCCTCCTCGATGATCTGGCCGTCCACCTTCTCGATGTAGGGATCGTTCGATTCCGTATCCACCGGCGTGTAGAGCTGCCCCTTCGACGAGTAGATTCCAAACTCCTTGAACATCGGGTCCATGCCGAAAGTTCTCGCCTCATCCGGGATGATCGGCACGACGTGCCGCCCGAAACCCTCCGTCCGCAGCAGGCGTTTCAGCAGGTCAACAAATGCGCCTGTTGAGGAGACTTGCCGCGCGCCCAATCCTTTGATTGCAGAAGCTGCGAACTCAGCAAACGGCGGAATCTCCAGCGCCGGCGCCGTGACCATCCGCTTCGGAATCGCCCCGCCCAGGGCGGCGCGGTGGGCCCGCACATACTTCATCTCCGGGCTGTCCTCCGGCGGCCGGTAGAACGGCAGCTCGGCGATCTCCTCATCGCTGATGGGGATGTCAAAGCGCGAGCGGAAATGCCGCAGCTCGCGCTCGTTCATCTTCTTCTGCTGATGGGAGATGTTGCGTCCTTCGCCGGCTTCGCCGAGTCCGTAGCCCTTGACGGTGTGCGCGAGGATCACGGTCGGCTGCCCGACATGGTTCACCGCCGCGTGATACGCGGCGTACACCTTCTTCGGATCGTGGCCGCCGCGGAGCATCTTGCGGAGCTGGTCGTCCGTGAGGTGGTTTACCCGCTCGTGGAGTTCGGGATACTTGCCGAAGAAATG
>JBJXFY010000317.1:0-14226 GCA_046155815.1 Limisphaerales bacterium | reverse complement strand
CATGCCGGCGGGCGATCCGGCGGGGTGGACGCGCACGCAGAAGGTCCAATCGTGGTCCCACCAACCGGACTATTTCACGCCCGAGCCGTATGCGGCGTACCCGTCGCACCTGCACATTGACCTGCTGCCGCGGGCGCAGGGGCGGGGCTGGGGCCGGCGGATGCTGGAGGAGGTGATCTGCCGCCTGCGGGCGCGCGGCTCGCCGGGCGCGCATCTCGGCGTGAGCCTTCTGAACGTGCCGGCGTTCGGCTTCTACGGGCGGCTCGGCTTCCGCGAGATCGTCCGCGTGGGCGAGGGGGCGGACGGGTGCTGTTACATGGGGAAGAAGCTCTGATGCCGGCATCCGCGCGGGCTGGGCCGTGTCTTGGAGTGAGAGTGCCGTCGCGCTGCGCTTGCCGGCGCACTCCACGACGTGTCCCGGAACAAAGGCGGCTATTCCGCCGTGGCGGGGGGCGGGAGGAAGAAGGGCAAGGCGAAGGCGTGAGGGCCGGGCAGCGTTGCGGGGAAGGGGATGGCCACGGGCGTCCCGGACAGTTGGAACGGTTCCGAGAGCGTCACGGACTGCGGGTCACGGAGCCCGGCCACGGACGCGGCGAAGGCCACCTGCACGGGCACGCCCCGCGGCCCCTCGTGGATCAAGACCCGCCCGTCGGCGATGCTGGCCCGTAGGTGGCGCTCCATTCCAGTACCATCGTACTGGTGGTACCCAGTCTCATCCCAAATCTCTACCTTGAGACCTTGGGCTGTTCTACGGTAGTTTTGATCTACAAGCCAAGCGTTGTAGAGCTTCGAAAAAGAGGCCTTTCCGCGCGGGTTCGGATTATGCTTGTTAGAGTCATACTTGAACCCGCTCTGATCCGTTACCAGAAATCGAGTCACAAGATTCGGGTGATGGATGTACTGGAACCTTTCAGTTTCCAGTGGAGTCTCCGCAACATGCGGAGCAACCCACTCACCATCCTGAAAAGTCAGGCGGAGATTCTGTTCGTGGAAGCGCAGTTGCTCCCACGTGGCATTTCCCCAAAAGGCGAAGGTTGAGACTATAGCTCCAAACACCCCCTCCTTATCAAACCGAGGGTGGGTGTTGGTGGCAACAGTCGCCACCGCGAGGTTCACCTGAAGCAAAACCATTGCTTCAAGATTCTCGAGACTCTGACCCTTGTCAAAGTCCACTACCACGCTGGCCATCACGGGCCACTCACCGCCGTCGGTCTTGGCCTGATACACCGTGATCCACATATCCTGACTATTGGTCGCGCCCCACTGGAGCGCGGCCTCGTCAGAGATGGGGATGTCGGCCTGCGAAGGCCGAACGAAGAAAGTGGTCGCCACAAGGACAACCACGAGGGGCAGCATTCTGGCCAGCAAACCCTTCACTTGAGCCAGCCTTGACGCACGCCCCGGCCCTGTCCAGCCCCGTTGAGGGCTTGCGCAAGGAGGCAAGGCCCGCCCTGAAAAACGCTATCGCGCTGCGCTTGCTGACGCTCGCCCAAAAGGGGCATGCGGCCGTCGGCCTCTCGCGTGGGCCGGTGCCGGCAGGATGCCGACAGCATACTGGCGCGTCCGGCTCCGATCCGCACCGCGACGGCGTTCCAGCGTGACCTCGCTGCAACGGCCGTCAATCCTCCCCGCCCGTGAGCCAGACGCCAACGCTGCTCAACCGCTACCTCGTCGCCCCGCTGAACCGGCTGAGCGAGAACCCCTATCTCGCCGCGATCCGCGCCGGGATGGTGGCGGTGGTGCCGCTGACGATCATCGGCGGGCTGTTCATGGTCTTCGCCTACCTGCCGATGCCGGGCTGGGAGGACTGGCTGAAGGCGCGCGGCTGGCTCTCCCTGCTCGAGCTGCCGGTGTCGGCCACGTTCGGGCTGCTGGCCGTGTTCGTCTGCTTCGCCATCGGCCACGAGCTGGGCCGGCAGTTCAAGCAGGACCCGCTGAACAGCGCCGGCCTCGCCACGCTCGTCTTCCTGCTGCTCCAGCTTGACCCGCAGGAGCACACGCTCGTGAGCGAAGGCCTGGGGTCCAAGGGCCTGTTCACCGCCATCGTGGTGGCGCTGGTCGCGGTGCGGACGCTGAAGTTCTTCAGCGACCGGAACCTCGTCATCCGGCTGCCGGCGAGCGTGCCGGCGGTGGTGTCCGAGTCGTTCGTGTCGCTGGTGCCGATGACGGTGCTGGTGCTGGCGTTCTGGGGCCTGCGGTTCGGGCTGGGCTTCGACCTGAACCTGGCGGTGCAGACGGCCTTTTCGCCGCTGGTCTTCGCGCTGGGCACGCTGCCGGGGATCCTGGTCTTCGCGTTCCTCGTGACGCTGCTGTGGTCGGTGGGCGTGAACGGTGACAACGCGCTGGACGCCTTCGTGGGCGCGGTGTTCCTGCAGTACCTCGCGGCGAACGTGGAGGCGCGGGCCGCGGGGGAGCCGCTGCCGTACATCACGGCGCTGGGGTTCTTCACCACGTTCGTGAACGTCGGCGGCACGGGCGCGACGATCGCGCTGGCCTTGATCATGGTGAACTCAAAGGAGCCGGGCTACCGCAAGGTCGCGCGGCTCTCGTTGCCGACGCAGGTCTTCCAGATCAACGAGCCGATCTTCTTCGGCTTTCCGATCGTGCTGAACCCGCTGCTGATGGCGCCCTACATCCTGAGCGCGCTGCTGCTCACCGCGGGCACCTACGTCCTGATGGACGCGGGCCTCATTGCGCGGCCCTTCGTCAACATCCCGTGGACTACGCCACCGATCATCGGCCACTACCTCGTGACCGGCGGCGACTGGCGTGCGGCCGTGTGGGGCGTGGCCAGCCTCGGGATCGCAATGGCGGTGTATTGGCCGTTTGCCAAGGCGGCGGAGCGGCAGCGGCTCCGGGCGGAAGCGGCTGGGACGGCGGAAGCGTGAGGGCCGGCAGGTCGGCGACCAGAAGGAGGCGCAGGAGCAGCACGTCTCACACCTCCACCGTCTCGCCCGGCCCCGGATCAAGCACCTTCACCTTGGGGTGGCGGGCGAGGATCTGCTCGGCGAACCAGGCGCGGGCGTCATCGTCCCCGTGGCCGAGCACCACCGCCCGAGGGTCCACCACGCCGACGAAGTCGAGCAGCTCCTCGCGCAGCGCGTGGCCCGTCATGTCGAAGGAAAGCACCTCGCAGTGGCGGGTGAGCTCGCCGCCGCCGCGGCTGAAGAAGAAGGCCTCGCCGGGCTTCGCGGCGCGCAGCCGGCCGCCGGGCGTCTCGGGATCGGTGTAGCCCACGAAGCAGATGGTGTTGCGCTCGTCGCCGGCGAAGCGCAGGGCGAGGTCGTGGGCGGCGGTGTTCTCGTTCATCATGCCCGAAGTGAGGACGTAGATCCGGCCGCCGGTGGTGCGCATGGCCTCGAGCTCCTTCTTGGCCATGACCTGGAGGTTGAGGCTTTCGGTGAGGCGCAGGCTGCTGTGGTTGCGGTGCGCCCGGTGGGCCTCGAGGTCGAAAATTTCCGTGAACACGCGTCCCAGCCCGCCGATGTAGATCGGCTGGCGGGGGATGCGCTTCGCCCGCTGCATGAGGGCGAGGATCGCCAGGACCTCCTGCGTGCGGCCAAGGGCGAAGGCCGGGATGAGCACCGAGCCCTTGCGGGCGAGCGTGGCCAGGATGGCCTCCTCGAGGCGCGCGATCTCCGCGTCGCGCGAGTAGCCCGCGGGCGTGGCCTTCGCGCCGCGGGTCGTCTCCATGATCAGCACGTCGGCCTGCACGTCGTCGAAGCGTGCGCCCTTGAGCAGGGTCTGGTCGGTGAAGGAGACGTCGCCGGTGTTGAAGAGGGTCTGCCGCGCGCCGCGCACCATGACGCCCGCGGCGCCGAGCGTGTGGCCGGCGTCGAGGAACTCGAGCGTGGGCGAGGGCCGGCCGCGGTCGAGCTTCGCGAAGGACGCCCACTCGATCTCGCGCCCGAACCGGAAGCCCTGGAACAGCGCGGCGATCTCGTCCACCTCGTCGTGCGTGTACAGCGGGTACTCGCGGATGCCCAGCTCCTCGCGCTGGCGCGTCATCACGTTCACCGAGTTGTGCAGCACGCGTTCGACGATGAAGTAGCTCAGCTCCGTCATCAGGACGTGCGCGTTGGGAAAGTGCTGCAGGGCCACGGGCAGCGAGCCGACGTGGTCGTGGTGGCAGTGGGTGAGGGCGATGGCGTCCACCTCCGCACCGGCCGGCAGCTTCGAATAGAGCGGCAGGGCGTCGCGGCCCTCGCGCTTGGGGTGCGTGCCGGCGTCCATGAGCAGACGGCAGCCGTCGAGTTCGACGGCCCAGGAACTGGCCCCGATGTCATGGGCGGGATTGAGGTTTGTGATCCGCATGGTGGGAGGCTACGCGGCGGCGTGGAAAAGGGGAACCGCGGAGTTCCGGCGGCAGGGGCACGCCGCACGCTTCCCTTTCCGCCCATCCCCGCGCCATGCTGCCGCCGCCGTTCCCGAGTTTCGCGCCGCCATGAACCCCTCCCCCGTCCACGGGCTCGCCGCGCTGCGGCACGACCTGCGCACGCCGATCAACCACATCCTCGGCTACTGCGAGCTGCTGCTGGAGGAGGCCGCCGCGCCGGACGGGGGCGCGCTGGCCGCGGACCTGCGCCGCGTCGAGCAGGGCGCACGGCAGGTGCTCGCGCTGGTGAACTACTACTTCGCCGCCGCGCGCGCGCCGCTCACCGACGTGCTGCGCCGCCACGTCCAGCACGAGATCCGCACGCCGATCAACCACATCATTGGCTACGCGGACATCCTCTGCGAAACTCCGGAAGCCGCCGGGCAGCCCGCGGCGCTGCGCGACCTCGGCCGCATCCGCGAAGCTGCGTTCGAGCTGCTCGCCAAGCTCGAGCAGGCCCTCCTCACCGAAGCCCCGGTTTCTGTCCCGGCGGATGCGCCCGCCGCGCGGCCCCGGCCCGCGCTGCCGCCGGGCGACGCCGAGCCCGAGGACTTTCACGGCGTGCGCGTCCTGGTGGTGGACGATCACCCCGAGAGCCGCGAGCTGCTGGTGCGCCAGCTCACGCGGCACGGCTGCGTGGTGGACGCCGCCGACGGGGGCGCGGCCGCGTTGGAGCGGCTGCGGGACCGGCCCTGCGACCTGGCGCTCCTCGACCTCGTGATGCCGGACATGGACGGCCTCGAGCTGCTGGCCCACCTCAAGGCTGACGAGCGGCTCCGCACCCTGCCGGTGCTCATGCTCTCCGCGCTGGACGACACGGAGACCGTGATCCACGCCGTGAAGCTGGGCGCGGACGACTTCCTGCCCAAACCGTGCAGCACGCGGCTGCTGCTGGCGCGGCTCGAGGCGGCGCTGGCCCGCAAGCGCCTGCGCGAGCTGCGCCGCCGCGGCGCCCGCTTCTACGCCCACGACGGCACGCTCAGCTCCGACGCGCCGTCCTACGTCGAGCGCCGCGCCGATGGCGAGCTGCTCCGCGCCCTGCTCCAGGGCGAGCCCTGCTACGTCCTCACCTCGCGCCAGATGGGCAAGTCCTCCCTCATGGTCCGCACCGCCGAGCGCCTGCGCGGCGAGGGCGTCGTGGTCGCCCTGCTCGACCTCAGCGCCGGCGGCCAGAACCTCACCGCCGAGCAGTGGTACGACGGCCTGGCGGTGAAGCTCGGCCGCCAGCTTCGCCTGGAGGACGAATTCGAGGACTACTGGGCCGCCCACCGCCGGCTCAGCCCGGTGCAGCGATTCTTCGGCGCGCTTCGCGAACTGGTGCTGCTCCGCGCCGGGCGCCCCTGCGTGCTGTTCGTGGACGAGCTGGACGCGGTGAAGAGCCTGCCCTTCTCCGCGGATGAGTTCTTCGCGGCGCTGCGCGGGGCGCACGTCGGCCGGGCGGAAGACCCGGCCTTCGCGGGGTTCACCGTCTGCCTGCTGGGTGTCGCGCCCCCCACCGAGCTGCTGCGCGACCCTGCCGCCACCCCCTACAATGTCGGGCGGCGCCTGGACCTGGTGGACTTCACGCCGCGCGAGGCCCGGCCGCTGGCCGCCGGCCTCAACCGCCCCGTCGCCGAGGCGCGCACGATGCTCGACCGGGTGATCCACTGGACTTCCGGACATCCGTACCTCACCCAGCTCCTCTGCTCGTCCATCGCCGAGGACGCCACCGTGCATGGCGCGGCGGGCGTTGACCGCCTCTGCGAACGCCTCCTCTTCCGGCCCGCCAGCCGCGAGGAGAACGACAATCTGGCCTTCGTGCGGCGGCTGCTGCTGGGCGACCCCGCCCGCCGCGCCGAGGCCCTGCGCGCCTACGAGCGCGTGCGCCGCAGCCGCGCGGGCGTGCCCGAGGACGAGCTGGAAGGCGTGACGCCGTTGCTGCGGCAGGCCGGCCTCATCCGCTTCGAGGGCGGCCGGGCGCGCGTGCGCAACCGCATCTACGCCCGCGCCTTCGACCCCCGGTGGGTGCGCGCCAGCCTGCGTGCGTGAGGCGCGGCGCTGCCCCGTTCAGCGCGCCGCCGCCGGCACCGGCCAGTCCGGCGAGTCCACGCGTGACTCCGCCAGCATCTTCCCCGTTCGCGCGACGATCCTTGGCTCGCGCGCGGCGAGGTTGTTGGTTTCGCTGATGTCCGTCCGCAGGTCGTAGAGTTCCAAGGCTGCGCCGGGCACGGGGCGCACGGCCTTCCAGCGGCCGTCGCGCAGCGCCTGCTTGAAGCCGCCCTCGTGGAATTCCCAGTAGAGCGGCGGTCGGCTCCGCGGCGCGCGCCCGCCCGCCAGCAGCCGCGCGACGCTCATGCCGTCGAGGCCGGGCGGCGGCTTCGTGCCGGCGAGTTCCGCGGCGGTGGGCAGGAAGTCGGCCGCCCACCACACGGCGTCGCTCACGCGGCCGGCGGGCACGCGGCCCGGCCCCCGGACGATCATCGGGACGCGGATTCCGCCCTCGTACAGGTCACGCTTGATGCCGCGCAGCGGGCCGTTCGAGTCGTTGAAGTGCGGGTCGAAGCCGCCCTCCTGGTGCGGGCCGTTGTCCGAGGTGAAGAAGACGATCGTGTTCCGGTCGAGGTCCAGTTCCGCGAGCAGGTCCAGGAGCCGGCCCACATCGCGGTCGAGCCGGGTGATCATGGCGGCGTGGCCGCGGTTGCCGGGCGGCCAGTCCAGGCCGGCGTAATCACCGAGGTCGGGCACCTCCATGCCCTCCGCGCGGGCCTCGTTGTTCGCGTGCGGGACGGTCGGCGTGAGGAGCAGGAAGAAGGGCTGTTCCCGGTGGTTCCGGATAAAGTCCAGTGCCTCGGCCATGATGAGGTCGTGGCTGTACTCGGCCTTGTTGTCGGACTTGCCGCCGCCGGCCCAGTCCTCGTTGGGCACGGTGTTCCTCAGCCGGACCTTCTCCTCGTTCCGCCAGAGGAAGGTGGGGTAGTAGTTGTGCGCGTGGTGCTGGTTCAGGTAGCCGAAGAAATGGTCAAAACCCTGCCGCCGCGGCAGCCCCGGCTCCGCGGTCACGGCGTCGCCGAGGCCCCACTTGCCGACCAGCGCCGTGATGTAGCCGGCATCGCGCAGCACGCGCGCGACGGTGATGTCCTCCGCGCGGAGCGATTGGGCGAGCGGGTTCTGCCGGCCGGCGTTGCCGCGCACGCGGCCGTGGCCGGTGTGCAGGCCCTGCATCAGCACGCTGCGCGACGGCGCGCACACGGTCGAGCCGGCGTAGAACTGCGTGAAGCGCGTGCCCTCCGCCGCCATCCGGTCCAGCCGTGGCGTGTGGATGCGCGCCTGCCCGTAGCAGCCCAGGTCGCCCCAGCCGAGGTCGTCCGCGAGGATGAAGACGAGGTTGGGCCGCGCCCGTTCCGCGGCGGCGGACGCCACGAGGCCGCCGAGGAACAGAACCACGCACGCCAGCCGGTGCAGGGACATAACCCGTGTTTACGGGGCGGCCCGCCGGCCCGGCAAGCGGCGAAGGGGATGAGGTTTTCGGCCGCGCGCACGGTGCGCCCGGGGTTTTCCGCGAGGACGTGGAAACGGCGCATAGGGCGGACGCGGTCCCCTTCTTCAGTGGTGCCGCCGCCGCGCGGAGCCGCTGCCGCATTCACTTCGCCGCCCCGGCGGCCAGCGCGTGCAGGTGCGTCATGCTGGCCACGTACAGCACGCCGTTTGCGGCGACGGCCGTGGCGCTGATCGGCGATCCGAGCTCGACCGTGTGCAGCACCTGCTTCTCGCGGCCGTGGGCCAGCACCCAGAAGTCGCCCCGGCGCGAGCCGAGGTACACGCGGCCGTCCGCCACCAGCGCGGAGGCCCAGACTTCGCCGCGCAGCTCGTGCGTCCACACGGGCGCGCCGGTGTCCGCATCCACGCAGTGCAGCACGCGCATCGAGTCGGCGACGTAGGCGAGGCCGTCGGCCATGGCGGGCGTGGACATGGTGCGGCGGTTCAGCGGCGCGGACCAACGCAGCGCCGTGGCGGTGATGTCGCCCGTGCCCGCGGCATCGAAGCACCGCAGCCACGCGGCGTTCTTGCCCCAGAACCAGTCGCCGCCGCCGGCCAGGTAGATCCGGCCGTCGAGGAAGACGGGCATGCCGTAGAAGTTGCTCGGGCCCTCGGCGCGGTTCTGGTTGTAGCGGTGGACCTCGGCCTTCGGCGCGCCGGGGTCGAAGTCGAACTGCCAGACCTTGCGCAGCCCGGCGGGGCCGCCGGCCGCCGCGACGAAATCCGGCGGCAGCGGCTCGAAGGCATACACGATCCCGTTGCCGGCGGCGAAGAACACGAGGTCGCGGCCGTCCACCCGGCCGAGTGAGGGCGGCGACCAGGTGCAGTGAAAGATGTTCGGCGCGATGCCCTCGCGGTCGCGCGCCAGCCAGCGGCCGGTGCGGCGGTCCACGGCGATGAGGCTGGGCGCGTCCGGCGTGCGGATGCGGCGGTGGGTGTTGTCCACTCCGGTGCCGGTGTTGAGGTAGAGATGGTCGCCGTGGACCAGGACGGAGCTGTGCGCGGCGTCGTGGCTCCAGATGCCGGCCTCGGCGGGCAGCTCGAGCTTCCAGACGATGTCGGCGTCGAGCGAACCGAGGGGCAGGGGAGTCCCCGCGACGAGCCGGCCGACGTCGTTCGTGACCACGGGCGTGAAGTAGGCCGCCTCGCCGGTGAACGGCCCGTCGTTCCCGTTGGCGAGTCCGTGGACGTCGAGGCAGAGCAGCGAGCCGCGGTTGTCCACGAGGTAGGCGCGGTCGCCGGCCACGGTGGCGGGCGAGGAGATGCCGCTCTTCGGCCAGTCGTAGTACGGGTCGAACTCGCGCTTGGGCACGACGAGCTGCCAGAGGAGTTCACCGGTGGCTTCGGTGAGGCACATCAGCACGCCGCGGTCGCCCGGCCGGCGCGCGTCGCGCGGCTCGCCGTTGTTGGTGCCGATGAAGACCCGGCCGCCGGCGATGACGGGCGTGGAATGCGTCTCGTCGCCCAGCCTCGCGGACCAGCGGACATTCTCGCCGGTGGCGGGGTCGAAACGCTCCGGCAGGCCGCGCACGGGCGAGGCGAGGTTGCGGGTCCACGCGTGGCCGTACTGCGGCTGGTCGGCGACGACGAGGCTGGCGGAGAGCAGCAACGCCAGCAGCAAGGCGGGCAAACCGGACATGTCAGAAGGATGGAAGAGTTCGCCGGAACAGGCCAGCCGGCAGTTCGGCCTTCGTCCCTGTGTGTAAATGATGCTTGACAGATGACAAGCAAGCTTTACAGCGTGCGTCCGGCATGCACACCAACACCACAATGCTTCCCGAACCCATGCGGATGTCCGTCCGCGAGAGCCTGAAGCTCAACGCCTGGGCGGGCGTGGCCGTCATCGCAGCCTGCATCTCCCGGCTGCTGCTGCGCGATTCGGCGGGCCTTGCGGGCGTGCCCCGGCTGGCCGCCGCGCTGCTCCCGCTGCTGCCGGGGCTGCTGTACGTGCGCGCTCTGTGGCGCTGGATGCGCGGGCTGGACGAACTGCAGCGCCGGCTGCAGCTCGAGGCCGTGTGCTTCGCGGCGCTGGCGATGCTCCTGCTCGCGCTGTCCGCCGACCTGCTGAAACTGGGCGGCTTCCTGCCGCGGCTCACCTTCGGCTGGGAAGGCTACTTTGCGTTCACGTTTTTCCTGTATGCGCTCGGCCTCGCCCGCGCCAACCGCCGCTACCGATGAAGAACCGCCTGCGGGAACTGCGCGCGGCGAAGGAATGGTCCCAAGGTGACTTGGCGGAGAGGCTCGGCGTCTCGCGGCAGACGATCAACGCCATCGAGACCGAGAAGTACGATCCCAGCCTGCCGCTGGCCTTCAAGATGGCGCGGCTGTTCAAGCGGCCGATCGAGGAGATCTTTTCAGAGAACGATGGTTAAGCTCCGCTCAGCCCTCCTTCCGATAATCCTCACCGCTCCGCGACATGCCCTAGAATTGTGAGGATCGCTGTAAGAAATCCCGCGCCGCCCGCTACCAGTGAGAGTGAAATGAATCACGGGCATGGACGAGCACGCACACAAGCAGACGTTTGACGAATGGTTGGGACGCCATCGCGGGCTGATCTTCAAGGTGGTCCGCGCCTATGCGTTCACACCCCACGACCAGGACGACCTGTTCCAGGAGATCATCACCCAAATGTGGAGCTCGATCCCGCAGTTTCGGGGCGATTCGGCGGTGACCACGTGGCTCTACCGCGTGGCGCTGAACACCGCGCTGGCCTGGCGGCGGAAAGTTCGTCGCAACCGCGACCGCACGGAGTCGCTTGACGGCTCCGAACTCGTGCTTGAGGCGCCGGCGCGTGCTCCCAACCCGCGGCTCGAATGGCTCTATGAACAGATCGCCCGGCTCGATCACGTCGATCGCTCGCTCGCGCTGCTGATGCTGGACGGGTTCAGCTACCGTGAAATGGCGGAGACCCTCGGCATCACCGAGAGCAACGTCGGCGTGAAGATCAACCGCATCAAAGCCCACTTCATCAAACAATCGCTGGAGAACACCACCCATGAACTTTGAAGAACTGAAGATAGTCTGGGATTCACAAGACAAGGAACCCCTTTATGTGGTCCCCCAGACCGCGCTGCACGAACTCGTCCGGCAGCGCCGCGACGACGAGCACCGAAAGACGGCGGTGCGTCATGCCATCGAGACCATCGTCAATGCCGCCGCTGGAGTGGTGACGCTGGTCCTTGCCGGCTGCCTGGCATGGGGTGATCCCGCCTGGCTGGCCACCTTCTCCTGGTTGAAAGCACCAGTGTCCCCTTGGGACGCCGCCGCGCTGTCTCTCGCGGGTGTTGCCTGGCTCTTTTGCGCCGCCTACATGTGGAACGCACGCCGCCGCCAGCTCCAGCGCGAGGAAAACCTGGCCCAGTCCATTCGGGGCGATCTCGAACGCGCCCTCGCCCACGTCGCCTTTCGGATTCGGATTGCGCGCGACATCGTGTGGTGGGGGTTGATACCCGCGTGGTTCGCCGCGGGTCTGTTCATCCTCGTTCTCTTCCGCCTGCATCAAGCGCCCAGTTGGGCCTACTGGGTGATCGCGCTGCTGATGGTGGGAACCTTTGTGACGATCCAGTGGTGGCAGCACTACGCCATCCGCAGCATTTATGAACCGCGCCGCCGGGAGCTGGAATCGCTCCGGGCCAAGCTCACCAACCCGGAGTCATGAGCCCATCGCGACTCAGCACGAATGCCTCAGACCCGGAACTTTCAGCGGACACCCACCCCGTTTGATCGAGACCGGATTGAAAAAAACATCACAACAAAACCCAAGCCGAAACCATGTTATCAAAATGAAACGCCTCCTTCGCTTCCTTACCTTGACCGTGCTCGGTCTCGCCCTCTCAGCCGGTCCGCTGCTTGCCGCCACCACCCCCGCCGGTCACTGGGAAGGCGCCATCACTCTGCCCGGCACCGCGCTCGCCATCCGCGTTGACTTGGAGCAGGCGGCCGCCGGCGCGTGGGCCGGCACGATTGACATCCCGGTGCAGGGCCTGCGCGGCTTCAAGCTGGGCGAGGTCGCGGTCAAGGACGCCGCGGTGTCCTTCATCATGCCCGGCGTTCCGGGCGATCCGAAGTTTGCCGGCGCCCTGTCCGCCGATGCGAAGACGATCAGCGGCGACTTCGCCCAGGGCGGGCAGAAGTTGCCCTTCAAGCTCGAGCGCAGGCCGAAGCCCGCCGGCACGGCCGGAGAAACGCCCGCCAAGGGTGTTCCCGGCAAGGGCCTCGCCGGCCACTGGCAGGGATCGCTCAAGCCGACGCCGGTGATCGAGCTCCGGCTGGTGCTCGACATCACCGACGCCGCCGGAGCGCTGGGCGGCGTGATCCTCAGCGTGGATCAAGGTGGGGCCCGCATTCCGATCACCCTGCTGTCCGAGAAGGACGGCGCGGTGCGGATCGAGGCGCAAAGCGTCGGGGGCACGTTCGACGGGAAGCTCAGCGCCGACGGCTCGGAGATCGCCGGTGAATGGCGGCAGGGCGGCGGCAAGCTGCCGCTCATCTTCAAGCGCCTCGCGAAGGCGCCTGGCTTCAGCCGACCGCAGGAGCCGGGGAAGCCCTATCCCTACAACGAGGAGGAAGTGAGTTTTTCCGGCGGCGGCGCGGGAGTGACTTTGTCGGGAACACTCACCCTGCCGCGCGGCGCGGGTCCGCATCCGGCCGTGGTGCTCCTCAGCGGCTCGGGGCCGCAGGACCGGGACGAGGCGATCATGGGCCACCGGCCCTTCCTGGTGCTGGCGGACCATCTCACCCGGCAGGGCATCGCGGTGCTGCGCTACGACGACCGCGGCGTGGGCGGGTCCAGCGGGAGCTTTGCCATGGCCACGCATGAGGACTTCACGGCCGATGCGCTTGCGGCCGTGACCTGGTTGAAGACGCGGAGGGAGATTGATCCGAAGCGCCTCGGCCTCGTGGGCCACAGCGAAGGCGGCATCGTCGCGCCGCTGGCGGCCGTGCAGCGGCCCGAGGACGTCGCGTTCCTGGTGCTGCTCGCCGGGGTCGGCGTTCCGGTGGAGGAGCTGCTCGTGCGCCAGGGACAGGACATTGCCCGCGTGATGGGGGCGGATACTGACATGCTGCAAAAAAGCGCCGAAACGCAGAAAGCCGTCTTCACCCTGCTCAGGGAGGACCTCGCCCGTCCGGAGCTGGAGCGGAAGCTGCGCGATCTCCTTCAAGGCCAGATGGCCGGGCTGACGGACGGGCAGCGCCACGCGCTGGGCGTGAATGACGCCATGCTGGAGGGTCAGTTGCAGACCGTGCTGACGCCGTGGTTTCGGAAGCTGCTCGGGTACGATCCGCGGCCGACGTTGCGCCAGGTGCAGTGCCCCGTGCTGGCGGTCAATGGCGAGAAGGACCTGCAGGTCGCGGCCAGGGCGAATCTCGAGGCCATCGCATCCGCGCTGAAGGCCGGCGGCAACCCGCACGTGGAGACCTTGGAGTTCCCCGGCCTGAACCATCTCTTCCAGACCTGCACCACCGGCGCGGTGGCCGAATATGGGCAGATCGAGGAGACCTTCGCCCCCGCCGCGCTGGAGAAGGTCTCCGGCTGGCTCCTGCGGGAGGCCCGGCGCTGAACGGCCCGACCGGCCGCCGCCCGGCGCCGGGGCCGCGCCCGCGCTCCGGACTTTGCACCGTGCCGGGATGATGCTACGTCTGCGTAGCAATGCGCGCGCGGCCCCGCCGGTTCCAACACCGAATGGACACGAAGCAACGCGAAGGCCCCCGGCATGGCGCCGGCTGGGCGTGGCGCTCCGCTTCCCGCCGCGCCACGGGACGCCTTCGCGTTCCCCCGTGTCCTGCCGTGGTTTCTCCCCTTTGCTGATTTCATCGCCCCTCCCCAACATGCCCATCCCCACCGTCTCCCCCGAGGCCGTCCAGCAGGCCAGGGACCAGCTCAGCGCCCACCTGCGCGAGATCATCCACTGGCACTTCAGCCCTGGGACCGGCTGCCCGTACTGGCTGGACTGGGCCGCGAAGAACTGGGATCCGCGCAAGGAAATCCAAAGCTTCGACGACGTGCTGAAGTTCCCCCACTTCCAGGACGAGTCGCTGCGCGACCTCCAGCCCGAAGTCTGGGTACCGGCCCAGTTCAAGGGGAAGCCCTACAACATCTTCGAGACCGGCGGCACCACCGGCATGCCCAAGCAGCGTATCGGCTGGAACGACTACAAGGTGGATTACTCCGAGTTCAGCGACAAAATCAGCGACGAGCATTTCCCCCGCGGCGGCGCGTGGCTGATGATGGGCCCCACCGGCCCGCGCCGGCTCCGCCTCGCCATCGAGCATCTCGCGAACGTCCGCGGCAGCTCCTGCTACTTCATTGATCTCGACCCGCGCTTCGTGAAGAA